>JBBQUY010000024.1:0-40070 GCA_038212015.1 Gaiellales bacterium | reverse complement strand
CGCGAACGGCATCGGCTGCGCGAACGGCATCGGCTGGTCGAACGGCATCGGCATGGTCATGCCGAACTCGTTGGTCTGCGGAAGTGCATGGGGGTGGAACTGCTGCAGGAGTTTCCTTTGCTGAATGATGATCAGGACACTTGATGTCTGGCGTGGCCCACGTGGGCCACGACGCACACCACTATCGTCCGATGTTCGGAGCGGTGCCACCCCTGCCGAATGAAGTTTCGGCAGATGTCCTTGAATCCGAAAATCATCCAGCAGTAACGTGTTTCGAAATTCATTGAGGACGGCAGAATGCGCCGCGGCGCGCGCCCGTATCTGCTTCGCTCATGGAACAAAGTACAGAACGAGCAGGCATTTCCGCGGGTTCACCACTGCTCGTGGTGCGCAGTCGTCAGCTGCCAAGGAACCCGAGCAGGTCGTAGACGAGGAACGCAGGCCAGAATACGGCCTGCCCGACGCCGAGCACGCCATCCCAGAACGAGGTCGCTTCCTGGAGGCGGTACACCACGGCACCGAGGAATCCGAGGCCGTAGATCCCGCCGCCGACGGCGACGTTGCCCGAGGGCCGGTCGCCACCTCGTGATCGCTGCTTCGTGGTGGATGCGGTCGTCACGGCTGCTCCTCATGGTCGATCGTCAGTACGGACGGGATGCGGCGCAGGAGGCGATGCAGCGACCATCCTGCCGCGATCGCAGGCGCGAGCATCGTGACGGCCGGCGCGAGGATCGTCGCATCGCGTGTGTCGGCGTACTGGAACGCGAAGATCATCTCGATGCCGGCGGTGATGCACAGCAGGGCGACGAGCAGCACCGGCACGAGGACGGCGCCGATGCTTCGGCCACGCCACAGGGCGATGCCTCCCACGATGCATGCGGGCAACAGCAGTGCCATGTCGAGCACATGCACTGGATTGGTCGGCAGCCCGAGCTCGGCGAGCTCGGGCGGTACGCGACCGTCGATCGCCGCGGGAACGTTGACCGAGAGCCAGAGCCCGTAGAAGAGCGTGGCGATGCCCGCGAGCACCAGCCCCGCAGCTCGCGAGTCGCGGTGACCGGCGATGTGCTCGTGCAGCGCGGGCGCATCGAGTAGCCGGGCGCCGCCCACGAGCGCCCACGCGGAGAGGCCCAGGCACGCGACGTAGGGCAGGAAGAGCGGTCCGTAGCTCATGTCGAACGCGTAGATCGCGAACGCATAGGCGAGTGACACGAGTGCGCCGAGCCAGATGACGAGCGCGCGCACGGAGCCCGTCCGGCGCAGCCAGAGCCCGGCGAGTACGAGCAGTGGCAGGACGACGAACAGGTCGACGGCATCCTGCGCGCGAGCCTGGGTCGCCCAGCCTGCCGCGTCGTCGTCATAGCTCGAGTCGGCGAACAGACCGACTGCGGAGACGACCGCGCCGAGCGCGGCGAGCGGCCACGTCAGGGTGATCGGCCAGGTGGTGCGGAGCGCACGGGTCATGCCCCCATCTTCTCCCCCGCACTGGACCCTGTCAGCGGTGGAACCCGGCACTTCGGGTGTGGGATCCCCGCAGAATCCTCAGTCGGCGGCGCGATCGGTGACGAGCGGCTGTCCGTCGTCGCCGTCCGGGGTGTGGGGCTGGTCGGCATCAAAGGGGTGATCCTCGTCGGCGTGCGCGATTCGGTCCTCGGCCTCCTCGAGCTTGTCGGAGTGAGCCTTGCCCGGCGACAGCAGCGACGCGACGATGCCGCCGCCGACGATGCCGATGACGAGCGCCAGCGAGACCCATGTCGGCAGGTGATAGTGCAGCCACTCTGCCGCGATGAGCTTGGCGCCGATGATCACGAGCAGCACCGCGAGCGCGGGCTGCAGGAACCGGAACTCGCCGAGCATGCCCTCGAGCAGGAAGTACAGCGATCGCAGACCGGCGATCGCGAGGACGTTGGCAGCCACGACGATGAACGGATCCAGGGTGATCGCGAAGATCGCCGGAATCGAGTCGAGCGCGAAGACCAGATCGGTCGTGGCGATCACTGCGAGCACGGCGACGAGCGGCGTGGCGATGCGCTTGCCGTTCTCGCGGATGGTCAGCTTGTTGCCGTGGTAGTCCTCGGTCATCGGCACGACGCGACGCAGCAGCTTGAGCGTGCGGTTCTTGTCGAGGTCGATCTCGTCATGGCTGGCGGTGAACATCTTGAGACCCGTGACCAGGAGGAACGCGCCGAACACGATGAGCAGCCAGCCCGCGGCCTCGAGCAGCTCGATACCGAGGAAGATCATGATCACGCGCAGCACGATAGCTCCGAGGATGCCCCACATGAGTGCTGCCTGGCGGATGTGCTGCGGCACCGAGAAGCCGGCGAAGATGAGCGCGAAGACGAACACGTTGTCGAGCGAAAGCGATCGCTCGATCAGGTAGCCGGCGAGGTATTCACCGCCGCGCTCGCCGCCGAGCCACATCCACACCGGGATCGTGAAGCCGACTCCCGCGACGAACCAGACGATGCTCCATGCGAGCGAGTTGCGGAACGTCATCTGCTTGCCTGGGGTGCCGGCGACGAACAGGTCGATCACGACCATCGCCAGGCCGAAGCCGGCGAGCAGGATCCATGCGAGCAGGGGTACGGTTTCCATTCGGGGTCCTCCATCGGTACACGTGTACGTCGATGGAGGTCTCTCCCCCTCGTCTCGTCACGTGGTGACGATGCGAGGTCCGTGGCCGGGCGAATGCCGTAGTGACGACCAGCGGATGTCGGGATACTCCCCTCCGTTCGCCGAACCATAGCGCACGGGCATCGCCCGCGCGACCGTCGTCGCCGCCAAGCTGCAGAATCAGCGCGACTGCGTGTCGAGCCCGCGCAGCTCGACGTGCCACGGCTCACGAGCCATCGGAAAGACCAGACCGTGCTTGGGCGCGAGCCGATGCGCGAGCTTGAGGCTGCCCTTCAGGTCGGCTGCCACGCCGCGATTGTGATTCGAGCACCCGGGTGGCGCCACCCATACCTTTGCGCCGCGGAAACCCCCGTAGGTGCGCTTCGCCTCGTTCCAGAGACGCAGCTGCTCCTTGTACGGGCGCCAGCCGTCGACGACCGTGAGCCGACCGCCACGCTGCCGGACATCCTGGGCGAGCTCTCGGAGCCGGCGCTGGAACGTCCGGTCGTAACCGCCGGGGAGCGAGTACACCTTCTTCATCGACGAGAGCGACCTGCCCTTGTCGCCGATGAGCGCGATATAGGCGCGCGTCTCCGGATACGGCGGTACGCCCCCGTAGCGGCGCACAGCGTTGGGTCCGGCGTTGTAGGCGGCGAGCGCGAGCCGGTAGGTCCCGAGCTGGCGCTCGTAGCGTGCCATCTGTCGCGCCGCGACCGCGAGCGCCTCGTCCGGGTCGTGGGGGTCCACGTTCCAGCTGTCGGCCGTGTCGGGCATGATCTGCGCGATGCCGAGCGCGCCGGCGCTGCTGCGCACGCATGGCTCATAGGCGGATTCCGCGGCGATCTGTCGCACGAACAGCTCGGGATCACGAATGCCGGCAGCGATCGCCGCGCGACGTGCCACCGCGGGGAAGTCGCGGTGATAGGGCTGTGGCGTGGGGCGTTTCACCTGCGTCGTGGGCGGCTTCTCGCGTTGCTGGCGGATCGGTACGAGCCGCTCGACGTCGCGTCGTGCCTGCGCCAGGCTCGCATCCACGCGCGCATCGACGTGTTGCCCCAGGGCGGTGCCGCCTGCAGGCGCCTGCCAGCCCGCGAGCGCGAGCAGCGCGACGAGCAGCGTCCAGCTGCCGGGTCGTGGTCGGGGGTGATGCATCGCGGGTGCGTCTCCGGCGTCGCCTAGAGCTGTCCGCCGCGAAGTGCCACGACGAGCGGCACGAGGGCCGGTCCCGCGACGAGCGCCGCCACCGCGATGGCGAGCAGGATGAACGCGATCTCCTGCGACGAGCGCTGCTGCACCTCGCGTGCTCCGAATGCCTCGATGCGGTTGAGCAGCGCGGTGCGCGTCACCCCGCGGATCGTGCGGGTGTCGATCCAGGCGTTCTGCTCGATCGGCGCGATCGGCGCGACGGTGAGGTGGGCGGCAGGCGCGTCGGGGACTGGGGAAACGGGCTGGTCGGCGAGCTGGGCATTGTGATCCATGCAGGAGCCATCGGGAAAACGCCGCACGCCTTGATTCGGAGTTCCGACCGATCGGACCGATCCGATCAGGGGACCTCGGAACGTGAAAAACCCCCGCCGGAGCGAGGGTTTCACAGGAGCGGCTGATGGGACTCGAACCCACGACCTTCTGCATGGCAAGCAGACGCTCTAGCCAACTGAGCTACAGCCGCATCGGCGGGGAACGATAGCAGACCGCTCGCGCCGATGCGAGCGGTGCGGGATCAGAACGCTCGCTCGACGCCGATGCGCAGATCGAGGCGGTCCGCGCGCGATCGATCGGTCCCGGGTCCGCCGTAGAGCCGGTCTCGAACGAGGTCCTTGGTGAAGAACGTGTCGGCACCGGCATCACCGAACAACGTGTCGACGCCGAGCCCGCCGGTGAGCACGTCGTTGCCCGCTCCGCCGCGCAGCACGTCGTTGCCGCTGCCGCCAGCGAGCACGTCATTTCCGCCGAGGCCGTAGAACGTGTTACGACCGGCATGGCCGATGAGGCGATCATTGTACGCCGAGCCGCGCACGATCTCGATGTCGGATCCGATGTGGTCGCCTTCCCCGACGAGCCCGTCGTTGCGGCGATTGCCGACCGACACGATCACGCGCGCCGTCGCGGCCGCGTAGCTCATGGTGTCGGTACCGGCGCCGCCCAGCACCAGATCGGCACCCGGCTCGTGCAGGAACACGTCGTTGCGAGTGCCACCTCGCAGCGTGTCGTTGCCGACGCCGCCAATGATGGTCATCATCCGCGAGGACGCGGCGCCCGTGCTCGCATCGCCGGCCGCCGAGAGCGTGTCGTTGCCGGCAGCGCCGTCGAGGATGACCCGTTCGACCCCGCCGAGGTTCACGTCGGTGTCGTCATCGTTGTTGTGGTCGATGCCGTTGGCGCCGACGACGTAGATGTCGTTGCCCCCGGACCCCACGAGTTCGACGGTGTCGGATCCGGCACCCAGGTCGACGCTGATCTCGATCTCGGGAACGGATCCCGGCTCGGCACCCAGGCCGGGCGCGATGCTCGCTGGGTCGCTGATCGTGAGCTTCTCGGCGCCCGCGGCGCCTGTCACGGTAATTGCGGAGACCTCGGCCAGCCCCGGATTTCCGGGGCAGTTCGCGCCGGCGATGCCGACACGCGGGCCGGCAACGCGCAGAGTGGTCTCCTCACCCGAATCCAGGACGAACATGAGCGCGGTGCCCGAGACCGTGCAGGTGGCTGCCCCGGCCGTGGGAGCGGCGATCAGGCCGAACAATGCGATCAGCAGCGCGGCCGATCCGAGTGCCGCGCGGGTTCGGGTTCCCGCCGTCGTGCGTCCGTGCATGTACTGCTCCTTCGGGCAGGCGTCGACCGGTCGGTCGGCGGGCCTCCATCTTGAGAGCGCCAGTACACACCCAGAGGTAACGGTCAGCGGTGTCGAGCAGCCTCGCTTCGCGCTACCTCGGCAGCTTCCGCCTCCTCGGCTGCCTCGTGCGCGACCTGTTCGGCATCGGCCTGCCGCTCGAGCGATCGCTCGGAACGCGCGTCGGCCTCGGCCTGCAGCTCACGCGCACGTTCGGCGGCTTCCTCCGCGAGTCGCCGGTCACGTTCGGCCTCTTCGAGGATCGCACCAGCTTCGGCTTCGCGGTCGACGGAACGCTCCTGTCGCTCGATGGACTCCATCTCGAAGCCCCGGACGACGCGCTGCTTGCGCATCCGCATCACGAGCATGGCCAGCGCGATCAGCAACACGATCGCGACGGCGATTCCGATCCAGACGTTGGTGTCCATGTGCGATCTCCTCCGGTTGCTTCACGGTCGGTGTGCCCCATGTGACGAGCGATAGGCACCGGCATGCCCACGCACGACGAAGGCCCCGCCGGAGCGAGGCCTTCGAAGCAGCGCATCACCGTCAGATCAGCCGGGCAGCTTGATCACCTGGCCCGGATGGATCAGGTTCGGGTTGCGGATCTTGTTGTAGCTCGCCACCTGCTCGACCGATAGACCGGCGCTTCGGGCGATCGCCCACAGCGTGTCGCCTCGTTTCACGACGTGCTTTCCGCGGGCCTCGCCTGACGTGTTCGGCGAGGTATCGAGCGCCGTACCCGGGCGGCGGCGCAGTGGTTCACGCCAGTTTCCCCGGAACTCGCTCAACTTCGAGATGAACTCACGAAGCTGTGCGTCGGACAGGTTGGTGGGCTGGTTGCTCACGTCCTTGCCGTCGGCGGTGCTGACCTTGTTGTCACGGCCGCGACCGGGCGCATCGATCGCGAAGTTGCGCAGCGCGCGACTTCGATTCGGATACGTGTCCCAACTGACCTTCGTGCCGTCTTTGAGCGTGATGGAACCCGGGCCGTACCCGATGTCGAACGTGCGGCGCACGCCGTTGACGTTGGCACGCACGTGCGGATCGCCGAAGATCTCGACCATCGTGCCCCGATCCGACTGCAGCCGCACCGAGCTGTTGCGATCCCGGTTGCTGAGTGTCACGCGGGACGTACCGGAGCCACCGCCGGTCTGGATCGGCGTCTGCTGTACGGGGCTGTGCTGGACCGGGGTTGGCCGGACGGGGCGCGGCCGGCGTGGGCGCGGCGGCTGCACGACGACCGGCGGTCGCTGCTCGACTGGCGGCGTCTGGACCACTGGCGGCTTCGGCCTCGGAGTCGGGACGATCGGCGGCTTCTGCTCGACTGGCGGCTTGGGGCTCGGCGTGACCGGCGGCTTCTGCTCCACCGGTGGCGCCTGCGTGACCGGCTTGCCAGGTGGTGGCGGCGCGGGTTCTGACCCCGACTGCGCGACCGGCGCCGCAGGGGGCTCGCTGCCCGATGCCGGTTCCGACGATGTTCCGGACGCGCCTGCAGCGGGCGGTGCCTGGCCGATGAGGGCACTGCCCTCCGCTGCCTGCGACTTCGCCGGTGGCGGCGATGGTGCCGGCTCGGCGACGTAGCTGGGTTCGGGTGCGCTCGTGTCAAGCTGTGGCGCTGCTGTCTGCTGAGCCACGTCGCCTTGAGTGGGCGAGGTGATCGTGGTGGTGCTGCTCACTGGTGACATCCTTGTCGTGTGGCATATCTGCACCTCCTTGGTAACCCGGGGCGAAGCGGGCAGCAGTAGGTGGTTTCTCGCGGCTCTAGGGCGGACTGGCCGCTTTTCTGACCAGACCAGCAGGTTTGGGGAGGTTCCAGCCGCCGTACTGCGCGCCCGTGTCGTACGAATGGTCAACGAATCGGGCCAGCGCGAGGTCAGTTCTCGACTGGGAGCCGGCGGTCGATGGACCAAGGTGGCGCGTCAGCGAACCTCGACGTCCGCACAGGTGACGACGGCCTCGTCGAGGTCCTCGCCCGCGTGCACGAGCAGCGTGTAGGTGCCTTCCGAGACGAGGTCCTCCGGCAGCTTGGCGTCCGTCTCCATGGTGCCGTCCTCCACGTCGGGAAGCGTGTACCCGGCTGCATCCCCGAGCAGATCGTCGACGGCGTCGGGCGCGACCGCGTCCTTGCACGAGCCCATGCGCGCCTGGATGCCGTGCGTGGCCTCGAAGTCGCCCTCTAGCTCCACCTCGAGGCGCAGCGTGTCGTCGTCGCCCGGCGAGATTCGAATACGCCCGTCGATCCCGGAATCGTCGACCGCTTCCAGATCCAGCGTCTCGGCGTCGATGTCGCCGTCCTCGACGTCTGCCTCGTCGACCTGCGCCGCGGGTCCGTCGGGCGCATCCTCCGCCGCGCGCTCATCCTCGGGATCACTCCCGCCACCGCACCCGGCAACGAGCAGCGTCATGCAGACGACGAGGAAGATCCGGAGGCTGGCCATGCGCTGCTGGTCCCCCGCAGCGCAGCGGTGAAACGATCTGCACGAGGCGGGACCTGGGTTCGGCGGCGAACCAGCTCAGCCAGCCGTCTGTACACGCTTGGATGGTCGAGCACGGATCAGTACGACTGCCACGATGAGCCAGAAGATCGCGGTGAGCAAGATCCCGGCCTCGTCAGGCATGTAGTCGGGTCCGACCTGGCCGAGCGTCGGCCTGGCAACGGCATCGATCACGAAGTACGACACGAAGAACCCGATCACCGAGGCCAGCATTGCGACGATCCGGATCCATGTCGCAGCCGGGCGCGTGAAGTGCAGGCCGACGGCAGTCACGCCGAGCGCCATGAGCGCGACGCCGGCAAGATAGAAGACGGATGCCGCCCCGGTATCGATGACGCGGCCATCAGTGCTGAAGATCACTGCCATCTTCGCCAGCCACGAAGCCGCACCCAGCAGCAACACGACCGATGCCCAACGCTCCCATACCGTCATGCTGCTTACTCCTTCCCGCGGTTGACGAACAGAATAGTTCGGCAGGCGGATGTCGAGCACACGAAATCCCCGCTTTCGCAGGGATCTCGGTGAAGCGGCTGATGGGACTCGAACCCACGACCTTCTGCTTGGCAAGCAGACGCTCTAGCCAACTGAGCTACAGCCGCATGTCGCGGCGGCCGGGCAGCGTGCCCGGACCGCCGCTGATGTGTCAGGCGGTGGTCGTCGCCGGGGTGAGCAGCTTCACGGCAGCGCGCGCATCCTGCGACGCCTTCGTGAGCAGCTTCACCGCGTCGGCGCCGAGCGTCGGAGCCGGCGTCAGCGGGCCAAGGGCCAGGCCCTCGTCGATGGCGAGCGCTGCGTCGCGCAGTGCCTGCACGTGGGCGACGTCGGCGGCAAGCGCATCGAACAGCTTGCCGGCCTGGCGGCGCGTGAAGACCTCGCTCAGGCCGTCCCGGCCGAGGTCGAGTACGTTGGCAGCCTTGTTGAGCTGCTCGAACACGCCGAGGTCGTTGCCCCAGGCGAGTGCCGGCTTGGCGGGGTTGGCCGCGTCCGGGGTGATGATTGCGACGACCTTGTCGAGGCGAGCGGCCGCGTCGGTCAGCTTGGTCGCCAGCGACATGCGGCGGCGATCATTGAACGACAGGGTCAGGTCGGTGCCTGCGATCTGCATGTGGTGTCCTTCCGTGGACGTGACAAATTGCGAACGAACCGGAGCATGGTAGCAACCCGGTTCGTTGGCATGTCGCAGGCCGTGAGGCTCGCGCAGATTCGTGACCCGCCGGGTCAGGGCTCGCGGCGCGCGTCCCGGTCCTTGTCGTGCTTGGCGTCGCGAACCGTGTCGCGGACGCTGTCGCGAACGTCAGATGCGGTGTCCTTGACGCCACCCTTGGTCTTGTCGAACTTGCCTTCCGCCTGGGTGGAACGGTCACCGGTGGCCTTGCCCCAGCTTTCCTTGACCTCGCCCTTGAGCTTGTCGATCTTGCCCGACATCGTTTCCTCCGTGGTCGTATGGTGTCCACGGAGTGGTTGCCGCGAGGCTCGTCAGCAAACGTGGCTTCTACCGCAACCCATCCATGGCTTCGTTGGCAACGGCGTCGGCGCGTGCATTGTCGGCACGGTAGACATGCTTGACGTCCACGCGCTCGAACCCGCGAATGAGCGCCTTCACCTGCTCGGCGAGCGGCTTGAGCGTCTCGTTCTTGACCTTGTACACGCCCGTGACCTGCTTGACGACGAGCTCGGAGTCGCCACGGATCGACAGTGTGCGGATGCCGCGGTCGCGGGCGTGCTCCAGTCCGCGCAGCAGTCCTGTCCACTCAGCGACGTTGTTGGTGGCGGTGCCGATCTTCACGCCGTCTGCCTCGTGTTCTTCACCGTCGGGATCGAACAGCACCCACCCGTAGGCGGCAGGTCCCGGGTTGCCGCGCGAGCCGCCGTCGAAGTGCAGGCGCCATGTACCCGTTGCGTAGTCGACGCCGCCGCCGGACGCGGAAGCGCCGAACCCCTCGGCAGCAGCGTCGGGCGACGTCGGGCGGGTCGTGGACGACGATCCGTCGTCTGCCGGAAACTGCAGCGCGCCGAGCGACGTGACCGGCAGCGTGAGCGCGCGGGTCAGCTGTCCGGCGAGCTCGGTCGCGAATGCGTCGACGGCTCTGGCGCGATTGATCGCGAGCATCGCGATGTCGAGCTCGTCGAGCAGTTCCAGTTCGGCGTCGCTCGGATCCGAGGCAATGACCAGCGCGAGCTCTGGTTCGGCGATGGCCGCGTCGAGCACGTCGCGAAGCGGGCCGGCGTGCACCATGCAGGTGGCTCCGGCAGCCACCCTGTCAACGGCACCGTAGGCAACGAGGTCGCCGTCGATGGTGCCGAGCGCGGTCCACGCCGCGCCGCCACCACCTGCACCGAGGATGCCGACACGTCCGAATCCGACCGGAGCCGGGATCGCGAGCGGCACGATGTCGAACGCGGGTTCCTCGTACGGATGAGCTGCGATGAACGCCCGGCAGGCACGGTCCACGAGCTGGCTCGGCACGACGACCTCGAAGCGCTCCTCCGCGACGCGTTCGAATTCACCGCGGGTGCCGATCGTCGGGTTGGAGTCGTCACCTCCACGGAACGTGCCGGTGCCGGACACCGACCAGGAGCAGCGGTCATAGCCGCCGATCGTGCCCGCGCCGATGGCGAAGACAGCGTCGCGGACGGTCTCCAGCGCGTCGGTCGGCACGTACCCCACGAGCTTGTGGACGTCCCGGGGAATCGAGCGGGCGGGCGGCAGCGTGGCCAGGCCGGCGTGGGCGGTGAGTGCGACGTGGGTGGCGAGGCGCTCGTCGATGCCGCCGCGTCCGCCGGCGAGCAGCAGGCTCGCGTCGAGCACGACGCGTTCGGTGCGTCGCCAGCTTGCGACGTCGTCGGCGGTGCCCGCGAACGGATCGTAGATGCGGCGGCCGAGGCGGCCATCGCTCGACGTCGGTGGCGTGGCGAGCAGCACGGCCGCATCATGCGGGGCTTCCAGACCCGCGAGGGCGGCTTCGTCGCGGCAGATCACGAATCGTGCGGCGCGCGAAGCGCGGTCTCCGGCGAGCAGGCGCGCGGGGCGGCTTCGTGGCCAGTGCAGCGCGTCGGCGAGCTCGGTGAGCAGCGTGACGACGGGGCGTGCTGCGAAGCGAGCTGCAGCCGGAGGTGTCACGCCGTCAGCCCTCGCCTCGTGCGGCGCCGTGCTGCTGGTTGGCGTCGCGCTGCTTGGGGTCGAGGCGCTCGATGACGGCGTTGAGCGCCGCGACGTGCTCCTTGCGCGCGTCGGTGATGCGCTTGATCACCACGCGTGCTTCCTCGTGCGCGAGCTGGTCGATGAGCGGCTCGTAGCGGTTGACCGCCTGCAGCTCCTCGGCAAGGTTGGCACGCAGCGCCTGCAGGTCACTGACGAGTTCGGACACGCGCATGACTGGCTCCTGGGATCCGGGCGCGGGACGACCCCGCGTGTGCGCGTGAGCCTAGCGGACGCGTCGCTATCCGACGACGACCGCGACGCTTCCCGTCGAACCGCGAGAACCGAAGCCGCGGGGCGAGCAATACGAGTACGCGCCGCGCAGGCACGTGCCAGCGCGCACGCCGCGAACCGGCTCGTCGAGCTTGATCACGATGGATCGAGACGCGACGCCGTTGCCGGCGCGGTCGAATGCGATCGTCCGGACGCGGTGGCGTCCAGCGTCGAGCTGGCGCAGCGGAAGCACCATGCGGCTGGTGGGTCGCACCTGTGGATACCAGCCGAAGGGGGAGCCGGTCAGCAGCGGGTCACAGCCTTGGTTGCGCCATGTGCCGATGCTGCGCCACCCTCGGTCGGTGCGCAGCTGTACGCCGTATCCCGCGACGCAGTCGGCGTCGGCGGATGCACGAACCAGCAGCGACTCGCCACGCTTGCCGCGACGGTCGAGGAATCGGGGCGTGCCCGGCGAGGTCGGCGGTCGAGCGTCGATCGGGGCGGCGACGCGCAGCGCGCGCCCGGCCACACGATTGCCGACGCTGTCTTCCACATCGACTCGGATGAGGCGCCGTTCGTTCTGACCGGGTCGCTGGGGTTCGACCCCGTCCAGGTCGATCGATCGAGCGGTCGCGTCGGTGCTCGCGGCCTCGAGCAGGAAGGACACGCCGTACGGACCGAAGAAGCGCACGCCCGTTCCGTCGGTGGCGCGTACGACGCGGTAGCGGCTGACGTCGGCCGAGGGCGATGCACTCCACGACACGCGCAGATCGTTTGCACCGACGCTCGTGGTCGATATCTCGCGTGGTGCGAGCAGACCGTTGGCGCCGCCCTCGTCGAGCGGGATCGACGCGATCCACTCGCGCAGCGTGGCGACGCGCGCGAACACGGACCAGCCGCGGCACGGCTGGCGGTTCGACGTCCAGCTCGCGACGCCGACGATGCGCAACGATCCGTCCGCGGCCGGTGCAAGGAGCGGACCGCCGCTGTCACCGAAGCACGCGGCCTTGCCGCTTCCGGGACCAGGGCCGTCGGCCGTCCCGGCGCAGAGCATCGTCGCCCGTTCGAAGTCGCGGGCATCAGCGCCAAGACCTTCGTCGGTGCGCTCGCATCGTCGATCGGCGCGGATCGCGAGTTCGACCGCGTGCAGGGCATCGTTGCGGCGCGCCCGGTTGCCAGGAGCGCGGGTGAACCCCCACCCCAGCGTGCGCGCGCCACTGACGCGACCTGCGCCGGCACCCCAGATCGCGTCGTCCTCGTCCGGCTGCACGAGCGGCATGGGCGTCACGCCTTCGATCGGCTCGGTCAGGCGCAGCACCGCGATGTCGTATGCGGGCGTGCTGGCGTTCGGGCCGAACAGGAACGAGAAGTCGCCGCGATTGCCTTCGAAGCGCGGATGCACGTACACGGCGGAGACACGAACGCCGGGGCTCCAGGTGCGAGGTGAGAGCACGGCGCGCCCGGCGAGCACGCTCAGACCCGAGCCCGTGCCAACCGGGAGGATGCCCGTCACGCAGTGCGCTGCGGTGAGCACGAGCCGGGGGGCGATGACGGTGCCGCCGCACACGTGTGACTGCAGGTCCGGGGCGGGGCGGGCGGAGCGCAGACCCCAGTAGGCGGTCGCACGAACACTGACGACCGACGAGTAGGTCGAGTCGAGCGTCCCCTGCGGGACCTTGTCTCCGCCGATGATGCGGCCGTCAGTGGCGCTGGCCGCTGGCGCGCCCAACATGGCAACGAGCATCGTCAGCGAAATAGTGCATACCAGTCGAATCATCATGAGCGGCATCATGACCCGTCGGCGCAGGACGCAAACGCTACCCAATCGCGGAGTACGCTGGGCCCTGCGGAGCGTCGGTACTTGCGGTGGCGGCCTTGGGGGCGACGAGGGCGAGGATCGCGGCGACGATGGTCGCGACGATCACGCTCATGGAGCGAACGTTCATCCTCGCGTCGTGTCCGCTCCGCGCAGTTCGAAAACCGGTCGAGTGATGCTCAGCGACACATCGGAGTGCCGTTCACCATCACTCGCGAGTCTCGGCCGCACCGAGTGATGGTGTACGGCACGCACGTGTGCCGTACACCATCACTCGCGTCGCGTACCGACGGGCCGCGCGTGGGGAAGACGAGCCGGGCCCCGGCGCGTGGTGCGCCGAGGCCCGGAAGCTCGTGATGCGGGCGAGCAAGCTCGCACGCTCAGATGATCAATCGAAGCTCAGCTCGTCACGGCCTGCGGCCGTGCGAATACATCGGGCTTCGGTCATGGCAAGTGAGCTTGCCGCGACTCTCAGCCCTCGTATTCGTCGATCTGCGCCTTCTGGATCTTGCCGGAGAAGTCCACGTAGAGGACCTTCCACTCGGTGTAGACGTCGAGCGCGGCGGTGCCTGCGTCGCGGTGTCCGTTGCCGGTGCCCTTGGTGCCGCCGAACGGCAGCTGGATCTCAGCGCCGGTCGTGCCCGCGTTGATGTAGGTGATGCCGGTGTACAGGTCGCGCATCGCGCGGAAGGCGCGGTTCACGTCCTTGGTGAAGATCGAGCTCGACAGGCCATAGGTCGTGTTGTTGGCGACCTCGATCGCCTCGTCGAAGCTCTTCACCTTGATGAGCGCCGTGACCGGGCCGAAGATCTCCTCCTGCGCGATGCGTGCGTTCTGGTCGACGTCGCCCCACACGGTCGGCTTGTAGAAGAAGCCGTTTGCCAGGTCGCCGTCGGTGGCGCGCTCGCCACCGGTGAGCAGCTTGGCGCCGTCGGCTTCGCCGATCTCGCGGTAGCTGGCGATCTTGTCGAGCTGTCGCTCGTTGATGACCGGGCCCACGTCGGTGGAGTCCTCGAGCCCGTGACCGAGCTTGAGCTGCTCCGCGGCGGCCACGACGCGCGCGGCGACCTCGTCGTACACCTGCTCGTGCACGACGACGCGCGAGGCGGCGGTGCAGCGCTGACCGGTCGTGCCGAACGCACTCCAGACGATGCCCTCGACCGCGAGGTCCAGGTCCGCATCGTCCATCACGATGATGACGTTCTTGCCGCCGAGCTCGAGCGACACGCGCTTGAGGTCCTCCGCTGCGCCCTGCGTGATCTTCTTGCCGGTCGCAGTGGAACCGGTGAACGTGATCAGGTCGACGTCCGGATGCTTGACGATCGCGTCGCCGGCGACGGCGCCGTGGCCGAACACCATGTTGACGACGCCCTTGGGCAGACCGGCCTCGGTGAGGATCTCGATGAGGCGCAGCGACAGGATCGGGGTGTCTTCGGCGGGCTTGAACACGACGGTGTTGCCGCAGATGAGGGCGGGCGCGAGCTTCCACGACGGGATTGCGATCGGGAAGTTCCACGGGGTGATCGCGCCGACGACGCCGACGGGCAGCCGCGTGGAGAACGCCATCTTGTTCGGCAGCTCGCTCGGGACGACCTCACCGAACAGGCGGCGACCTTCGCCACCCATGTAGTAGAGCATGTCGATGGCTTCCTGCACGTCGCCGCGCGTCTCGGCCAGGACCTTGCCCATCTCGCGGGTCATCTCGCGGGCGAGGTCTTCCTTGCGCTCCACCATGATCTCGGCGGCCTTGTAGAGGATCTCGCCACGGTGCGGGGCGGGCATGAGGCGCCACTTGTCGTAGGCGGCGCGTGCGGCCTTCACGGCGCGGTCGACGTCTTCCTTCGTCGACTCGGGAAACACGCCGAGCAGCTCACCGTTCGCGGGGTCCTTGACCTCGAAGGTGGCGCCGTCGGATGAGTCCACCCATTCGCCGCCGATGTAGTTCTGGTACGTCGCCGTGGCCACGGTCATTTCGCCTCCGAAATCGTCTGAATCGACTGGTTCGGAGCAAGCCTAGCCGATCACGCGTTCGCCTCGACGAGCGATCTCGGTCGATCGTGGCCGCTCGTCGTCAGGCAGAGGGGTCGTGCAACGCCGGGAAGGTTCCCGGACGGGCGCGGCGGCGGTCGCGAGTGAGGCGCCGCTCGGCGGTTTCCTCGTCGACCTCGAGCTCGCCTGCGCGTCGATCCTCGCTTCGTCGGTCGACGATGACCTGCACGTTGGGGTTCGAGCGGTAGTGGTCGACGAGACGGTCGTAGAGCTCGTCGGCGAGCTCGGTCGGGATCACGCAGTAGATCATCGGGCGGGGGCCTCCGGGGAAGACGGGTCCGTCATATCCTGCCCGAAGGCGGCGTCACCCGCACCTAGCTCGCGGATGGTCCCGTCGGGGGTGACTTCGCAGTTCCAGTGCTGCCAGCGCGGCTGGAGCTCGGACAGATACTGGCCTCGCTGCTGCTCGATGCCGTCGGGCATCACGCGGAACTGGTACCAGACGATTTCCCACGCCACGGTGAGGATGACCTCGCGGTCGGTGGCAGAGCGGGGCGTGACGCTCGCGCGCGGTGCGCCGAGCGTGCGGTACAGGCCGGCGAGCGTGCGAGCGTGTGGCGACTGGTTGAAGGCGGCAAGCGCGACAGGCAGCGCGGCCGAGCCGACCGGGACGGCGCCCAGAGCGAAGGGGTCGAGCGGCGCGGCAGCGACGGCGCGACGGCGGCGGCGCTTGCCGGATCCGGACGCGGTGGCGGCTGCGGCTGCGGCGACGGCTGCAGTCCCCTGCGCCGGCGCCGGGTCGGCACTGGTTCGGGTGCGGGTGGATCGAGCGGCGCGGGTCCCACGCGCGCCGACGAGCGATCGCGTGGCGTCGAGCAGTCGCGACACCGCGTTGCCGCCCCGTGCTCGGGCAACTTCGTCGGCCGTCGACGGTCGCGGGCGCAGCCCGAACCGGTGGGCACGGGGCACGCAGAGCTCGCACACGTCGTAGGGACCTTCGCCGGCGACGGTGAAGAACCCGACCGATCGCTCGCCCATGAGCAGCGTGCGGCCGCAGACGCGGCAATTCACGACCTGCCGGGCGGACATGGTTCCGAACGTGGTCGGGGAGCTGTCGTACTGCGAAGGCATCGACATGATGGTATCGACGTGTCGACGCAGGCGGAATGCGTGCGAGCGGTGCTCGGCCCGGTCAGGCCACTGTCAATAAGGAAAGCACACGACCAAGGTCAGGCGACGGAACGGTCGAGCGTCGCGTTGAGGCGAACCTTGAGGCGCAGGACCGCCTTCGTGTGCAGCTGCGACACGCGGCTTTCGGTGACGCCGAGGATCTCGCCGATCTCACGGAGCGTGAGCTCCTCGTAGTAGTACAGGGCGATGACGAGCCGCTCGCGTTCGGGGAGGCGACGGATCGCCTCGGCGAGCGCCTCGCGAGTCTCGACCGACTGGAAGGCGCTCGAGGGATCCTCGGCCAGGGGATCCTCGATCGTGTCGATGAGGGCGACCGTGTCGCCGCCGGAGGACGCGATCGTCCAGAGCTCGTCGAGCGCCGCGACGCTGGATCGGTGGATCGCGGCGAGGTTCGCGTGGAACTCCTCCTCCGAGATGCCGATGTGGGTACAGATCTCTTCGTCGCTCGGGGCGCGCTTGAGCTTGTTTTCGAGCTCGCCGATCGTGCGCTCGATCTCACGAGCTCGGGAGCGCACCGAGCGCGGTACCCAGTCCATGGAGCGCAACTCGTCGATGATCGCGCCCTTGATGCGGCTGATCGCGTACGTCTCGAACTTGATCTCGCGATCGATCTCGAATCGCTCGATCGCATTGATGAGGCCGAGCAGCCCGTAGGAGACGAGATCGCCTTCCTCCACGTGGCTTGGCAGGCCCACGGACAAGCGTCCTGCGACGTACTTCACCAGCGGCGAATACGTGAGGATGAGGCGATCGCGCGCCTTCTGGTCACCGTCGATGCGGTACGCGCGCCAGATGCCCTTCAGCTCGTCTTCGTCGACCGTCGTGCTCATTGCCGCCTATCTGCGTCGGTGCTCGTTCGGGCCGCGCGCCGTCGTTTCTGCGCGCCTCGCCCCGCGCGGAATGCGCCATCACCCATCCAGAGGGCCATGAGCGCTGCCGGGACTGCGACCACGAACTGGTCTGCCCTGCCCGCAGAGAAGGCAAACAGCAGGAACAGCCCGCTCAGGAGTGCGAAAAGCGAGGCATGGAACATCGTGCGACCAACGCTCATCATGCCATGCTGAGCGGAGCATGCACAACTTTCTGCAAAATTCCGCGTGGAATCGATTGATCGGCGCGATGACGGATCCCCCTGTGCAGCGGCCGTGAGTGGTCGTACGGTGCTCACAGGACGCCTCGCCAGGACGCCTCGCCGCCGGACTCGATCTTCCAGGACCGCGATCGAACCACGCCCGTCGCCGTATGCCTGTGCGCTGCTTCCGACCGGCGATCGCAGGACGCCATCGCCGTGACAAACGGACACGGACACGGGGGAATCGAACGATGAGCGACGTAGCGAAGCATGCAGCCGTGGGACATGTGACGAAGGCACCGTTTCCGGTGCCACCGCCACCGCCGGTGTTCCCCGGCATCAAGGAGTTCGTCAAGGAGTTCGCCCCGAAGACCGCGTTCGACGGGGATGACTACTCGCCGTTCACGCCGTCGTTCGACATCGACGGGGGAGCGGCGCGCATCGTTGCCGAGTACGACCGCGACGGCGATGGCGCGATCGACCTGGGGACGGGTGGCGAACTGGCCGAGGTGCTTCGGCGCGAGACGTCTCGCCGCACCGACGCTGGAACGTCGTCGATCGCGAAGCTCGCGAAGTACGCCGACGAGGCAGGCAATCGGGACGGCTCGGCGACCGTCGAGGAGATCGCCGATGTCATTCGCCGGTTCGATCAGGGCAGCGAGGGAGACGGTCGGCTGTCGGGCCAGGAACGTGAGACGTTCCTGGAGGTGTTCGGTGAGGAGAAGACGGCATTCCGCCACCGCCATCCGATGCCGATGCCGATGCCGCCAGCGCCGCCGATCTGGCGCGGCCCCGAGCTCATCGGCATCCGCCCCTACACGAAGGGGTCCTGATCGCCTCGAGTTCAGCTCGGTGTGATCGCGCGCCACTCCACGTCGTACATGCGGGTGGTGCCGTCGGCGCGCTGTTGGCCGACGATCTGGTTGCGAATGAGCGGGTCGAGCCGGTCGACGGTCTTCTGGTTCACGGCATGGAACTGCGCGGTTCCGTTGCCTTCCCAGGCGCCGCCCCAGGTGATCGAGTTCCAGACGCCGGGCAGGGCGTTGATGGCGGCGACCGCAGCCTGGTGCTTCCAGAGCGAGTCATCGGGGAGCGGTGAGCCGCCGGTCCAATCCGACAGCTTGGTGACGATGCGGGCTCCGACGACGACGTCCTCGAGGATCATCGCGCCGATCTGGCGATCGGCCTCGGTGCGAAACAGGATCGTGAGCTCGTCGCCGACCGTCGGCCGATACCGGGTGTTGACGACGCCCGGGATCGCGAAAAGGGCAGCTCCGCATTGCGACAGCAGACGCGAGACGGGCGTCGACGCTGCGAACGCAGGTAGGTCGTCCGTCGGGCCAAGCGTCACGACGTCGGAAACGATGGTGCGTGCTGGGACGAGCAAGGAGACCTGCATGGCGGGATCCTACGCAACGCGACGGGCCCGGCGAAGTCGCCGGGCCCGTCGTCGTGCGAGGCAGGGGCGACAGGACTCGAACCTGCGACCCTCGGTTTTGGAGACCGATGCTCTACCAGCTGAGCTACACCCCTCCGCAGTGGTCCATGCTACAGGATGATTCGTCGCTCAGGAAACCACGTCCGTGGAGATCCACGTGCCGTCGTCGGCATGCAGGACCATCCCGTCGTCTTCGAGTTCCAGCAGCATGTGGCGCACGTCGCGAAGCGTCGCGCCGGCGAGCCCTGCGATCTCCTCGACGGTGCGTGGCACCTGCACGATGCTCGCGAGCGGATGGTCGAACAGCGGCGGCTGCGCACCCTCGCTGCCGCCGATCCAGCTGCCGTGCCCGTCGGGGTCGACCACCGCGCCGCGCGCTGCTGCGGCGGCAAACCCCGGGTGCATGATGCCGTGGACTTCGAGGCGTCGAAACAGGCTGGTTCCGTCGACGACGGCATCTGCGCCGTCACGGATCAGGCGCGTGGCGCCAGCGTAGGTGGGATCGTCCGGCGCGCTCGGCACCACTCCGATCGGTACGCCCAGGGAGAGCGCTGCTTCGGCGGTGAGCATCGAGCCGCTGTCATGCCGAGCCTGCACGACGACGACGTAGTCGCTCAGCGCCGCGATGATTCGATTGCGTTCGCGAAACCGGTAGGGCAGGGCATCTTCGAGGTCCGGTCCGTACTCGCTCAGTACGAGCCCGCGTGCGGCGGTGTGCGTGCCGGGTTCGACGCCCGTTCGTGATCGGCTGCCGGCGATCGTGCGGGCGAGGTCGCGGTTCGACGCGGGCTGGACACGACGCAGGCCGCCGGCGAGGACGGCGATCGTCACGCCTCCCGCGTCGAGGGCGGCGCGATGGGCGATGCCGTCGATGCCGATCGCCAGGCCGCTGACGATCGTGCACCCGGTTCGTGCAGCGTCGAGCGCGATGCGGCGCGCGACGGTCGCCGCTTCGGCGCGGGGATGTCGCGAGCCGATGATGCCGATCCGCGGTCGGCGCCCGATCACGTCCGGCTCGCCGGCGTACCAGACGCCAGTGAACGCAGGTTCGACCTGCGTGAGGGTCGAGGGGAGGCGATCGTCGTCCGTGTCGATGCGTGCGTCAATCACGGCCGGCTCCTCCGGGCGTGCTGCGGCACATGTCATATGCGGCGACGACGTCGTCCTCGCTGACACGCGCACGCTCGTCGAGATCGGCGATCGTGCGTGCGACGCGCACCATCGCGCGCTGGGTGCGGCCGCCATCGGTGCGCTGCGCGATACGTGCTGCGCGTTCGCGTGCGCGCGGGTCGAGCTCGAGGCGAGCGTCGTCGACGATCGCCACCTCGCCGTTCAGACGCCCACCCCATCGCTCCAGCTGCATGCTGCGTGCGGTGTCGACGCGCCGCGTGGCCGTTGCGCTGTCGATGGTCGGGGCGCTGTCGGCGATCGAGCCGGACAGCGTCATGCGCGTGCGGATGTCGAAGCGGTCGATGATCGCGCCGCTCACGCGCTGCAGGTACGTGGCCCGTGACGTGGTGGGGCATGTGCACGAGTCGCCGGTCAGTGCACCCCACTGGCCGCAGCGGCACAGGTTCATGGCGGCGACGAGCTGCGTTCGACAGGGATAGCGCGCAACCCACCCCGCGCGGCGGATGCGCACTTCGTGATCTTCGAGCGGCTGGCGAAGCGCATCGAGCGCGCTCGGACGGTACTCCGGGAGTTCGTCGAGGAACAGTACGCCACGATGGGCGAGCGTCACTTCGCCCACGATCGGTCGAGCCCCACCTCCGCCGACGAGCGCCTGCTGGGAGATCGTGTGGTGCGGCGCACGAAAGGGTGGGTGCGCGTCGAGCTCGCGTTCGCGCAGGCCGGCCGCGTCGTGGATGGTGGCGACCTCCAGTGCCGTGTGTGCGTCGAGCGGTGGCAGGATCGTCGGCATGCGTTGCGCGAGCATCGTCTTGCCGCAGCCGGGGGCACCGAACAACAGCACGTTGTGTCCACCGGCTGCCGCGGTGACGATCGCGTCGACGCCGGCCCGCTGTGCGCGCACCTCCGCCAGGTCCACGTCGAAGCTCGTCACGTCCTGCAGCGACGCGGCGTCGGCGCGAGGTAGTCGCGTGCTGCCCGTGAGATGGGCGACGACGCTGCGCAGGTCTGGCGCGGCGAGCACGCAGGTCGGCGCGAGCGCGGCGCGACGCGCGTTGCCGCTCGAGACCACGAATTCACGGGCGCCAGATCGCAGTGCTGCGAATGCGGCGGCGACGACACCGTCGGCCGCACGAAGGCTGCCGTCGAGGCCGAGCTCGCCGTGGCTGGCGATGCCTGCGATCCGTGCTGGATCCACCCTGCCGAGCGCCGCGAGGATCGCCAGCGCGATCGGCAGATCGAGCGCGGCCCCGGACTTGGGCAGGTCGGCCGGCGCGATGCTCACCACGCAGCGCCGCAGGTCGCCCACCCCGATCCCAAGCGATGCAAGCCCGCAGCGCACGCGCTCGCGAGCTTCCGTTGCCTGCGTCGCTCGAAGCCCGATGATCTGCACGCAGGGCAGGCCGGTCGAGATCGATGCCTCGACGACGACGGGGACGGCATCGGATCCAAGGACGGTGCAGGCGAGTGTCTGTGCGAAGTTCATGCCACCAGCGTATGGAGGCATGTGTCACGAATGACGCGCGGATCGTGCCGAGATCGTGCCGACATGCGCACGACTTCGTCACGACCCGCGCGTCCGTGTCGGGTGTGTATCGCGGTCGGCCTGGCGAGGTTGCAATGGGGGCATTTCAGCTTCCACGCTCACTGCGTCCCGGATCGTCGGTGACGGACCGACGAATCAGGACGCAGTGCCGGCCAATCTCTCACTGCGTCCCGGATCGTCGGGGATGCACCGACGATCCGGGACGCAGTCGGGGCGTGGCGTCCCGACCCTTACCGCGCCTCGGCCCGCCCGTGTCAGATCCGGACCCGGAAGGACACGGTCCTCGGGAACGACCGGTTTTCGTTCTTGTCAGTCGCGACGACGCGGATCCGAATGCGAATCAGCTGCCCCGCGCGCGTTCGCCTGACCTGGCGGCAGAGCTTCGATCGCTTGTCGAGCTGCACGTGCATCGCGCGCCACGCGCGTCGCGGGACCACGGACGTGCGATTGCGCGACCCGATCGGCAGCGTGTTGACGATCGCAAGCTCCGACGCCCACATGCGGAACGTGACCTTGCAGGTGCGGCGAGCGACGCCCGCTCGCTGCTGCACGAGCGCGAGGCGCCAGGTCGGAGCGACGGTGTCGAGCTTGGCACCGCTCTCGCTCAGCGGCAAGCCGTTCCAGAACGGGACCTGTCGTCCGCCGACGGTCAGGTAGTAGACGATGTTGCGCGGACATTCACCGTGGTCGCGAACCGTGCATCCGGGCGGAAGGATCAGGTTCGCGGATGCACCGGGCGCGCCGGCAGCGCCGGGAGCACCGTTCGCTCCGGCTGCGCCGCCCGCGCCTGCTGTGCCCCCGCTGCCGTCGGCGCCGGTGCCGCCGGTTCCATCCGTGCCGGTGGTGGGCTGCGGAGTGTCGGTGCCGCCGCCGGATCCGCCGGTCCCGCCACCGTTCGGGTCGGTCGGCGCGGCCTCGTAGGCGTAGTCGATCGTGACGGGTTCCAGTCCGACGCCCGAGGGGCCGTGCAGCGTGATCGGACCTGCTGCATTGATCGTCACACGTAGCTCCGCTCCACCGGTGCTCGAGATCTCGGAGCCGGTGAGCGCGTCTGTGGCCGATCGTAGTTCGGCACGCCCGGCGACGGGTCGTCCGTGCTTGATGAACATCGCACCGACGGTGACCGCGGAGCCGTGCGGCACCCGGGTCGCGGCGGTCGGTGCGCTGTAGACGAAGATGCCGGTCATCGACGTCGGATTGGGGATGTCGTCGCCGCCGTCGGCGTCGTACTGGAGCTCCGTCGATGCGCGATTGCCGCGGGTGTCTGCAACCGACACGACGATCGAATGGCGACCGTCGACGAGGTAGCCGACCTGTGCCTGCAGTCGCGCGGTTGCGCTGGTGGCGACGAGCGGTGCCCCGTCGACGATCACCGTCCAGGTCGATGCGTCGATGCCGCTCTGCGGGTCCGAGGCGGTCAGGTCGAGGACGGGCGAGTTGCCGCCGGCCGCGCCAGGCGACGCGACGACGAGTGTCGGAGGCGTCCGATCGGCGACGAACGTGTAGGTGAACGTCGCCGCTTCCAGTCCGCTGCCGACGGGCGGGACGATCGTGAGGGGCCCCGGGACCATGATCCGCACCGGAATGTCGACGGCGCCGCTGGGCGCGACCTGCTGGCTCGCGAGCGTGGTGTCGCCGGAGCGGATCTCGACGATGCCGCCGACGGGTCGTCCGTGGCGTGCGATCACGGCGCCGATGCGCAGCTCCTCCCCCTCGTGCACCTGGGTGTCCTCGGTGGGCACGCGCCAGGTGAACACGCACGTCATGCAGGTCGGGTTGGGGATGTCGTCACCGCTTTCGGCGGCATACGCGAGCGTGCGGGTCGTGACGTTGCCGGCGCGGTCGCGAATGCCGACCACGATCGTGTGCTCGCCATCCACGAGCGCTCCGATCGCGGCCTGCAGGCGAGTGGTGGTGCTGGTCGCCACGAGTGGTGCACCGTCGACGCTGACGTTCCAGGTGGTGGCGTCGATGCCGGATCGGTCGTCGCCGGCGCTCACGTCGAGCACGGGTTCGTTGCCGCCGGCTGCGTCGGGCGAGGCGATGGTGAGCGTCGGTGCCACGTCATCGATGATCACGAACGAGCGCGTGACGTTGGTCTCGTTGCCCATGTGGTCGACCACGCGGAAACGGATCGAGTGCGTCCCCGGGTTGAGCGTGGGGGTCGTGTATTCGCCGCCGTTGGCGACGTGCGCGCCGTCGAGGTAGACCTGGGCTGCGGCGACGCCGCTGTGCGCGTCGGAGTAGTCGACCCGGAACGTGGGCGTGTAGCCGGGCGCCTGCGATCCGCGCCAGGTGCGTCCGTCGTTGACGACGGAGCCGCCGCTCGTGATCGCTGACACGCTCGGTGCGGTGACGTCGAACGCGACGGAGAAGTGGTTCTCGACGTAGTTGCCGCTCTTGTCGGCCACGGCAGCGCGGAACGTGTAGGTGCCGGTGCCGGGCGGCCCGACGCAGATCGTGCGATCGGTCTGGTGCACGCCCGTGGTGATGCCGGCGCCGGCAAAGCTGGGACTGTCGAGCATCTGGCCGGTGCTCGCATTTGCGAGGTGGACGCCGTTGATGCCGGATCCGGCGTCTGCGTGCCCGTAGCGGATGCACGCGCCGGCCGCGCCGTGCCAGCCGGCGTGCCCGGCGAGGATGTTGAGCACCGGCGCGTGGGGGTCGACGAGGTTGACGGTCATCGAGCCTGCATCGAACCACTGCGTGCCGCCGCTGACGGTCTGTGGGCTGGCCGCGTTGATGAGCTGGATCGCGAGCCAACCGCCCATGTCCGGCCATTGGCGCGTGTAGCCACGTACCGTGGAATCCCCTTGGAGGGTGGTGGTGCCTGCGCCGTCGACGATGTTGCGCTGCTCGAACGCGGCGTTGTTGTGGCGGTAGCTGCCGCTGATGGAGCCCGCGAGCGCGTCGAGCCCGGACGGGACCGTCCAGCGCAGGTTGCAGTAGCCGCTCGTGGGAATCGTGGCGGGTGCGGATTCGCAGCGATTGCCGCCGCCCCACGGGTTGTAGCCGCCGCTCTGCTCCCAGCTGAAGCCGTTGGCGCCGGCGGATGGGGTGCCGGTCCACCAGTAGGAGCCGGCATGGGCGGCGCGTGGCAGTGCGAGCAGCACGACGATGGTCGTCAGCAGCAGCAGGATTCGGGTGATGGGGGTGATGCGATGCATGGACGTGGTGCCTCCGTGGCGGTCGTCGTGTCGGCTGGACATCGACGACGGTACGACCCGCGGTGCGCGAAGGGAACGAGTGTCACGACCTTGTGACGAAGTCGCGACTGACATGTGACGATACGCGCGCCTTTCGTGCGTCCTGACCCGTCAGCGTTGCGGCATGGAACTGCTCACCGGATACGCGACGAAGACGACTGACACGACCCCCGGCTGGGGCATGCACGGCGTGCGCGCAGCCGCGGCGATGGAGCGCGCACGCTGCGGCAGGCGACCTGCGAAGCGCGTGCTCTTCGACGAACGGCTCCGCGCGGGCGGATCGGGTGGTCCGGCCGGAGGCGGCACGTACCAGTCCGGCCTGTTCGGCGAGGAAGTCGTCGCCGACCGGCTCGTCGAGGGCGGCTGGCGCATGCTCGGCCATCGCGTCCGAACGCGCGTGGGCGAGCTTGACCTGGTTGCGCGAAGACACGACACGATCGTGTTCGCGGAGGTCAAGACCGCCGGGCCCGGACGACTTGGCGTCGAGGAGTGCGTGAGCGCGAAGCAGCGCCATCGCATTCGTCGCGCGGCGATCGCGTGGATGGCCGCCAACCCTCGTCTGCAGCGCGGCGTTCGCCGCTACCGCTTCGACGTGTTCCTGGTGCGGCGCGATGCGGACGGCGCGATCATCCGCATCGACCACGTGCGCGATGCGTTCTGACGGGGCACCCCCGGTGCCATGGTCGCACCGGCATCGCGAAGAAGACTGGTCCCTTGAGTGGACGCGGGCTCATCTGGAGATGGCACCGTACGGTCGTGCGCCTGACACACACCTGATCGATTCGATCATCGACCGGCCGGGTCGGCGCTGGCTCGCTGACTGCTACGACGCGATCGCCGGAACGACCTTGATGCCCGGCGGAGTCCCCGATACGGACCATCCACTGCGAACTGTCTGGTTCCGTCGAATGCGTCGCCCCGATACGATGAACATCACCACGGTCCGCATCGTGCTCGATGCAGACACGACGACGATCGTCACCGCGCTTCCATCATGAGATTTACGTATTCACCCGAATCATCTGCATCCCTCATCAGTCTTACTGACGCTGAGGAAGCGCGAACGATCGAACTGATGCCCGGTGCTGTCTTCGCCTTCCTGGATCCGAGCGGCGAACTCACGGCCATCGAGATCCTGAACACCCGACATTTCGCCCCCGCAGGATTCGCAGAGGCTGACGCACGGCGAGTGATCGAGTGGGCACGGGAGCGGCTTGCGGAGCTTGCAGCGACGTGATCTGGACCTAGCCGGCGCCCACCGCGCGCAGGTGGAACGTGGTGCGTGATCCAGGGGCGGGCAGGTCGGCGCGCGTCGCACCCACGTACGACTGCGCCTCGTAGCTCATGCGGTGGTGGTGGCACGTGCCGTGCAGCGCGATGCGCTCGGCATGGAGCTCCGTGGCGTAGCCGTGGTGCTCGGTGAACGCCCACCTGAAGTCGGTCTCGTCATCGAGCCGGTTCATGAGCCGGTCGCGCGTGACCTTCGCGACGATCGCGCCGGCTGCGATCGCAGCGCTCGTGCGATCACCCTTGATGATCTTGCGACACTCGTGCATCGTGCCGCAGCCGGCGAGCTCGATCGGGTCGAGCTGGAATCCGTCGACGAGCACCGCCTCCACGGGAGACGTGAGCTGCTGCAGCGCGCGTCGCATCGCGGCGATGTTGCACTTGTGCAGCCCGCGCGCGTCGATCGTCACGGCCGGTACGAGTGCGACGGAGATGTCGCGTGCTCGGCCGAGCACCACGCGGTAGAGCTTGTCGCGCAGCTCGGCGGTGAGGAGCTTGGAGTCGTTGAGCTGTCCGAGCGCCGCAGCTTCGGGGCCCGACAGTCGATCCAGGTCGAGCACGACCGCGGCCGCCACGAGTGGTCCAGCCAGGCATCCGCGACCGGCCTCGTCGACGCCGGCAACGTAGCGCGCGATCTTGCGGTCGTGCGCGAGCAGCTTCTTGCCGGGGCGTGGCTTAGCTCGCTTGGCTGCTGGTGGCGGCGTCATGACCAGTCAACCGTACCGAATCGACCGACGGGCCAGAACCGGACCAGCACCGTGCCGACCACCCTGTCCAGCTTGACTGGCCCGAACTGCCTGCTGTCGATCGAGCTGTCGCGGTTGTCGCCGAGCAGGAAGACCTCGTCGTCTTCGAGCTGCACGCGTTCGATGTCGACCGTGCCTGCCGCCGGCGAGCCGATCTCACGCTCGGACTCCGGCAGCCACTTCTCCTCGAGCAGGGTGTCGTCGTCGATCGCGATCTGCCCGTCGCGCGCCTCGATGCTCTCCCCCGGCAAGCCGATCACGCGCTTGACGACGAGCGCTTCACCCTTGCGAGGCGAGCGGAACACGAGTACGTCGCCGCGGTCGATCCTGGCGGCGAGCGCTTCGGGGGAATCGAACGTGCGACGCACGAGGATTCGGTCGCCATCCTCGAGGTTGGGCTGCATCGATTCGCTCGGCACGTACAGCGGCAGCGCGACCCAGCGCTGGACCGCGAAGACGGCGACGTTGGCCACCGCAACGACGACGAGCACCCCGAGGAGTGCCCGACTCGTCAGCATGCGACGCATGCAGAAGACCTCGCGTTGCGTCCGCTCAGGACTGCTTCTCGCGGATGCGGGCCTTCTTGCCCAGCTTCTCGCGCAGGTAGTAGAGCTTCGCGCGGCGCACGTCACCGATCATGCGTACTTCGATCTTGTCGATCTTCGGCGTGTGCATCGGGAACGTTCGCTCGACGCCGACGCCGAACGACTGCTTGCGGACCGTGAACGTCTCGTTCAGGCCGGCACCCTGGATCTTGATGACCGAGCCTTCGAACACCTGGATGCGCTCGCGGGTGCCCTCGATGACGCGGAAGTGCACGCGCACCGTGTCGCCCGCCTTGAAGTGCGGGACGTCGCGAAGCTGCTCGCGCTCGAGGTCGTGGATGAGGTTCATCGACATGGGAAAGCTCCAGGTTGTTTCGGTCTCGCGCACGGGGCTCGCACGCCGCAACTCGGCGGGGGCACGCGCGACGGCGAATGGTATCAGGAATTCTCGGGCGGTGGCGCGGCGGTTCCGTCCTTCACGTCCTGCTCATGCATGAGAACGGCCTGCGCACGAGCGATTCCGTGCTTTTCGACCGTCCACCAGCCGTCGGCCTTGTGCACCACCGACTCGATCGTCTGATCGTCGTGTCCGGGTGCCACCACGAATCGTGATCCACTCAGGTGCACGCTCTCGTACTCGCCGATCGCGAGGTGGATCGTCACGGCGCAGGAGTCGTCGCTGCACTCGCACACGAAGTCGATCGACTCGCCGACTTCTTCGTCTGCGAGCTCGAGGAGCATGTCGTTGATGCGGCGAAATTGCGCTTCGTTCATGCCCTTGCGACGCTCACGCAGCAGGGCTCGCCGCTTCGGTCCGTCGCGCTCTTCGGTCATCGGCACGAGGTCGCTCTCCTCCGGACGCTGCACGATGGGATACAGGGCCACGCGCTCGAGTTCGGCTGCATGTGTCGCCATCATCTCCAGCAGGGCCGTGCGCGTGTCCGTGTCCATGTCGGGTCGTTCACGGAGCGTTGCGATGCCGGACACGATCGTCGTGAGCGGGTTGGCGAGCCGGTGCCGCATGAGCTGCGTGTAGTCACGCAAGGCGCGTCGGTACTCGTCTTCGGACGTATCCGCCCCGGATTTGGTCGAATCACCGGGAGAAGCTTCCATCGCGGCAGCGTATCAGGCGCGTCTCGTCGACTGGCGCTCGGTGCGCAGTCGTGACTGCTCGAGCCGCCACTTCTGGATCTCCGCGTGGTGGCCCGAGCTGAGGATCTCGGGCACGCCCCAGCCGCGGAACTCGGCCGGCCGCGTGTAGTGCGGATACTCGGCGCCACCGTCGAGCGCGTCGGAGAACGTCTCGTCCGCGAGGCTTTCCTCGTTGCCGAGCGCGCCGGGAATCTTGCGCGCCACCGCGTCGATCATCGTCATCGCCGCAACCTCGCCCCCCGAGAGCACGTACGGACCGATCGAGACTTCTTCGGTCGCGA
This sequence comes from Gaiellales bacterium, assembly GCA_038212015.1. GTDB lineage: Bacteria > Actinomycetota > Thermoleophilia > Gaiellales > SKUG01 > JAGQUL01. The sequence goes on along the minus strand of JBBQUY010000024.1, from coordinate 11,320 downwards.
CGTGCTCGTGAACGCGGTAGTCGAAGCCCTCGTAGCGCCCGCACAGGATGGTGGTCGGGCGACGCTCCTCGGCCCAGCGGATCGCCATCGCGTCGTCGAACGCACGGCCTGCCGGGGTCAGCACGACGACGCGTCGCTCGAGGCGGGTCTGGTCGATGTCCTGTTCGTAGTGCCCCTCCATGGCAGCCACGACCGCGTCGATGCGCAGCACCATGCCGGCGCCCCCGCCGTACGGGGTGTCGTCGACCTGGCGGTGCTTGAGCGGTGAGTGCTCGCGCAGGTCGAGCGCGCGCACCGCGAGCAGGCCCAGCTCGGTGGCATTGCGGATCGGGCGCACCTCCTCCAGCCACTGCAGCCAGTGCGGAAAGAGCGTCAGCACATCGATCGACCAGGCCTGCGAGGTGTCGTCGGTCACGCGTCGGGCTCCTCGGACGGCTCGCCGATACCCAGGAATGCAACATCCAGGTCGATGCGGCGCGCGGCGACGTCGACCGTCGGCATGGCATCGGTCACGAGCGGCGCGAGGATGGACTCGCCCCCCGCGTCGAGCTGGATGGTGACGACGACGTTCGCGGGCAAGGCTTCGGCCTTGGTCGCACGTCCGATCACCGCTCCGGTCGCGGCGTCGTGCACGATGCAGCCGACCAGGTCGGCGAGGAAGTACTCGTCCTCGTCGGGTTCGGGCAGCACCTCGCGCGGCAGGCACACGAGCGCGCCCCGGAATTCCTCGGCGCCGGCACGATCTTCGATGCCGTCGATCGCGACGATCGGCGCGCTGTGGTGGCCGCGCACGCTCGCGAACGTCACCTCGTACTCGTCGCCGGTGTCCGGCATGCGGAGCGTGACGGGCTCGGCTTCCTCCGCGACGTCACGCAGCAGTTCGAGGATGTCGGGCTCGCAGCGGAGCTTGAGCTCACCGCGGATGCCGTGGACCTTGGTGAGGGTCGCCACGGTCAGGACGCTCGGGCGTTCGTCGGGCGTTGCCGCCTCGTCGCTCACGCCTCGGTGGTGGCAGCCTCATCGGCTGCGGAATCGCCAGCGGTGTTGCTGGCGGGGGCATCGTCGCCAGCCGGCTCGTCGTCGTCTTCGACGAGCTCGACGAGCGCCGTGGAGCCGTCACGGCCCGCGGCGGCACGTACGACGACGCGCAGGGAACGGATGAGCCGACCGTTCTTGCCGATCACGCGGCCACGGTCGGGCCGGTCGACTTCGATGTCGACAAAGAGCTCGTCGCCTTCGACCTGCTCCGAGACGTTGACGTTCTCGGAGTTCTCGACGAGCTGCTCGACCACGTACTGGACGTAGTCTGCAATCTGACCGCTTCGTTCACCCATGGGATCGATGCTCGCAGCCGCGTCGGACGCGGCCGCGGACGCCGTCAGGCGCCGACGCCGGCGATCTTCAGGAGCTTCGAGACGCGCTCGGACGGCTGCGCGCCGACGCTGAGCCAGTACTCCGCGCGCTCGTTCTTCACGTCGAGCGTCGACGGATCGGTCTGCGGATTGTAGGTCCCGATCGTCTCGATCGAGCGACCGTCGCGCGGGCTGCGCGAATCGGCCACCTGAATGCGGTAGTGCGGGTTCTTCTTGGACCCGAATCGGGCCAGGCGGATCTTCACCACGGGGGCTAACTCCTCGAACAAAAGCTGAACAGCGCCGAAGTGTACCGGAATTGCGTCGGCGACGCCGCACCCGGAGCGCACAGCCTGCAACGTACTGCGTGGCGTGCTCGACAATCGGATGAATGCGCGCTGGTCGGGACGCCGCGCGCACTAATAGGGACGGTTGGACGATGACGAGCATTACCCACGCTGGTGCACCTGTGCGCGCGCTCAAGGCCGAGGACGTGCCCGAGCTCGACGTGCCGCTCGAGCCGGATCACGAGCTGCCCAAGCTGCAGCCGTACAAGCCGTCGATCGGCGGCTGGATCGGCACCGGGGCAGGCGCGCTCGCCGGCGGCGTGGCGGGCATGACGATTGGCGGGATCGTCGGCCTTGCTGCCGCATCCAACGCTGGCGGCCAGGGTGGTATCGGCACGGTGGTGATGGGCGCGGCGACGCTCGTCGGCCTGGTCGGCGCAGGCATCGGCGTGTACAGCTTCAACAAGGACCGGTACGAACAGCGCGAGGGCGCGAAGATCCAGGCCGAGCACGGCACGTCGACGCTCGATTACGCGCGCGGCATGCTGCATCAGTTCGACCACAACTCGAACGGGAAGATCGACCTGGTCAACTCGACGGGGCTGCAGTCGATGGACGAGCGCGTGTTCTCCGAGGAGCGCAGCCAGTCCCGCAGCCACCCCAAGTACGACGTCTGGAACGACGAGTGGCGCTCCGAGACCGAGCGCTGGACCGAGTCGCGCGGCACGAGCGCGGCGCAGGTGTGGGAGGTCGCCGACGGCGCCCCGAAGGACCAGGTCGTCACCGACATCGAGCTCGCGACGCTCATGTCCAGCTACGACGCGGATCGCAACGGGTCGCTCACCACGCCCGAGCAGGACGCGTTCAAGCAGGCACACCCGGTGCTCGTCGAGGACTGGACTCGCTAGCGCGCATCAGCGCTTGCCGAGACCGCCCGGCAGCTGCATTCCGTTCGGCAGCTGGATGCCGCCGGCGCCGTCATCCCCGCCGAAGCCGGGCGGCAGCTTGCCGCCGCCCTTCATCATCATCTTCATCATCTTGCGCATCTGGTCGAACTGCTTGATGAGCTGGTTGACCGCGGCGATGTCGTGCCCGGAGCCGGCTGCGATGCGGCGCCGACGCTGATGGTCGATGAGGTCGGGATTTTCGCGTTCTTCCTTGGTCATCGACAGCACGATCGCCTCGATGCGGGCGATCTGCTTCTCGTCGACGTCGATGTCGCGGATCTCCTTCGGTATGCCCGGCAGGAGCGCCAGGATGCCTTTGAACGAGCCCATCCGGCGCATCATCTTCATCTGCTTGAGGAAGTCCGTGAAGGTGAACTGCCCCTTCTTGAGGCGCGCCTCCATGTCGGCGGCCTCGTCCTCCTCGAACGCCTGCTCGGCCTTCTCGATGAGGGTGAGCATGTCGCCCATGCCGAGGATGCGGCTGGCCATGCGGTCGGGATGGAAGTACTCGAGGGCGTCTAGCTGCTCGCCGAGCGCGACGAACTTGATCGGCTTGCCCGTGACGCTCTTGACCGAGAGCGCGGCACCACCGCGCGCGTCGCCGTCGAGCTTGGTGAGGATCACGCCGTCGAAGCTGACCGCCGCGTCGAATCGCTCGGCGACGGAGACGGCTTCCTGGCCGGTCATCGCGTCGAGCACGAGCAGCACGTTGTGCGGCTTGATCGCCTTCTTGATCGCGACGAGCTCGGCCATGAGCTGCTCGTCGATGTCGAGCCGGCCCGCGGTGTCGACGATGATCACGTCGGCGCCGTTGGCGGTGGCTTCCTTGACGCCCCACTCGGCGATCTTGACCGGGTCGGCGTCGCCGCCCTGGTCGTAGACGGGAACGCCGACCTGCGCGCCGACGGTCCGGAGCTGCTCGATGGCCGCCGGTCGGTACACGTCACATGCGACGAGTGCCGGGGTCTTGGCATCCTGCTCCTTGAGCAGCTTCGCGAGCTTGGCGGTCGTCGTCGTCTTGCCCGAGCCCTGCAGGCCCGCCATGAGGATGATCGTCGGTCCGCGCTGGGAGAAGGTCAGCAGCGACTGGCCCGTGCCCATCAGGTGCACGAGTTCCTCGTTGACGACCTTGACGATCTGCTGCGCCGCATCGAGCGCCTTGTGCACCTCGGCGTCGGCAAGGCGCTCCTTCACGGTGGCGACGAAGGTCTTCACGACCTTGAAGTTGACGTCGGCCTCGAGCAGCGCGAGACGGATCTCGCGGAGCGCGCTCTGGATGTCGTCCTCGGTCAGGCGGCCCTTGGAGCCGAGCGTGCGGAACGTGCCTTCGAGCTTTTCCTGCAGGTTGTCGAACATGACGGCATCCTACCGGCGCAGCGAACGAGTGACGTTCGAGGCGGGCCCACGCGGTCGATCGGTGGCCGCATCAGGCGAACCGAGCGGCGAACGCTCGCGCGCGCCGAACCGGCGGCGATACCGTCATCGCATGATCGCCACCACGCTGCCGCCGCACCCCACGCCCACCCTGCCCGACGCCACGACGACCCCGAGCGGGCTCATCGTTCCGGGTTCATCCGCACCGGCGCACACGCTGCCGCCGCACATCACGCCGACGCTGCCGGAGTCGTCAACGACGACGACGCCGAGCGGGCTCATCGTGGTGCGCAACGAGCTGTCGCAGGTCTCGAAGGGAGCAAAGCTCGTCGTCGTGACGACGCCGCTCGAGGGCAACGCCGCAGTCGATGCCGCGAAGGCCGCCCACGCGGAGCTCGCAGCCAAACATGGCAGCGCCGCTGCCGACCTGGTCCACGCCGACCAGATGCAGCTTGCGCAGGGCATCCGCAACGACGAGATCCGCGCTCAGGCAGTCGCCGCGCTGCTCGCGGGCGACCTCGCGGGCGCCGCGAAGCTGATCTCGCAGCAGGGCTGATCCAGCGCCCGGGCGATCAGCCTTCGAGCAGGTCGTCCGGAAACAGCGCGCGCAGGAACTCGTCGGGATCGAACGGCTGCAGGTCGTCGACGCCCTCACCGATGCCGATGAGCTTGATCGGGATGCCAAGTTCATTGGCGATCGCGACGGCGATGCCGCCCTTGGCGGTGCCGTCGAGCTTGGTGAGTACGATGCCGGTGATGTCGACCGCCGAGGCGAACTCCTTCGCCTGGCGCATGCCGTTCTGACCGGTCGTCGCGTCGATCGACAGCAGCGTCTCGTGCGGTGCGCCGGGCAGCTGCTTTTCGAGCACGCGGCGGACTTTCTCGAGCTCGGCCATGAGGTTGGTCTTGGTGTGCAGGCGCCCGGCAGTGTCGAGCAGCACGACCCCCGCGCCGGTTTCCTTGGCCTTCTCCACCGCGTCCCATGCCACCGCACCAGGATCGCCGTTGTCCTTGGTGCGCACGAAATGCGAGCTGGACCGCTCGGCCCACACCTCGAGCTGCTCGGCGGCGGCTGCGCGGAACGTGTCGCCTGCGGCGATCACGACGTCGTGGCCGTGGTTGCGAAGGCGCGATGCGATCTTGCCGATCGACGTGGTCTTGCCGGTGCCGTTGACGCCGACCATCATCAGCACCGTCGGGTCATTGGTGAGGTCGATGCGCCCACTGCGCTCGGTGACCATCAGCTCGGCCGCGACGCGCCGCAGGCCGGCGGCGAGGTCGGCGGCGGTGACGAGGCGCCCGGCCGCGGCTTCGGCCTCGAGGCGCTCGACGATCGCGACGGTGCTCGTGACGCCGACGTCGGCGGCGATGAGCCCTTCTTCGATGCGCTCCCACGTGGCGTGGTCGGCGGGATCGAACGCACCGGTCGCCAGCTGCGCGGTCATCGCGCGGCGACTGCGCGCAAGGCTGTCACGGAATCGGCCGAACCACTTGCCGCCGCTCGCCTGCTCGTCACGCGTCGCGAGGGCGGCGGCTGCAGCCGCATCCGTCGGAGCGTCTGCTCGGTCCAGTCCGATGAAGAGGTCGTTCCACGCGCGCATGCCTGCAGCCTATCGACCCCGGCCTGCATGGCACTTGCACGACGTCGTGCTTGCTCACGAAGTCACGAATCGCCTGCGTCCTGCCGATATCGGACGGGATGAACCCTGCCGATCCATACGGCGCCAGCGACGACGAGCTCGCTGACCTGCCTCCGCTGCCGATTCCGCGGCCCGGGGAATGGACGCCGATGGCCGCTGCACCGACGCCCGCAGAGCCGCCACGGCTGGCACCGCCTGCGCTCGGTGGCGGGCTTGGAGGCGGTGCGTCGTTCACGGCGGCAGCCGAGGGCGACGCGAGCACACCTGTGGAGGCGGCCAGCGACACCGGTGCTGCGTCGGAGCTGTCGCAGGCGGAGCACGAGCGACTGGCGTCCGAGCGCTTCACGTGGGAGATCGCCGCGCGCCTGACGAGCGGCCTGCTGGCGAACCCGGCCCGCGGCCACGCGTCGGTGAAGGATGCGATGGGGTTGTTCGACCAGCTCCTGCAGGAGATGAGCGCGTACGCGAAGATCGCGTCCGAGTTCGACCTGATCGGCAACGAGGCTGCGCGTCGTCGCAAGCACGAGGAGTACTTCCAACACCAGCGTGGCGCAACGCCTGCGCAGCCGATGATCGAGCATCCGGTGCCGGGCGCAGTGCCCCCGCCGACCACTTCGGTACCCAAGCCCGAGCCCACCCAGCCACGTCCGATGGGCGACTATCGACCGATCCCGCCCGGGACGCGAGGGCCGTACTCCCCCGGCTCGATGGCCGGAACCCCGCCGCCGGAGCACCTGCCCGGCGACGAGGAGCAGGCCGCCTGATCAGACGGGCTGTGGCTCGTTCGCGTCGACGACCGCTGCGTCCGAGGGCGCGTCAGCGGCTTCAGCGGCGGCACCGGCGTCCTTGGCCTTCTGCTGGTACTGCTGGAAGATCGCGCTGCGCTTGCCCGTGGGGCGACGTGCGACGACGGTCGACACGCCCGAGTTCTCCGCCATCGTGACGCCGTAGAGCACGTCGGCGGCTTCCATCGTGCGCACCTGGTGCGTGATGATGATGAACTGGCCGGCTGAGCCGCGATGCGCGTTGAGCAGCGTCAGGAAGCGCACGATGTTGGCGTCGTCGAGTGCTGCCTCGACCTCGTCGAGCACGTAGAACGGCGACGGTCGTGACAGGAACAGCGCGAACATGAACGCGACCGCGACGAGCGACTTCTCGCCACCCGAGAGCAGGTTGAGTCGCCCGGCGGGCTTGCCGGCCGGCTTGACGATGATCTCGACCCCGGGGTCCGGCGCCTCGCCGTCGACGAGCTGCGCGTCGGCACCTTCGACGACTTCGCCCTCGACGCCGGTGGCCAGGTCGGGTGCGACGAGCTTGAGCGTGCCGGTGCCACCCGGGAACAGCGCGGAGATGCCCGCCTCGAAGTGACCCTTGACCGAGGCGAAGGTCTCGTCGAAGCGCGCGATGAGCGTCTCGTCGAGGTCGTTGATGAGGCTGCCGAGCTCGCGGCCGGTCGCCTCCAGGTCCTTGCGCTGCTCGGTGAGCTCCGCGTGGCGGACCTGCTGCTCTTCGTACTCGCGCGCGGCGAGCGGGTTGATCGGACCGATCGAGTCGAGACGCTTCTGCAGGCGCTGGACCTGCTGGAGCATCCGGTCACGCTCGCTCGGCTCGAGCTCGACCTCCTCGTCGGTGTCGATCTCCACGTGTGCGATCTCGACGGGCGCTTCGGCCTCCGTCTCGGACGTGTCGTCGGCGTCGGCGTCGGCGTCGACCTTCGCTGCTTCCTTGGCTGCGGCCTTCGCCTCGGCGGCGTCGGCTTCGGCGGCCTCGGCACGGGCACGCTCGAGCTGCTCACGCGCCTCCTGGACGTGCTCGCGGTAGCGAACGATCGTCTCCTCCACGTGCTGGGCGGCGACCTCGCGTCGCTCGACGGCCTGCGCGACGTGCACTTCGGCGGTCGTCATCTCCTGTCGCGCGGCGGCGACGTCGGCGAGCACTTTCTGCTCGCGCTCGGAGATCTCGCGGCGCAGCTTGTCGATGCGTGCGAGCTGCACTTCACCGGCGCGCGCCTTCTCCACGAGCGCCTCGTCGGGCTGCAGCGCTTCCACCACGACCTGCACGCTTGCGGCGGCGCGGTTGGCGATCGACTCGAGCGCCTCGAGCTTGACGCTCTGGCGGGCACCGCCGTCGCGATCGCGCACGAGCTGCTCGACCGCGCCGCGCAGACGACGCTGGTCACGCTCGAGCGCCTGCTGCTCGCTCGTCAGCCCGGCAAGCTCCGCATTGCGGGCTGCAGCAGCCTCGCGTGCAACGCGCTCTTCCTCACGGGCACCCGAGACGCGCTCGGCGAGCTTGGCATGACGCTCACGCGCCTCGGCAACCGCGGTCTCGAGCTCGCCGTGCTCCTTGGTCCAGGCCTCGAGCGCCGTCTTGGCCTCGGCCTCTTCCGTGGTCACGCGCTCGAGGCGGCGATCGGTGTCGGCGAGCTCGCGCTCGGCGCCCGATGCCTGGGCCTGCTCGCGCGACAGGGTCGACTGCGCCTCATGCCACGCCTGCTGCGCCTGCGCGAGCGAGGTGCGAGCTGCCGTGACGGCGGCCTCTGCAGCCGTGACCGCCGCACCAGCGGTGTCACGCGCCTTCTGCCGCTCAGCCAGGTCGGCGCGGACCGCCTCCAGCTCGGTGGCGGCAACGTCGCGCTGGTTGCGAAGCTCCCAGCCTTCGGCGACGGCGCTGTCTCCGGAGCTCCAGATGCGCAGGCCCTGCGGATCGAACGCGACGCCTTCGCGCGTGACGAGCAGCATCGAGCCGGCGATGTCACCTTCGAGGGCGCGTGCTGCGGCGTCGAGGTCGTCGACCACGCGCACGCCAGCGAGTCGCGCGGCGATCGCGGCGGGCTGACCGGCGCGCAGCGTGGCGAGATCCGACAGTGCCTGGCCGGGCGCGTCGCCCGACACGGTGGCGGCGACCTGACGCAGGTCCATCCGTGGAACGAACGCGCGGACGCTGCCGCCGGCGACCTTCGCGGCGAATGCGACGAGCGCGTCACGGTCGGGCACGACGAGCGCTTCGGCGTCGTCGGCGAGGGCGGCGGCGAGCGCACGCTCGTAGCCGGCGGTGACGTCGAACGCGTCGGCGAGGCGGGTGTACCCACTCTCGTTGGCCTCGGCAGCTTCGACCGCGACGAGTCGCTCGTCGAGCAGCTCGATGCGCGCGGCGGCCATCGCCTGGCGCTCCTCGAGCTTGGCTGCCTCGGCGCGAGCTGCGTCGGCTGCGGCGCGTGCGGCGTCGAGCTGCTCCTGGGCCGTGGCCTGGGCCTGCTCGGCTGCGGTCTTGGCAGCGAGCGTGTCGGCGACGGACGTCTCCGCCTTGGCGCGGGCTTCGGACAGGCGCGTCTGGCGCTCCTGCAGCTCGCGGCGCTGGCCGCGCAGCGTGCCGAGTTCGCTCGCGTTGCGGCCGATGCGCGTGTCGAGGTTCTCCCGGCGCTCGCGCAGCACTGCCACGCGACCTTCGACCTGGGCGAGGTCGCGGCCGCTCTGGCGCTCGTCGTTGAAGAGCTGCTCGAGCCCCTCGATCTGCTTGACGACCTCGTCGCGCTGCTTCGACAGCTCCGCGACGCGGGTGTTGACCTCGGTCAGTCGCGCGGTGCTGGCGGCGAGTTCGCGCTCGCAGCGCTCGAGCTCACGACCGGCGTGCTCGGCGCGCGCACGTCCGGCAGCGGCGCCTCGACGCATGTTCGACGCGCGGTCCACGAACGCCTGATGGCGGATGCGCAGACGCTCCTTGACGGACCCGATGCGGTTGAGCAGCGTGCGCGCTGCCTCCGCCTGCTCCATCGCTTCCTTGAGCTTGCGGTCGGCGGTGTCGCGCTCGGCGCGCAGGTCGGTGGCGACCTTCTCTGCCTGGAATACGCGCTCCTTCGCGGAATCGCGCTTCGTGGTGGCGTTCGTGAGCTCCACGCCGGCGCGACGAACGTCGTCCTTGTGCAGCAGCAGCTGCAGCGTCCAGCGCTCGGCGAGCACGGTCGAGTACTTGTTGGCTGCGTTGGCCTGCGCCTTGAGCGGGCGCAGGCGCGACTCCATCTCCTTCTCGATGTCACGCACGCGAGCGACGTCGAGCTTCACGCGGTCGAGCTTCTGCTGTGCGCGCTTGCGGCGGCGCTTGTACTTGCCGAGACCGGCGGCTTCCTCGATGGCGCTGCGGCGGTCGTGCGGCTTGGCGGCGAGCAGGCGCTCGATCTTGCCCTGGCCGATGATCGAGTGCATGTCCTTGCCGATGCCGGTATCGGCGAGCAGCTCCATGATGTCGAGTCGGCGAACGACGGTGCCGTTGATGTAGAAGGTGGAGTCGCCACCGCGCTCGAGACGGCGCTTGATCGACACTTCCTGGTACGGGATGGCGACGGCGCCGTCCTCGTTGCAGAAGACGGCCTCGACCTCGCAGTAACCTGCGGCGGGGCGCGCGGCCGAGCCCAGGTACAGCACGTCCTGACCGGTCTCTGCGCGCAGGCCGCTGGGCGGCGCACTCGACATGAGCCACATGATCGCGTCGACGATGTTGCTCTTGCCGGAGCCGTTGGGGCCGACGACGACCGCAACGCCCTGCTCGAACGTCATGTCCACGCGATCGGCGAAGGACTTGAAGCCCTTCATGCTCATCCGCTTGAGATGCATCCCTGCCTACCCCTGATCTCGATCCATGAGCGCCAGCAATGCGGCTGCTGCCGCCTGCTGGGCCTCTTGCTTGCTGCGCCCGGAGCCACTGGCCCTGAGCTCGTCTATCGCTGCATCGCCGCCGGTCGTTCCATCCGTGCCGACCTCGAGCGCTGCACCCGCAAGTCGCACCGACACGGTGAACGTACGGTCGTGCGGGGGTCCGTCCTCGCCCAGCTCGTCCCACGTCACGTCAGCGCCCTCTCGGGATGCCAATTCTTGCAGTTGTGAGCGCGCGTCGATGCGGTTGTCGAGCGCATACGCGATTCGATCTTCGAACACGGCCAATACTCGGGGCGCGACGGCCGCGTATCCATGTGCCAGAAACGACGCGCCGATCACGCCTTCGGTGAGTGCCGCGAGGGCGTTTCGCTGGTCTGCGAGGCGTTCGGCGGACGCGCCGTGGGCCGCGCCGCGGGCCGTTGCGATCTCGACCATGGCCGCCCCGAGATCGTTGGCGCGCGCCACTTCGGCGCAGGATTCACGGCTGACGACGGCCGCACGCAGACGCGTGAGCTCGCCCTCGGGCAACTCGGGGTAGCGCCGGAACAGCCCTTCGGTCACGGCGAGACCGAGCACGCTGTCACCGAGGAACTCGAGGCGCTCGAAGGACTCCGCGCGCGACGGCGCGAACGCAGGATGCGTCAGCGCGCGCTGGCGCAGGTCTTCTGGCAGGTCCTCGAGGAGTTCGTGCACGGTTCGGAAATGCTACTCGCCCCGCCGGTCGCAGCGAGTAGCAGACCGATACTGCATGCTCCTCGCCGCGGGCAGCAGCCCTCCGAACGCGCGCGCCCGGAGAACGACTGCGTCCAGGATCGCGTCGTTCAGACGCACGATCGTGGACGCAGTGGCAGCAGCCCCACGACCGCGTCCTGTTTCGTCGGTCTCCGACCGACGATCCGGGACGCAGTGCGCCCACGCTTCGACTGCGTCGCTCAGCTCAGCCGTTCGTCGCTGCACTCCGGCGGGGTTGCGCACAACGCCCAACCAGCCACACCCAATGGGCGGGCGCCCCCCAACCCGGAGGCGCGGGACAACGGGGGGGGGGGGCGAAGCGCCCCACCACGCCCC
>JBBQUY010000023.1:0-42938 GCA_038212015.1 Gaiellales bacterium | reverse complement strand
TCGAGCCGATCGAGCCGGCGAGCGCCGAGCACGACCCGCATGCCCGCGGCCGCGAACGCCTCGGCGATCGCGGCCCCGATGCCGCTGCTTGCTCCCGTGATGAGCGCCACGCGCCCGTCCTGTGATTCCTCGTGCATGTCGGTCCCTTTCCGCGCTGGTCGCCGGGCGATGGTGTACCCGGCCGGGGCAAGCACGAACGTGGCGTGCACGAACTGGAGCGCACCCGCCCGTACTTCGTCCACGATCGCGCCCAGAACGGTCGACATCGTGGACGCAGTGCGCTGCGGCCGGCGGCACCCGCGCTCCCGCCCGCGTGCTCCCGCCCGCGCACCTGCCTGCCCGCGCACGCACGCAATCACGCCCGAACGGGCAGGATGCACGCATGGCCCATACCAGCCCGTCCTACACCTTCACCATCCGCATCCGCCTGCAGCGCGAGCCGGGCACGTTCGCCCAGGTCGCGGCGTCCATCGCCGAGGTCGGCGGTGACCTCGGCGCGGTCGACATCGCGCGCACGTCGCGACACCACCTCTGGCGCGACATCACGGTCCTGGCAGCCGACCGCAAGCAGGCGCAGGCGATCGTCGACGCGATTGCGCTCGTCGACGGCGTGGATGTGGAGCAGGTCTCCGATCGCACGTTCCTCATGCACCTGGGCGGCAAGCTCGCCATCAAGAGCAAGGTGCCGCTCAAGACGCGTGACGACCTGTCGATGGCCTACACCCCGGGCGTCGGGCGCGTGTGCCAGGCGATCTCGGACGAGCCCGAGCGCGTGTGGGCGCTCACGATCAAGCGCAACTCGGTGGCGGTGGTGAGCGACGGCAGCGCCGTGCTCGGCATGGGCGACATCGGCCCCGAGGCCGCGATGCCGGTGATGGAGGGCAAGGCGCTGCTGTTCAAGCGCTTCGCGGGCGTGGACAGCTGGCCGATCTGCCTGGCGACGCAGGACGTCGACGAGATCGTCGCCACCGTGAAGGCGATCGCGCCCGGATTCGGGGGCATCAACCTCGAGGACATCTCCGCGCCGCGCTGCTTCGAGATCGAGCGACGCCTGCGCGAGGAGCTCGACATTCCGGTCTTCCACGACGACCAGCACGGCACCGCCGTGGTGGTGCTTGCCGCACTCATCGGCACCGCGCGCCTGCTCGGGCGCGAGCTCGCCGACTTTCGTGTCGCGATGCTCGGCGCCGGCGCTGCAGGCACCGCCGTCGCCCGCATCCTGGTCGCGGCCGGCGTGCGCGACATCGTCGGCGTGGATCGCCATGGGGTCATCCACGCCGGCCGCGACGACGCAGGCGACGAGCCGTTCGCGTGGTGGGTGGAGGCGACCAATCCCCGCAACGTGACGGGCACGCTGGACGATGCGCTCGACGGCGCCGACGTGTTCATCGGGCTCTCCGGCCCCAACCTCGTCACGGCCGCCCAGCTCGAGCGCATGGCGGACGACGCGGCCGTGTTCGCGATGGCGAATCCGGTGCCCGAGATCATGCCGGAAGACATCCCCGCGAACGTGCGCGTGATCGCCACGGGACGCAGTGATTTCCCGAATCAGATCAACAACGTGCTGTGTTTTCCGGGGATCTTCCGCGGGGCGCTCGACGTTCACGCGCGCGAGATCGACGAGGGGATGAAGGTCGCTGCCGCCCACGCCATCGCCGAGGTGATTCCCGAAGAGCAGCTCAACGAGGAGTACGTCATCCCGTCGGTGTTCAACGAGGAAGTCGCCACCAGCGTTGCCGCCGCCGTCGCCGCGGCCGCTCGTGAGAGCGGCGTCGCGCGCCGCATGCCGGACGGCACCACGCCGCTGCGGATTCCGGCAGCTGCCGCGCCGGTGGACACCGCCGGGGGTCGCGCATGATGCAGCGGTCGCGACGGCGCCGAGCGACGATGGCAGTGCTGTTCGTGGTCGTCTGGGCGACGCTGGCCGTCTCCTGTGGCGGCGGGGAGGTCAGTCGAGAGGACTACGGGACCGAGCTGTCGGCAGCGATGGCAGACGTGGAGGAAGCCTACGGCACCGCCGGCTCCGCCCTGGAACCGGGAGCAGCCGACAGCTCGACCGCGGAACGCGTCGAGAAGCTGCGCACCACGCAGATCGCGATCCGCGATGCCGGCAACCGGCTCGACGAGGTGACGCCGCCCGAGGACCTCACCACCGAGCACGACGAGCTCGTCGCCGGGGTGCGCGACATGGCCGATGCCGTCGACCTGCTCATCGAAGCGCAGGAGCTGGCGACGACCGACCCGGAACGTGCGAAGGAGCTGACGCGTGAGTTCGCGACCGACGACGCATTCGAGACCGTCGTCGGCGCGTCCACGAAGATCCGCGATGCCGGGGTCCATGTCGACCTGTGATGGGTAGGTGAGCTGCATGAGTCTCCGTCGCCAACTGCCGCTGCTGATCCTGCTCCTCGCCGTCCCGCTCGCCGTGGCCGGCTGCGGCGGCGGCGTGTCGAAGGAGGACTACGAAGCCGGATTGGGCAAGGTCCAGGTACAGCTCGAGGATGCCAACGAAGCGTCTCGCGAAGCCTCGGGCACGAGCGATGCCGCCGAACGCAGCGAGGCGCTCGGCAAGGCGCAGGCTGCGATCGATCGAGCCGCGGACACCGCCGAAGACCTCGAGCCGCCGGACGATGCCAAGGACGAGCATGAGCAGCTCGCGAGCGCGCTGCGCGAGTACGCGACGCTGTTCGGTGAGCTCGCGTCGCTCAAGGAGGACGATCCGCGCCAGACCGAGCTGTACAGCGAGGCGGGCACGATCGTCGAACGCCTCGACAGCGCCAACCGTGCGCTCGACGAAGCCGGGTACGAGGTGCCTGAACAGGACGACGAGTGACCGACGCCGGCTCCGAGCTCACGACGACGCACAGGCTGCGCCCGCCGCGTCGAGGCGGCTTCCCGGCCGGTCCCAACCTGCTCGGGTCGGCCCGGCTCTTCACCGAGTTCTTCGACGACCCGGTTGCATGGTACGAGGGGCTGCGCCGCACGCACGGCGACCTGGTCGGACTGAACGCCGGACTGATGCGCATGATCGTCTGCTTCGATGTCGACATCCTCGAGCAGATCCTGGTCAAGGAGCCCCGCGCCTACCTCAAGGGCGACGGGCTGCGCGCCACGCGCTACGTGCTCGGCAACGGTCTCATCACGAGCGACGGCGACGTCTGGAAGGCGCACCGCAAGCTCGCTGCGCCGGTCTTCACGCCGCGCAACATCGAGCCATTCGCCGAAGCGACGGTGCAGATCGCCCACGACATGCTCGACGCATGGCCCGAGGAGGGGACCGCCCAGGTCGCGCGCGACTGTTACGACGTGTCGCTGCGCGTCGCCGGGGTCGGCCTGTTCGGTTCCGACTTCAGCCAGCAGGAGCGTCGCGGCCTGCACGAGGCGATGAACCACCTCAACGAGGGCTACAAGCTCATCGTCGGGCCGGGTGGCAGATTCGTCGTCGACCACGGACTCACGCCCCGCGCTCGACGGATGCAGGCGGGCCGCAGGCACGTCGACGACGTGATTCGCGCGCTCATCGCACAGCGTCGGCACGAGGCCGATGCGGGCGAGCTCGGAAGCCTGCTCACGCGGCTGCTCGCTGCGCGCGACGAAGACGACGGCTCCTCGTTCACGGACGAGGAGGTGCGCGACGAGGCCGTCACGATGCTGCTTGCCGGGCACGACACCACCGCCGCGACGCTCGGCTGGAGCCTCGCCCTGCTCGCGCTGAATCCGAGCGAGCAGGCCCGTGCCCGCGCGGAGGTCGACCAGCTGCTCGCCGGGCGCGATGCGACTGCCGCGGACCTGCGCGTGCTGCCGTACGTGCGTGCGATCGTCGACGAGACGCTGCGGCTCAATCCGACCGTGTACTCGACGGTGCGTGACCCGATCGATCCGGTCACCCTGCCGAGCGGACACGTGCTGGCGCCCGGCACCGACATCGTCGTCCCGATCGGTGCCATCCACCGGGACGAGCGCCTCTGGGACGATCCGCTCGAGTTCCGACCGGAGCGCTTCCTCGGCGAGCGCCCGCGCGATCGCCATCGCATGGCGTACCTGCCGTTCGGCACCGGACCACGCATCTGCATCGGCTCGAACTTCGCGCTGCAGGAACTCGTGCTCGTGCTCGCCACCGTGCTTCAGCGCTACGAGATCTCCGCCCCGGCCGACTGGCAGCTCGAGCCGCACGTGGGCTTCATCCGCCGCCCCAAGGGCGACCTGCCGCTGCAGGTCAAGCGCCGCCCGGCATTCGGCGCCTGACGCACGTGGGGTGGGCCGGCGCCCCACGCCACCCCAGCCACCCGCCCACCCCAACGCTTGTTGCTCATGCGGTCACAAACGTTCGGTTGGCGGGCCGCTCGAGCCCCGGCCCCTCGCCTCCGCCCGGACTGCCGCAGCGCAACCGACGCCACGGCTACCATCTCCGGCAATGCGTTGGGCCGCCGTCGACTTCGAAACCGCCACCTACAGTCGCTCGAGCGCGTGCGCGCTCGGCGTCGTGATCGTCGAGGACGGCCGCGAGCTGCATCGACAGGCATGGCTGATCCGTCCGCCCGGTAATCGCTACGAGGCGGGGAACATCGCCATCCATGGCATTCGACCCGAGGACACCGAACTCGCACCCGACTTCGCCTCCGTCTGGAGCGAGGCGATGACGATGATCGACGACCGCCCGCTCGTCGCGCACAATGCAGCGTTCGACGTCGGCGTCATCCGTCGCAGCTGCCAGGAGTTCCAGCTGGCCCCGCCCAGCTCGACGTACGTATGCACCGTACAGCTGTCCAGGCGCACGTGGCCCGACCTGTCTGCGCACAAGCTGCCGATCGTCGCCGGCCACGTCGGCGCACAGCTCGACCATCACGACGCGCTCAGCGACGCCGCGGCCTGCTCGAGGATCCTGCACGCGTGCATCGATCACGCATGCGTGCCGAGCGTCGACGCCCTCGTGGAACACCACGCGCTCAAGGCCAAGCGCGTCGACACGCAGTGAAGCTTCGGCCGGAAGATCCGATGCGCGTGCGCGCCGCGGAAGACGGAGTCAACGGCGAGGAAGACGGCTGGCACGGCGCACGAATCGGCGCGGAATCCCGCGATCGCGCCCGCCGTGCGATGACGCAGATCGACGCTGCCGTCGACATCGGCGAGCCCGGCCCGCCGCGCGTGGTGATCGCGTTCCTCGCGCTCGCGATCGTCGCGACCGTCATCGAGTTCGCGACGTTCGGCGCGAGTCCGAGCGTGAGCGAGCTGTCGCAGTCGGGCGGCGCGGGCATCGGCGTGGTCGCCACGGGCGCGTGGTGGAAGCTGCTCGTGTCGAACGTGCTGCACGGCAACATCCCGCACCTGCTCATGAACGCGTTCATCATCTTCCTGACCGGACGCTGGCTCGAGCACCTGGCTGGCTCGACGATCGTGCTTGCGACGATCGGCTGGTCGGCGGTGTTCGCGGGCATCGGGTCGCTCCTGGTCGACACGCCGTCCGTGGCGATCGGAGCTTCGGGGGTGGCGTTCGGGATCATCGGCTGCGCGATCGGCATCGACCCGCGTGCGCGCACCGCGACGGGCGTGATGGCGCGCCAGCTCGGCGTCGTCAACGTGGTCCTCACGTTCCTGATCCCCGGCATCTCGATCGGTGGCCACCTCGGCGGGCTCGCGGCGGGCCTCGCAGTGGGGTACTTCGGCTGGTCGCGGACGACGAGCGATGCGCATCCGGCAGGACGGGCACGCAGGCCGGTCGCCGCCGCGCTCGCGGCCGCGTCGCTCGCACCGATCGCGCTGCTCGCGGTCGGGCCATCCGTACTGCCGAACGAGGCGCGCGGATTCCGCACCGACACGACCGCGTGGCTGCTCGGTCGCCAGCTGTCCGGAACGACGCTGTCGAATGACCGGAACATCGACGATGCGTCGTGCGAGCCCGGCGAGGACGAGCTCACCTACGCGTGCGAGCTCGACGGCGATGCGAGCTCGGTGCGCTTTTCCACGCGTGACGACCAGTGGGGCCTGCGCACCCTCGACTGAGGACGCGCCCCGGCCCCCACCGCCCACCGCATCGGCTACTCCAGGAACGGATTTCCGGGAAATCCGATGACGTCGGCGAGCGGTGTGCCGACCCGCACGATCTGCACCTCGGGCTGCGGTACGATCGGGAACGTGACGGTCGGCGTGGGTTCGACGGGCTGCGGCGGGATCGTCACGGTACCGGGCTGCGTGCCCATGGGCGGGACGACGGTCTGCTGATTGGCGACCGGCCCGGCGGCGAACCGGCCTTCGATGAAGCCCTCGATCGGCGGTGGCGTCGCGCGGTCCCAGAACTCGTGCGGCGCGACGCCGGGAACGGTCGGCTGCAGCGTGGGCGCGGGGATCGGCGCAGGTCCCCCGGCGCCCCCGCCCACTGCGGTCGGTGCGGCGGCGATCGCCACGGCAGGCCGCGGGGCGATCGGCATCGCGAACGCGATGCAGCGTGGGCACGTGCAGCCCGGAACTCCTGTGACGAACGGTGCCATCTTCAACACCTCCTCCACCTGATCGTCGGATGGAATCACGATCTCGTCGTGCGCCCTCGCCCGCACGACGCTGCGGCGAACTACGCTGCCGGCCACGCTGTCCGCGTCAGGACGGATCGCAGGAGAACCCGACGTCCGGAACGTCACGGCACGCAGCGATCTGGTGCGGCTCGTTGCCGCGGTACTGGTCGAAGCCAGGTCGGCCGGCGACGAGCGGCAGCACGCGCTCGCGTTCTGCGCCCACCGACGTGCCGGCATTGAGGCGACCCAGGGTCGCGTCGAGGGCGCTCACGTCGCCGGGGCCGGGCCGGGTCGCGTCGGAAAAGATGAGCACGAGGGCCGTCGATACGACCGCAAGTGCGGCCAGCCCGGCGATCGGGTGCGCGCGCACGAGCTGCCGGATGGACCACGGTTCGGTGTGTGCAGCTGGGTGGGGGTCGTCCATCGTGCACGTGATCCTACTTCGGACACCACGCTAGGATCCCGCCCCATGCCGGCACCCCCACAGACGGACGCGGTCTCCGACGCAGGTGCGTCTGCAGCGGCGCGCCCGGCCGTGGCGATGTGGCTGGGCTTCGCGCTGTCGATGTCGATGCTCGCCGACGGGCTGTACAACCCCCGCCAGTGGGTTCCCGCCGCGTTCGCGCTGGTCTTGCTGGCCGGCTGGGCGTCGTGGTCGAGCCGGGCGATGCCGACGACAGGCGCTGCCCGCGCCCTGCTCGCCAGCCTCGTGCTGATTGCCGTGCTGTCGGCGGCTTCGATCGGATGGGCCTGGTTCTCGCCGCACCTTGCCTGGGAAGAGGCGGGACGCTCGGCGATGTACGTCGCCGCGGCATACGTCGGCATGGCCGTGGTCGCCGGCAGGCGCGCGCTCGCGGCGTTCAGCGCCGCATTCGCGGCGGCCACCGCTTCGGCGTGCCTCGTGGTGCTCGTCTGGGTGGCCTCGTCGGGCGATGCCACGACCCCCTTTGCCTTCGGTGCCCTGATCTGGCCCGTCGGATATTCGAACGCGCTCTCCGCGCTCGCGAGCATGGCGTGCTTCCTGTCGCTCGGACGCGTCCATCGCGCCGTGTCGTTCCGCCAGCGCTCGGCGGCCGCCGCGTGGGGCGCCGGCGCTGCGTGCTGCGCGGCGATCGTGCTGCTGTCGGCCTCGCAGGGAACCGTCACGTCGATGGTCGTGGGTACCGCCGTCGCCGTGTACCTGATCCCGCGTCCGGCGCGCTTCCTGATGACGGCGGCGTGCGTACTGGTGCCACTGCTGCTGCTCGAACTGCTCGTGGGCAACCCCGAACCGATCCTCCAGCAGCTCCCGGCGGCGGTCGGGAAGGCACAGGTCTCGGAAGCACTCGTCGACTCCGCCGCGAGCCACGCTCGCGACTACGCCGTGGGGGCGCTCGTGGCGGTCCTCGCCGCGGCAGCCGCAGTCACGCTGTTCGGCCGGTGGGCGCCGGGGCCGCCGCTCGACCGGGGTGCGCGTGCCGCCGTCGGCGCACCGAATCCGCGCCGGCGGCGCATCGCGGTGGGCGCCGCGGTGCTCGTCGTGGCGGGGACCGTCATCGGGCTCGCCCTGCCGCAGTCGCGCCAGCTCGCGGCGGACGGGCTCGGTGGATGCGTTCGGCGAGCGAGCGAAGCCGACGCCCGGCGTGCCGCCGTGGACATGCCCCAGTCGGACAACAATCGCTGCGACTACTGGAGCGTCGCCTATGAAGCGATGCTCGATCGCCCCGTCGGTGGGTGGGGCGCGGGAAGCTACGAGGGCAGGTACGTCGCGCTGCGCCAGAGCGCCGAAGGTCCGCGGCAGGCGCACTCGCTCCTGTTCGAGAAGGCCTCGGAGCTCGGCGTCGCCGGCGTCGCGCTCGTGCTCGTGATGTTCGGCGCGGCGCTGGCGTCCTTCCTTCGCGTGCGTCGAGGCGGCGACGATCACCGGAGCGTCGCGGGTCCGGCGTGCGCGGCGGTCGCGTTCTGGTGCGTGTACACCATGTTCGAGTTCTTCTGGAACCTGCCGGCGGTGACGCTTCCGGTGATCGTGCTGCTGGGTGCGCTCTCGGTCGGGACCGAGCTGCCGCGCCCACGCGCCCGAGGCGTTCGTCGAGCGCGCGCGATCGTCGTCGCGTCATGCCTCGTGGCCGTCCTGGGGCTGGCGCCGCTCGCGATCGCCGACGTGCTCACTGCTCGCGCCGCCGGTGCCCACGAGGAGGAGGCGAGCGCTCGTCGCGCGGTGGGCGACGCACGCAGGGCTGCGTGGATCGCTCCGCTGTGGGCCGAGCCGCTGCGCGCATCGATGGTGCTGCACCTCCGCCTGGGTGACATGCCGAAGGCGGCTGCCGCTGCACGCGAGGCGGTTCGCCGCGAGCCGAACAACTGGTCGATTCGCGCGGCTGCCGCCGAGGTCCTGCATGTCACCGGCGATCTGCGCGGGGCCCGCCGCGAGCTCGCGGCGGCACGCAGCCTCAACCCCCAGCTGCGCACCGAGCTGCCTGCTCGGGAGTCGACACCTGCTCGAGCAGCGCCTGATCCTGCTTGACCCCGGTGCCGAGCTTGGTGAGCAGCTCTGACTGGCGACCGGCCGACGCCGAGTTCGGCGGTGGATTGAGGTTGAGCTCGAGCATCAGGCCGGATCGCTCGCTGACGTTCGCGCGCATCGCGGTCGCGGCCTTCGCGTCGCACTGCATGGCGTCGCGCAGGGTGGTGGCTCGCTGCATCGATGTCACCGCCCGCCGCTCGGTGGCCTCGAACCGTGCCTGCCACGATGCCTCGACCTGGGCGAGGAATGCCGCGTCACGTGCTTCCAGCTGTTGCGTGGTGCGAGCGATCGCGCGCGCCTGTTCGGCCTCGACCGACGAGCTGACGGCGTCCTGCAGGCTTCGCTGGAAGCGACGCTGCGAACGCAGCTGGCGCCTGGTGATGCGGTCGCGCTCGGCATCGGTCGCGCGCTGCGCCGCGTCGAGGGCGTCGTTCGGCAGGCCCTGGTAGGCATCGAGCTCGAGCGCGGGCTGCCCCAGGTTGAGCAGGGCGACGTTGATCCCTGCGAGGTTCGTGACGACCGCACGCGTCTGGAACGCGATGCCCTGCATGTCGAAGGACCCGATCGCGGCCGGATCGTCGGGCAGCTCCAGGATCGCATCGGCGAGGCGGAGCTGGCTGTCGAGGAAGCTCGTCAGCTGCAGCTGCGTGTCGACGTCGGCGCGGGACACGAGCGTGAGCTCGCCGCTCGCGTCGTCGGCCGCGCGATTCGCTGCGCGAAGGCGCGTGGCGGCGCGTTTCATGCGCTGCACGGCGGGCTTGGTGAGTCGGAATGCCTCGAGCGACTTCGTCAGGTCGAGCTGCTCGTCGGCCGTGTCGCCAGCGAGCTCGTGCATGCGCACGGCCGGGACGTATCCCGGACGCGTCTTCTCGTCCGCGCGATCGGCGACGACGATGGCGGTGAGGAGCCCGACGATCGGCAGCACCACGGCGAGCAGGATGCCGGCTGCGACGACCCGGGGACGGTGCCCGCTCGACCGCGCGGACAGTTCGACGTCGTCCCATCGCCACCGCGCCGATTCGTCGCCGGTGTCGACTGGCGGCGTCGGGTCAAGCACGATCGGTGTAGTCGTCGGGACATGGGGCGTCTCGGCCGCGCTCGTCTTCGGGATCGTGCCTGCAGCGACGCGCTCCGCCACCATCTGCTTCAGCTCGTGGCGGACCCGTGCTCGCTGCATGTCGTCGGATCCGATGTGTCGTTCGAGCGTCGCTCGAACCTCGTCGAGCTGCGGGCGTCGAGACGGATCCGGATCCAGCAGTGCGTCGACGAGCGTGGCGACCGGATCGGGAACGTCGGGTGCTGCCGACTGCACGGGGGGACTCCGTCGCTCGCCGCGCGCCCGCGCCGCCGCCAGGCGATCGCCGTCGGGTGCGTCGGCGAACGGAGGGCTGAAGGTGAGCAGCTCGAACAGCAGCACGCCCAGCGCGTAGCGATCCGACGCCGGGTCCGGTGCGCCGCCCAGGACCTGCTCCGGCGACCAGTACTCCGGATTGGCTGACGGGTCCTGGATGCGTGCGAGCACGTCGGGGTCGTGCAGCGTGGCGAGGCAGGCACCCATCAGCTGGCCGTGCCCGGAGGGCGTGACGATGACCTGTGACATGCGCAGCGCGCCGTGGCACATGTGTGCTCGATGCAGCTCCGCGAGTGCGGAGGCGACGTCGGCGGCGACGCGGAGTGCCTGGGAATGGTCGAGGTCGTCCCAGCAGTCCGAGAGCGATGTTCCGTCGACCCATTCCTCGACGATGAGGACGCGCCGGCCATGGCGAACCACGTCGAGCAGCGGCTTGATCGTGGCAGCGCGCACCGAACGCAGGGAATCGAGGGAGGACGGGGCGCCCGCGAGCCGGTCCGCGGCGTGCGGCTCCAGCTCGAGGACCGAGACGTCGCGTCCAAGCTGCAGGTCGTGGGCGCGCCAACGATCGCCGGCGAGGTCGGCGCCGATCCACTCCCGCCGCACGAAGCGTGGGTTTTGTTCATTCTCGCCCGGGGGATGAGCAGGTTCACCCATGATGGCCAACCATCGGTGCTCTCGCGCCAGAAGTTGAGCCGAAAGGAGCAAGATGCACAACGTCAACCGCATGGCGGCACTGGCCGTCCTCGCGATCGCAGCCCTCGTCGCCTCGGGCTGTTCCGGCTGAAATCTGGCTCGGATGACGACCGTGGCAGCGCCGTGAGCGATGCCACGGTCGATTTTCCGTCGGGCCCCTTCACGTGGCGTGTGGGGCGCGATGCGACGTCGTGCCACCTCGTCGTGGACGATCCGGCGCTCGCTGCGCACCATGCGACGATCGAGCGCACCCGCCCGGACGGGCCGGTGCTCATCCGCGACGAGCTGAGCTTCGGCGGCGTGTACGTCAATGGGCAGCGGGTCGCGACAGCCGAGCTCCGTGCCGGTGACCGCCTCGACCTTCCGCCCTCGTCATGGCGATGCAGGACGGATGGCCTCGAGCTTCGACGAGCGCCCCGGCCCGGCGCGCGCCTTGACGTCGTCCGCGTGTCGCGTCGCGCTGGTGAGCACGTGCTGGTCAGCGATGCCAGCTTCTCCGCCCTGCCCGGCGAGCTGCTCGGAGTGGTGGGCAGCAGCGGCAGTGGCAAGACGAGCCTGCTGCAGCTGCTGGTCGGCGCGCAGCCGCCGGATGCAGGTGTCGTGCTCGTCGACGGCGAGGACCTGTATGCCCACCTCGACCAGCTTCGGCCTCGCATCGGCTACGTCCCGCAGTCCTCGACCCTGCACGGCAACCTGACGGTCGAGCAGGCGGTGCGGTTCAGTGCGCAGCTGCTGCGCCCGGAACGCCTGTCCCCTTCGGAGCTCGAGCTCGCGGTGACTCGAGCGTGTGCGCGGGCGAGCATCGCGCACCGTCGGGGGGCGCTGGTCCGCACGCTCAGTGGCGGTGAGCTGAAACGTGCGAACGTCGCATCGGAGCTCGTCCTCGACCCACCGATCCTGCTGCTCGACGAGCCGACGAGCGGCCTCGACCCCGTCCTCGACCACGAGCTGATGACCGAGTTCCGCGAGATCGCCGAGGCGGGCACGACGGTCGTCGTCGTCACCCACTCCCTGTCGAACATCGCCGCCTGCGACCGGATCGTGATGATGGCGCCCGGCGGGCACGTGGTCTTCGTCGGCGCGCCGGAGCGCGCGCCGTCCTCGCTCGGCGCCACGGATCTCACGCGCGCGCTCGAGGCGGTGAACGCCGATCCCGCCGGATGGGCCGCGCGCCACCGGGACTCGATCCAGGCGCAGGAGCCCCCGTTTCGATCCCGACGTACGAGCCACCGGCACGTCATGCCGCGATCGACGCTGCGTCAGCTCTCCGTGTGCGCGCGCCGATCATGGACGTTGCTGCTGCAGGATCGGCGCATGCTGCTGAGCCTGCTGGCGCAGGCCCCGATCCTGGGCCTTATCCTGTTCGCGGTGGCCGGATCGCGAAGCCTCGCCGACCTCGATTCGGGTGTGCAGCCCGCGATGACGGTCGTGTTCGGGCTCGTCCTTGTCGTCGTGTGGCTCGGCATGCTCAACTCCGTGCGCGAGGTCACGAAGGAGCGAGGTGTTTACGGGCGCGAACGGCTCGGCGGCCTCCGTGCGGGTCCGTACATCGGCTCCAAGCTCTTCGTGCTGGTCCCGGTGATCGCGCTGCAGTCCGTCGTGCTGCTGCTGATCGTGTCCCTGAGGACCGGCCTGCCACCGTCGGGCGTGCTCGTGCATGCCGGTGCGGAGCTCCTCCTGACCATGGTCCTCGCGGGTGCGTCGGGAATCGGGACGGGGCTCCTCGTGTCGACGCTCGCAGGCAACGAGGACCGCGCAGCGGCCCTCGTGCCGTACATCCTCGTGCCCCAGTTCCTCTTCGCGGGCGTGACCTTCCGCATCCCCGAGTCGCTCGATGCGCTCCAGGCGGCGACCAGCGCCTACTGGGCGATCAGCGCGATGGGCAGCACCGCCGACCTCTGTGCACATCCCTTCTTCGGTGGCGCGACGTGCGAAGAGGCGCTGGGTGTCCCCTTCATCCATGCCACGGAGCCGCTGCTGACCCGCTGGCTCGTGCTCGGCTGCATGGCCGGAGCAGGCACCATCATCGCCTGGGCGTTCCTGCGCTCGAGCGATCGGGCGCTTCGCTACCGATAGCCGCACGCAGGCGCCGGTCGTGTCGGAGCAGTTCCCGGAAATCTCGCTGCGCACGGGATTCCCCGATCCGTGACGCTGCGTCGCGAGTGCGCTCCCGTGCGCACTCCGCCCGGCGATCGTCGCCGTGCAGCGTCCGACATGCCACGGCGCCCTCGCCGAGGGGCCACGCCAGCGATGCTGCTGCGATCGCGACCAGCACGAGGGCGGAGCCGCACGCAGTCGCGATCACCGTACGGCCGCCCGGAGCCCGCCTGCCCCAGCTCGGTACTCGTCGGGCGACGAGCACCAGTGCCGCCAGGGCGGCGACGACCACCGCGCCGATGCCCAGGCCGAGCGCCGCCCAGAAGCCCAGCGGGAACAGTTCGAGCAGTCGATCGCGCGCGGGGTCGAGCACCCACGTGGGCTCGTCGAAGACCGCCAGGTGGAAGAGGTTCCACAGCGTCGGGAACGACACCACGCAGGCAAGCAGCAGGCCGATGCCGAGCCCAGCGCCCGCCCGCAGCACGGACCGGAGCCCCGCGGCCGCAGCGGCCGGGGCCGAACGCGGCCCAGTGCCCGCCGCGAGCAGGACGGCGAGCGTGAGGGCGAGCGCGGCGAGCGCGGCGACGACGGTGGGGAGGGCATCGACCCGCGCCCGCACGTCGTGCAGGTGCCGACGTTCCCATGCATTGAAGTAGGCCTCGTCGGACGCGGTCCGTGTCTCCAGCCGCGCCGATTCGCCGGACAGGTAGTCCCGCAGGTCGCTGATGGCCTGCTCGTCCGCCGCGCGTTCCGCATCGCTCCCGCGCGGAGCCATCGCCGCGGCGCCCTCGTAGGCCGGCGGCAGCGTCGCTGCCGCCCAGACGGTCGCTACGACGATCAGGAGCACGACCATCCACGCCAGCGCCGCAGCGAGCGTCCGCGCAGGACGGGTGTCGGGCCCACGCTCCGTGCTGTGGTCGCGATCTGGCACGTCCGACAGCATCGTGCCACCGACGACGCACGTCAAGCGCTCAAGCCGACCCGGGCCGCTGCCGAGTCTGGGGGGTGGAGTCTCTCCGTCGAGATCGCGATGTCGCCGCCCGGGGCCCCGGTGTGGGCGCGGTTGGCGTGGTGGCGCTGGTCAGCATGGTCCCCTGGCTGCTGATCCAGGTGATCGGAGCGCAGGACGTCCCACCCGCGGTCGTCGCAGGCTGCTCGACGCTCGGCTTCCTCGCCGCTGCCCTGCTGCTCGCGCGACACCCCGCGCTGGCGATCGCGGCAGCGATCGTGGCGGTGTACGGAACGGGGCAATCGGGGCTTCGGACCGACGGACTGATCCTCGTGCCGGTCGTGTTCCCGATGGTCGCCGTGGCCGGGGTCCTGGCCGCTGCCATGCGCGGGTGGTCCGCATGGCGCAGGTCGCGCCTGCGCGGCGCCGCTGTCCGCGCCGCACTCGGCCCGCTCGAACACCCCGCCATCCCACTGCTCGCCGTCGTCCTGGCGATCGGCTGGCTGTCGACCATCTGGGCACCGCACGAGGCCGCCGCGAACCAGGTGATGGCGGCCGTGACGATGGCGATGTGGGTGCTGCCCGGGTTCGCGCTCCTTGGCGTCGGCTCGCGTGAACCACGGGCCACGATGCTCCTGCTGCTCATCGGGACGCTCTCGGCGATCGCCGCGATCGCCCTGTGGGTGCACGACGGGGCGTCGGGGCGGATGCTCGGCACCCAGGATGATCCGAATTACCTCGCGACCACGCTCGTTCCCGTCATCGTGGTCGCCGTCCACCGTCTCGGGATCGCGGCAGCTCGCACGCGACCTGCGCTGGCGGCCTCGCTCATCGCCTGCCTCGCCGCGGTCGCCGGCACGCAGAGCCGAGGTGCGCTCGTGGCGCTCGGCATCGGGCTGGCGCTCCTGGCGCTCGTTCGCGGGACACGCGTCGTCGTCGCCGCCATCGTACTCGCCAGCGCCGTAGCCGCGACGATCGCCTTCGGGACCTGGGCGGTCGGTGGCGGACAGGCGATCATGGAACGTACCGGGTCGGCAGACCCGTCGGCCGGGCGCGTGGACCTGTGGCGGGTCGCCGTCGAGCAGGTGCGTCGCCATCCGCTCGCCGGGGTCGGCGCCGGCGGCTTCGTGCCGGAGATCTCCGACCACGTGCCCGCCGGCGGGCGAGAGCCCGATCACGTGGCCGCCCACAACACGCCGCTCCAGGTCACGGCCGAGCTGGGAATCCCGGCCGGCCTCGCGTGGAGCCTCGCGATGCTGGCTGCGATCGTCATGCCGATCCGCCGCGAACGTCGGGACGCGGACGCGTGCACGTCGAGCGATGCTGCGGTGGCGTGCGCCTTCGCGTCCGTGGCGGCCGCGAGCCTGCTGCTGACCCTATACGCCGAACCCTTCTACTGGCTGCTGCTGGCGGCGTGCGTCGTCGCCGGTGGTCACGCCGCGCGTCCAGCAGCACCCGACCCACGTGGCCACTAGGCTGTCGGCGTGCAGCGTCCCGCCTTGATGTGTGTCCCGTTCGTCGTCGCGGCAACGCTCGTGCTGGCTGCCTGCGGCGGCGCGGCGTCCACCGAGGACCAGCCGGCCACGGACGCGCCTGCCCAGCTCGCGCCCGCGGCCGTCGAGTTCCGGACCTTCCCGTCGATCACGCGCATGACGCCGAACATCGACATCGACGACGAAGAGGCGGGCACGTCGATCGACCTGGAAGCCGCACGCGGCGAACGCGAAGGCGGACAGCTCGTCGCCTGGGCCGGCAAGGGCGATCCGCGCGTCGTGCTCGAAGTCACGCGGCTGGTGTCGACCACGCCCACCGAGCCGTACAGGATGTCGATCTCCGCCGACCACGTCACCGCCTACATCGAGCAGCCGATGACCGTCGAGCGCGGCTCGCCGGCCGGACGCAGCGGCGTGTACGTCGACCCGCTCATCCCGGCCGACGGGCGCGACGTCGTGCTCTCTGACGACGAGCGCCTGCTCGCGTGGATCGACGTGTTCGTGCCGACCGGGCAGCCGACTGGCACCTATGTCGGCACCGTTCGCGTACGCCGCGCGAACACCGACGGCGAGCCCGTGCGCGGCACCACCGACGACGAGGGTGGGGAGGAGCCGGGTGACGGCGTGCTCGCGCGCATCCCGATCCGCGTGCAGGTGCACGCCGCGCGCATCCCGAAGGTGCCGACGCTCGCCTCGCACGTCGGATTCGACCAGTCGCAGCTCGTGCGCTTCGAGAACGTCGAGGCCGGCTCCACCGAGCTGCGCGACGTCACCGAGCGCTACGCGACGCTGCTCGCGAACGCGCGCCTGTCGATCGGCGACGTCGGCGCGCTCCCACCCGGAACGCTGCCCGGTCACCGCGGCCTGCCCGGCGACGGCGCCTACCTCAAGCGCATGTTCAGCCAACGCGGCGTGGCGAGCGTGCGCATCCCGTTCTACGTCACGTATCCGTTCGAGGATCCGCTCAGGCGCGATCGGGCAGCCGCGGTGCGCTACCTGCGCGCCGCCGCCCGCTGGGCGCGCAGCAACGGCTGGGCCGATCGCATGTACGTGTTCGCGTTCGACGAGCCCGACGACGCGGACGCCGGCGCCGTGCGCGAGCTCGACGAGCTGCTGCGCGAGGCAGACCCCGGACTTCGACAGCTCGTCACCCGCGAATCCACGGCGAGGCCGTTTCAGGGCAGCGTCGACATCTGGGCACCGAACATCAGTCCCTCCCGGTTCCGCGCGGCGGACGTCGCCCGCGAACGCCGCCGCGGCAACGAGACCTGGTGGTATCCGTCGATCACCACGTGGCAGCCGTACCCGACGCTCTTCATCGACGAGCTGCGCCCGACGCCGCGCGCGCTCGGCTGGCTCGCGTGGCGCTACCGCATCGACGGGTTCCTGTACTGGACCGCCACGCACTGGCACGAGGTCAAGGACCCCTACCGCGATCCCGGCACCTACAACGAGACGGACGCCGTCGGCAACGGTGACGGCGTGCTCGTGTACCCGGGCGGACCGATCGGCCGTCCCGGCCTGCCCGTCCCGAGCGTGCGACTGCTGCAGCTGCGCGACGGAATCGAGGACCACGACCTGCTCGTGCTCGCGACCTGTGCCGCGCGCACGCAGCCCGTGCGAGCGGGGCTCGCGCGCGCCGCATCCGTCGCCGCCCCCGCGATGGATCGCATCGAGCCGACCGCCGCGCAGGTGAAAGCCCTGCGAGGAGCGGCATTCCGGATCCTGGATCGCGCTCCCGGAACTGCGGATTGCCGCACTACGGGGGCGTAACCGGTAGATTTGGGCCCTTCCAGCCGTGGTTCGAGGGACGCCGCATGGACATCGTCGAGATCAATCCGAACGTCTTCGCCGCGCCGCGTACGCGGCCGCCCGGCATGGACACGAAGGTGCCGTACCAGCCGATGCTGGAGAACCGCAACGGCGCGTTCGACTGGGTCTCCAAGCTCGGCATCAAGGCCTTCTACGACTCCGGCGCGTACAAGCTCCCGCACAAGGTGCTCGACTGGATGCGCCGCGACGAGCAGGCCCCGCTGCACGGCACCCCGGGCGCGCCGGTGCCGGATGCACCCGGCTCCTACCGCGTCGCCGTGATGGGCGACATGGGCGAAGGCTCCGCCGCCGAGGTGCGCACCGCAGCCCAGGTGCTCAGGTGGAAGCCCACGCACGTCGCGACGACGGGTGACAACGTCTACCCGCTCGGGCGCGAGAAGGACTGGGCCAAGCGCTTCGACCCGCAGTTCGCGGCGCTGCGCATGGCGACCACGTGGATGCCGGCGCTCGGCAACCACGACTACTACGCCGGCGACCTGACGCCGTACTTCAACCGCTTCCCGCACCTCAAGGGCCAGGCCTACTACTCCTGGAACCTGGGGCCGGCACAGTTCTTCGTGCTCGACAGCGAGCAGCGCCTCGACGGCGCGAGCGCGCAGCAGGCATGGCTCGCCGCGGAGCTCGCGAAGAGCACCGCCGCGTACAAGGTCATCCAGCTGCATCGCCCGATGGTGTCGTCGCGCGCCGGGTCGATCGGTCGCAACATGTACGGCTCGCTCGGACCCCTGCTCGCCAAGCACGGAGTGCAGCTCGTGCTCGCCGGCCATGAGCACGGCTACGAGCGCTCGAAGGTCATCAACGGCACGCTGCACATGGTCTCCGGCGGCGGTGGCGCCGCGACGTACGGCTACCCGGGTCGCCAGCCCGACACCTCCGAGGTGCGCGGCGCGCGCCACCATCACCTGCAGCTGTCGTTCGACGACGCACAGATGGTCGTGCGCGCGGTCGACGATCGCGGCGCGGTGATGGACACCACCACCGTGAAGCCGCACGCCGCGGTCGCGGACGCGACGCAGGGCGCGGCCGAGCTCGTCGCTGCCTGATCTCGTCCGCGGCCTGCGGGCCCCAGCGCGATTGCTCCGAACGAAATCGGCATATGTGACTGGTTTCGTTCGTTTCGTCGGGACGGGCCGGCGCGGTGGCGATCGCTCCGAACGAAATCGGCATATGTGACGGGTTTCGTTCGGTTCGTCTGGACGCGCCGCGGGGGGGGGGCTGGTCCGTTCAGCCCCAGCCGAGCTCGGTGAGGCGGACGTCGTCGATCCCGAAGAAGTGCGCGAGCTCATGCAGCAGCGTCACGCGGATCTCGTGGGTGAGCACCTTCGGATCGTGCCCGAAGTCCTCGAACAGCGGGCGCCGGTACACGTACACGCGATCCGGGCCCTGCATGTCGGTGGAGCCGGTCATGCGCTCGGGCAGCGGCACGCCCTCGTAGAGCCCGTACAGGTCCGGCTCGTCGGGGTTCTCGCGGTCGACGATCACCTCGACGTTCTCGAGGCGATCGCGAAACTCCGGGGGCAGCTCGTCGAGCGTGCGCTGGATGGTGGTGTCGAACAGGTCTCGGCTCACGCCGAGCATGCTACTGCGAGACCCCGCACGGACTCGCGCGCGACCTGCGCACGATGCCCGTTCGGGCTGGCATGATCGCGCGGTGAGCTCCGACCCGATCGTGATGGATGACACTGCGTCGCCCGAGCGCGTCGGAATCCCCGCGGCCGCATGGGCGATCTACGACTTCGGGTACTCGCTGTTCGCCTACGTCGTGTTTGCGCGATACCTGAGCGACTGGCTGATCTCCGACCTGGACCATCCCGACTGGGTGTACACCTCCGGGCAGGCGATCGCGGCGCTGTCGCTGCTGCTGCTCATGCCGGTGGCGGGGGTCGCCGCCGACGTGCTCGGCCAGCATCGTCCGCTGCTCGGGCTGTTCACGATCATCGCCGGCGGCGCAGCCGGGGTCGTCGGCATCATCAACCCCGACCTCGGCAATTTCGGGGTGCTGCCGCTCATGGCGTTCGCCGTCATCAGCGCCATCGCCACGGCGCTCGCATTCGCGCAATTCGACCCGATGCTCGCGGCGATCGCGCCCCGCCGCCACTGGGGCGTCATGAGCGGCGTCGCGGTCGCTGCCGGATACCTCGGCATCGTCGTCTGGCTGACCGTGCTCGGCAGCCGGATCGTGGGGGAGGGCGACAAGCAGGCCGCATTCGTACCGGCCGCGCTGATCCTGCTCGTGCTGTCGCTGCCGCTGCTGCTGTTCGCGCACGAACCCCGGCGAACGCAGGAATCGATGCGTGGGAGCCCGCGCGCGATCTGGCGTGAGGCGCGGCGCCGACAGGAAGGCGCGATCAGTCGCCTGCGCAGCCAGCGCCCCGTCGTGCGCCTGCTCGCGGGGCGGTTCCTGTATGCCGACGCGATCGGGACGGTCAACATCTTCGCGGTGGTGTACATGTCGCGCCTCGGAGGCTTCAGCGAACGCGACAAGGACCAGGTGACGCTGCTCGTGGTGCTGTTCGCCGGTATCGGCGCGCTCGCTGCCGGTGCGGCCGCGCGACGATGGGGACCACGCCGCACGCTGCTGATGATCGTGCCGACGTTCGCATTCGGCATCTTCCTCGTCGCGCTGTTCGGCCAGCCCTGGACGGTGTGGCTGCTCGCGCCCGTGCTCGGCGTATCGCTCGGCACCGTCTACACCGTGGATCGCGTCTTCATGCTCGCGCTCACGCCGCCCGAGCTGCGCGGCGAGCTGTTCGGTTTCTTCAACCTGATCGGGCGCGTGGCGCAGGCACTCGGACCGTTCATCCTGTGGGGCGGCGTGATCTTCGTGCTCCACGACCTGACCGGGTGGCTCGGCGACCTCGACGCGAGTCGCGTGTCGCTCGGGCTCATTTCGGTCGCGGCGCTCGTCGGGTTGTTCGTGATCCGGCCGCTCGACGACGGCTGGCGTGCGGAACCCGTCGCGGCTACGCGCCCTTCGGACTGACGAAGCCCATCATCTGCGGATCGCCGATCGCGTACGAGGCGGTCTTGAGTCGGTTGCTCTCGTTGCCGCCGATCGTGTGGACGCGACCGTTCTCGACCTTCTCGACGATCGCGACGTGGTCGACACCTTCGCCGCCCGCCCAGTCGATGAATACCATGTCTCCGGGCTGAGGATCGCGCTTCCAGGTGCCGTCGGCCTTGGCCTTGGCGACCATCGTCGGCGTGTAGTCGTCGCCCTGGCCGTTCGTGCCCCACGGCGTGCCGGCCTGCTTCCAGATCCACGACGCGAAGTCGGCGCACCACGGCTCGGCGACGTCCGGGTTCTCGCCCGGACCGGTGACGGCGGTGCGGTACCTGCGGATGTTGCCGGCCTTGTCCTTGTCGGCGCCAGCATCCTCGGACACGTTCTTGTCGAGCTCCTCGCGCGCCTTCGCGACGATCTTCTCGCGCACGCTGCCGCCTGCGGGTGCGGCCGCTGGCGCGGCTGCCGTGGCCGATTGCGCTGCGGGTCGCTTCGGCTTGTCGGAACGCGCAGCCTGGGGCGCGTCGGGCGCTGCTTGCGCGCCACCGGACTGCGCTGGCGTCTGGCTGACCGCGCCGCCACCGCCGCACCCACATCCGGATGACATCCCGCCGCCACCCTGGACGTTGGCGGCTCCCTGCTGCGCGGCGAGGATCGATGCGAGCTGCTGCAGCAGCCCGGTCAGCTGGTTGAGCGCGGCAATGATGTCAGCCGTCGGCAACGTGGTCGGCGCGACGCTCAGCTGCAGCTGCGGCGCGGGCGTGGGCTGCACCGGCTGCCACGCCATCGTCGGCTGCGGCATGACGGCCGGCTGTGACATTGCGACGCCTGGCTGCGTCAGACCACCACCGATCACGCCGGCGTCGGACGATGATCCGTACGCGGCGGTGCCTGCCCACGTGACGGTTGGCAGCATCGGCGCGCTGCCCCCACTGGCGATGGTTCCCCCCATGCCACCAAGATGCGCCCGGTCGCGCAACCGTGGAGTGGGATGAACTACCTACGTTTTGCTCAGCGGGCGAGTCGCTTGGCGACGAGCTCCGTCGCTTTCGCACCGATGAGCGCGCCGAACTCGGGGTGCAGTGCAGCGTCGGCGAGCTCCGGGATCGTGCGCGCGCGCTCGTCGAGCATGCGGCGCATGCCGTCGAGCGAGGCGGTCCCGACCTGCTCGTTCGCCCAGCCGGCGATGCCGTCGACCCGCGCCGACAGCAGGTCGGCCGCGTCGTCTCCCAGACCGAGGTCTTCGGCGATGTGGTGCGCAAGGGCCCTGGCGGTGCGATCGTGCGGCAGCTCGCGCGTCGCGTCTGCCGTGAAGCGCCACACGGAGATCGTGCAGCCGGCATGTTCGTCGCGGTGGCGCTCGGCCGCGTGGCGCGTGTAGGTCGCCGCGTCGAGCTCGTCACCTGCACGCGGCGCGCAGATGCTCGTGCCGGGCGAGCGACCCGCGTCGAGCACGCGACCCCAGTCGTCGACGACGCACCACACGTGGCCGGGCGCCATCAGCTGCGCCACGGATCGGGCAGCGGGCATCGCGGACATCCCGGCGCGTTCCGCCACGTGGCGCATGAGCTGTGCGGGCCGGTCGAGCGCATCGAACGACGCGATCCACGCCGCGGGCATGAGCAGCTCGCGCGCGAATGCGCTGGCTTCGCCCTCGACGAGGTCGTGCACGGTCACGGGCAGCTCGAACGGGCGCACCGACACGTCGCACGGCGTGCCGAGCGGGTGCCAGCCGAGCAGCACGTGCCCGAGGCCGTGCGCGATCGCGAATCGTCGCCGCTCGGGGGAGCTGCGCAGCCCGTCGTCGACGACGATCCGGTTCGGCTCGCCCGGCGTGTCCGCGTGCAGCACGATCACGTCCGCGCGCGTGGGGATTTCCTCGTCGAGTACGAGCGCGAACCGCATCGCGACGCGTTCGACGTCGAACGGCGGGGACAGCTCCAGCTCCGCCGCGACCTGCCGAGCCACGGTCCGCGCGACCCCGTACGCGGGATCAGGCATGCGACGGCTCCAGGCCGCGGGACGCCTCGGCGCGTGCAGCGGCGTCCACGTGCACGCTCCACGGCTCGATCTCGGCAAGGTCGAAGGGATCGACGACCGCCGACGCCAGCAGCGTGGCGTGGGCGCGAACGCGTGTCTGGCCGGCAAGGTCGTCGGGCGTGACCGTTCGCCCGAATCGCCGCGCATGCAGGACATACCGCAACGCATCGGGAGTCGTCGCGACCAGGTCGAGCTCGCGCGCATCGAGTCCGAGCACGTCATGCAGCGGCTTCGCGCGTGGCCCCGCCAGCCAGGCCGTGACCTCGCGTTCGAGCTGATCGATCCGTGCGTGCCCGTCGAGCACGCGGTCGATGAAGGTGCCGCGTCGTTCTCGCATCGTGAAGATCCTTCCCCCGAAGCGGTCATTGCACGCGCATATGCGGGATGTTGCACGCATATGCGCGTGCGCTGGTTAGCAGCGTGCCGGGAGGGGGCAGCGTCGAGGACAGGAGGAGCGAACGCATGGCCGAAGCCAAGACCCAGGTACGACACGACTACGAGCGGCTCGTGGCCGCCGACATCGAGGATGTCTGGCGCGCGCTCACCGATCCCGACGACATCCAGCAGAACGCGTACGAGAACGTCGTCGAGTCCTCGTGGATGCCGGGCGAGCCGGTTCGCTACACCAACGGTGACGGAGACGTGGTCATCGAAGGCACGATCGTCGACGTCGACGCGCCCCACCGTCTCGTCCACACGTTCGCGTTCACCGAGCACGCCGATGACGCGGCAAGCGCGGACGCACCGTCAACGGTCACCTGGTCGCTGGAGCCGGGGGACGAGGGCACGCACGTGTCGCTCGTGCACGACGGTTTCCCGTCCCGCAACGCAACGTGGCGCAACGTCGAGGACGCATGGGACCAGATCCTCGATGGGTTGGTCGGCCTGTTCGACGAAGGCGAGTAGAAGAACGTTGGGCCGACCCCCGAAGGGATCAGCCCAACAGGCCCTTGAACGTCATCACCACGAGGGCGACGATGCACAGGCCGAGGAACAGTGACGGAAAAAAGGCGTCGAAATCACGCATGATGGTTGGACCTCCCGGATCAGCCCGAGGAGCCTACCATCCGCGTGCGCCTCGCCCCGCCAGATCAGGTCAGCGATCGCTCGGCTGCCGTCGAGCGCAGGCGACCGGCGTGTCGCTCCGCGATCTCCGAGAAGCGGCCCAGGAACGAGGAGACGGTCCGCCATTCGTCGTCGGACATCGTCTTCGCCCATTCCACGAGCTCGCCGCGATAGGTCTCCGACACGTCGTCGAACATCTCGCCCGCACGAGGCAGCAGGCGCAGGGTGGTGCGTCGGCGATCGTGTTCGTCGGGATGGCGCTGGACCCATCCCTCGGCCTCGAGGCGATCGATGAGGCTCGTCACCGCAGCGCGCGACAGCGAGATGCGCGAGGCGAGCTCGCTCATCGGCATTGCGCCGTACACGCGCAGCTGCGAAATCGCCATGCGCTCGTGGGTGCCCAGATTGGCGACTGTTCGCCACTGCGTGCGCAGCGACTCGATCGCGATGGTCGTGCGATCTGCCAGTTGCGGCAATTGCTCGCGTGAATCCAATGAAAAGCGCGGCTCGCGCTCAAACTCGTTTCGGGCAACGATCGTGCCCACCCCCCCGTGGTGATTGGTCGTTCGTGGATCGATGTTCGTGGTCTGTCGTCGATCGGTGTTGGACATGTGCGTTCCTTACGGTTACAAAAGACAACTACCCCATGAGCGGCCCGGGTCTGTTCCGAATTCGTAGAAGCGCAGGCGATACACTGAAAAACTACTAGTATTGCTAATGTTTCGTGGTGAGGAAGTCCTCCGCTTCGGCCCGCCCCGGAAGAGTCCGCATCGGGGCGTGGTCGGCCGCGACGGCCCTCGCTCGGCGGCCGCACCTGCTCCGGTCTGCACGTGCCTGCCTCGCGCGCGAGCCGCAAAGCTGCGAGGCTTTGCGCATGGCAGGCTCGCCGCTCCACCGCACCCCTGATGACGCACCCCTGACGGTCCTCGTGATCGGCGGCGGAGGTCGCGACCACGCGCTGTGCCACGCCTTCGCGGCGTCGCCCCGCCTGAGCGCGCTGCACGCCGCGCCTGGCAACGCCGGCATCGCGACGATCGGCACGTGCCACCCGCTGGAGCTGGACGACTTCGACGGGATGCTCGCGCTCGCACACGAGCTGCAGCCAGACCTGGTCGTCGTCGGCGCAGAAGACCTGCTCGTGGCGGGCCTCGCCACCCGATTCGAGGATGCAGGCTTCCTGTGCCTCGGTCCGAGCCGCATCGCCGCCACGCTCGAGGGCAGCAAGCTGTTCGCCAAGGAGCTCATGGAGCGCGCCGGCGTACCGACCCCCGCCTGGCGCAGCTGCGACGACGTGGAATCCGCCTACCGCGCGATCGAGGAGATTGGCGGGGGCGGCGGAGTGGCGGTCAAGGCCGACGGCCTCGCAGCCGGATGTGGTGCCTTCGTGTGCCCGACGCCCGAGGCGGCGCGCGCGGCAGTCGATCGGCTCATGGTGGAGCGAATCTTCGGTGACAGCGGCGCGCGAGTCCTCGTCGAGCAGCTCATCGACGGTGACGAGGCGAGCGTCATGGCCATCGTCGACGGCGAGCACGTCGTGCCGCTGCCTGCAGCCCGCGACTACAAGCGACTCGGTGACGGCGATGTCGGCCCGAACACCGGTGGCATGGGCGCGCACGCGCCGAGCACCGACGTCGGCGGCGACGAGGCGGTCGAGCTCGCTCGCGCCGTGATCCAGCCGATCGTCGACGAGCTGCGCGCCGAAGGAACGCTGTATCGCGGGGTGATCTACGCCGGCGTGATGCTCACCGCCGACGGCCCGCAGGTGCTCGAGTACAACTGCCGCTTCGGCAATCCCGAGACCCAGGCTCTCGTGCGCGTGCTCGGAGACGCGGACCTGCTTGACCTGCTGCACCGCGCCGCGACCGGCCGCCTCGACGGCGTGGACGCGATCGTCGCCAGCGGCGCTGCCGTCGCCGTCTGCGTCGCGGCCGAGCACTATCCCGACCTGCAGCTGGAGCCTGCGCCGGTCCACGTGGCTGGGCTCGATGCCGCGCGTCAGGTGGACGGCGTCGCGCTGTTCATCGGCCTCGCGAGCGCCGGTGCCACGAGCGACGAGGTACGCGCCCTCGGCGGTCGCGTCGTCACCGTCAGTGCCTGGGGCGAGGATTTCTCGACCGCCGTCGAGCGCGCCTACGCAGCCGCCGACCGCATCCGTCTCGATGGCAGCCACCTGCGCCGCGACATCGGCCAGCCAGCGCTCGTCGCCGTCCACGCAGGCTGCTGATCGCGCGCGTCCACGCGAGATCAGGCCTGTTCGAACATCCCGACCGCATCGAGTGCCTTGTGGACGGCATCCCAGCCGAACACGGCGGCGGCACCGCTGGCCAAGGCCGACTGCACGCGCTGCTCGATGCCTGACGGCGCGCGCAGGTCGACCATCCCGTCGACGCCCTGCGTCCGCAGCCGCGTGCGCTCGTCGCGTCGCGGGTTCCACAGCTGCGGGGTGTTCCAGATCGCGACACGGCCGAACGGGCGCAGCGCGCCCAGGACCTCGGGCGTCAACAGGTCGATGCGGATCGGGAACATGATGCGCCCGCCGACGATGCGCGCCGCCACCTGCAGCTCGACGAGGTCGGCCGGTGTGAGGTCCGCGTCGGCGATCGGGCTCAGGTTGATGATCGCGTCGGGGAACGCGCGGCGGATCGCCTGCAGCGCCTCCGGCGGCAGCAGCGTGACGTTGAAGATGAGGCGATGCTGCGGAATGCCGGACCTGCGGGCGAGCTCGAGCACCGCGGGCAGGGCACCCGGGTCCTTGACGTCGATCTTGGCACCGCGTCCGCTTTTCGCGACGTGGCGCAACCACGTCGCGAGATCCAGGTCGACCTGGTCGCCGATGCGATGGCGCATGACGGGCACGCCATCCTGGATGGCGACGTCGCCCTCCATCCAGTCATAGTCGCCGACGAGCGCCGCCGAAAGTTGGGCCCGCGTGTTCGTGTAATGCGCGTTCTGGGCGAGCGCGATGTCGCGCCCGAGTGGCCATGCGAGTTCGGGGCGCGCGCCTGCAAGCACCTGCAGGGCCGCATCATCGGGCGCGCCGGTCAGCGCGCCCACGAGGGGCGACGCAAGCGGAGACGACATCGGGGTCGGGAGCGCGATCGAGCGCGCGAGGGATGTTCGGCCGGGGACCATGCGGCTGCATCTTCGCGCGCGGGTGAACAGGTGCCGAGCCGAACGGACGCCCCGTTCCTGACCCGGCCGGTCGATTGGCCGTGCCGACGCGCGCCGGAAATCGGCGTGGCGACGGGCGAAAACGCCGCAGGAGCTGGTTTCGATCGCCCGGTCCGCGCCGGTGCCAAGGAGCTGACGCGCTCGGTCGTTTCGTCGGCGGCCGCTGATCCGCCGCTGATCGACCTGCGCGCTCAGCGCGCGCTGCCCCAGCGCGACGTTGCGGTGAGCTCGTGCACGACATCGGCGTCGCGCAGTCCCAGCTGCGGCGAGCGGGCATCGCGCGTGTTCGGCCGCTGGCCCTGGTTGGGGCGTCCAGGTCGGGGCGATGCGGGAGTTGGCTTGCGGTGCGGGTGGCTCTGGCCATGAGAGTGTGACTGCATGGTCGGTCTCCTCAGTAGTGAGTGATCACTCACACAGTTGCACAGTGGGGAGGGGTTCGCAAGGTCGTGGGGGTCGTAAGCGCGCGGTCGGCGCGAAAACGACGCCGGGATCAGGGCTGCGGCTTGTGGAGGCAGCCTTCGATGAGGCGGTTGCCCCAGTCCGCCGGGTCGCTCTGCAGCTGCATCGCGGTGATCACGTTAAGCAGCATTCCCTTCGCGAAGAAGGTGGTGACGCGGTCGGTGTCGGCGCCGCTGACGCGTTCGACGAACTGCACGAGACGGCCATATCCCAGACGCATCGCATCGCGCACGGCAGGCTCGTCGCAGGCGGCGTACCCCACGAGCTGGCATTGGAGCTTGGTCGGATCCGACGTGATCGCGTCGGTGTACGCCTGCCCGATCGCCTCGAGCGCGGCTTCGCCCGTGCGCTCGCCCACGGCCTGCTCGAACATCACGAGCGTGTCTTCCATGCAGCGCTCGAGGACCGCCAGAAACAGCTGCAGCTTCGAGCCGAACAGCCGGAACACGTACGGCTGCGAGATCCCGGCCGCCTTCGCGATCCGCTCGGTGGACCCACCCACGAACCCGCGCGACGCGAACTCCACCATCGCGACCTCGAGCAGGTGCTCACGGCGCTCGGCGGCGGTGCTGCGGGTGGATGTCGTGGTGCCAGCCATGTGAGTACCCACTCACAATAGCCGCCGATTCGAGCGGGTGCAAGCGTGCGGACCGGATAAACCCGCCCGCGCCGTTCAGGCGATTTGCAGCAGGTTTGCCTCGAGCGCGACTGCGGGTCGGCCGCCGGTCGAGGGCAGCCACTGCATGCAACGCTGCGTGACCCGACCGCCTGCTCCCGTGACGGCGGGGGTAGCATCGGGCCAGTCATGGACCTGCTCCACCCCGAAATCGAGGCCGCGGACACCGAGCGCGACGTCACGTACCTGGACCACGCAGCGACGACGCCGCTGCTGCCGCCCGTCTACGACGCAGTCGCAGCAGCGCTGTCAGGCACCTTCGGCAACCCGGCGAACTCGAGCCACTGCCTCGGCCGCGACGCCACGAGCGCACTCGACTGCGCTCGCGGTGAGGTCGCCGCACTGGTCGGAGCCGATCCCGCTGACATCTGCTTCACGAGCGGCGCGACCGAGGCCAACAACCTCGCCATCCGCGGGCTCGCATCGCACGCGCGCGGCGGCACTCGAAACGTCATCGTCGTGTCGGAGATCGAGCATCGGTCGGTGCTCGCCCCCGTCGACGAGCTCGCTGCATCCGAGGGATACGAGGTGCGTCGGGCGCCCGTCACGCCGGACGGCACGATCGACGTTGCTCGGCTCGACGAGCTGCTCGACGATTCCGTGCTGCTCGTCGCGGTGCACCTGGCCAACAACGAGATCGGAACGATCCAGCCGGTCACCGAAGTCGCCGCCCGTGCTCGCGCCCACGGAGCGCTGGTGCTGTGCGACGCCACGCAGGCGATCGGCAAGATCCCCGTCGACGTGCGTGAGCTCGACGTCGACCTGCTGTCGCTGAGCGCACACAAGTTCCACGGCCCGAAGGGCGCCGGCGTGCTGTACGTGCGCCATGACGTGCCGATCGCGCCCCAGCTGACCGGCGGCGGTCAGGAACACGGGCTGCGCGCGGGCACGCCGAACGTCCCGGCGATCGTCGGCATGGGCGTCGCGGCGCGCCTGGCCCGCGCGCACCTCCTCGATGGTGAGATCGAACTCGTGCGCGCGCGGCGTGACCGACTCGAAGCAGCGCTGCTGGAGCTGTGCCCAAGCTCCTGGGTCAACGGCGCCGGTGCACCGCGTCTGGCGGGCATATCGAGCGTGACGTTCCGCGGGTGCTGCGGGGCCGAGCTCGTGAAGGCGATGCCCGAACTCGCGATCAGCCGCGGGTCGGCCTGCAGCACCGGCTCGTCGCGACCGTCGCACGTGCTCACCGCGCTGGGCCATGCAGACGCCGACGCCTACGCAACGCTGCGCATCAGCATGGGCGTCTCGACGACCGATGCCGACGTCGATCGGGCGATCGACACGTTCCGCCGCTCGCTCGCGTCGTCTGCTGCCTGATCACCAGTAGGCTGCGCGCATGACTGCTGACACGATTCCCGGCGCAGCGCACGCGAAGGCACTCGATGCATTCGCGGACGCGCTCTACGACCTGCTGCATGAGCGCGCGCAGTCGATCGGCATCCTCGACATCGGCATCGAGCTCAATGGCTGGCATGTCGACGGCGAGCTCATGTACTCGACCGGTCCGGACATGGGCTTCACGCTCGACGCGCGCAGCGGCGAGTGTCGCTACTGCGAGCTGCTGCCCGGCAACACGGAGGCCTGGCTCGACGAGGTTCGTGGCGACCTGCTCGTGCTCGATGCCGAGGGCGACGAGCTTCGGCGCGCCGTGGCCCTCGAGCTGCTCGCCGGTCTGCTCGACGCGCGCCGCCCCCTGCTCAAGCGCGACGCAGGCAGCGGCGATTGACATGGTCGCGGCAGGTGGGGTCCGGCTTCCGGAGGGATTCACGACGCGCCCGCCGTCGCTCGCCGACGACCGGCTCGTGCAGCACGTCGTCGCGTCATGCGAGGCCGCCGAGCTCGGTGAGGCGCAGGTCGACCTCGAGGACATTCGCTCGGACTGGCGCCGTCCTGGCGTGGACGTGGCGAGGGACGGCATCCTCGTGTTCGGCGACGCCGGCGATGTCGCCGCCTACGCCGAGGTCTTCGCCGCGCGCGCGGAGGGCAACGTGCTTCCAGCGTTTCGCGGGCGCGGCGTCGGCACGTACCTCGCGGCATGGATCGAGGCGCGAGCTCGCGAGGTCGGAAACGAGTTCGTGCGCCAGGTCGTCCCCGCTGGCGCGAGCGATCGACTGGCGCTGCTCGAGCGCGTCGGCTACGAGCGCTCCGACACCGCCTGGGAGCTCGAGATCGCGCTGCCTGCGCAGGTGGAACGGCCCGCCGCGGCAGGTGGTCTGCAGATCCGTGAGTTCCGCCCCGGCGTCGATGACGAGGCCGTGTTCGAGCTGATCGAAGCGGCGTTCGGGCACTGGCCCAATCGCCAGCCCAGCTCGCTCGAGGGGTGGCGTGCGCTCACCGTGACGCGGGCCGGGTTCGAGCCGTGGCTGCTGCCGCTCGCATGGGACGCGAACGACCAGCTCGTCGGTGCCGCGTACTGCATCGACTACCCTGCCGACGGTTTCACGTGGATCCAGCAGCTCGCGGTGCGCGTCGATCGCCAGGGTGGCGGCATCGGCACGCTGCTGCTCGCGGAGTGCTTCTCGCGATTCGCTGCACGAGGACGAACGTCAGCCGGGCTGTCGACCGACTCGCGTACCGGTGCGCTCGGTCTCTACGAGCGGGTCGGCATGCGCGTGATCCGCGAGTTCGTCGGTCATGCGCTGCGCATCGACTGACATGCTGCGTCAGGCGGCGTCGCCGGCCGCGGCATCCTCGGCCGCTCGTCGCAGGAGCGTGTGGTACACCGTCTCCGACTCGTTGCCGGCCGCGTCGCGCACCTGCACGTAGATGCCCTTCACGCCGGGGCCGTCGCTGAGCGTGACCTCGAGCTCCGGCGTGTACGCCACCCAGGGCCCGAACATGCCGTTCTCGTCCGCCAGGCGCACTTCCGCCGGGCGACGATCATCGGTCGCGTCGATCGAGATCTTCACCGTGGGGCCGTCGGCGAACTCGGGGAGCGTGAAGCCATTGAGCTTCGGTGCCTCGGTGTCCGGCTTCGGCGTCTCGCGCATCGGTGGCACCTCGCGAGTCTCGGCCTCGGTGCGGCGCATCATCATGCCCGTCTCGGTGCTGATCGCATTGCCCTCCGCATCGACCGCGATCGCGTGGGCGCGCTGGCCTTCCGTACCGACGGTCATGCTCAGCAGGTACTCGCCGTCGCCCGTGAACTTCTGGATCTGCGAGACGGTCGTGTTCATGACGTACACGTCGCCCCACTGGTCGATGCCGATGTCATACGGCGCCGCGAACCTGCCTGGCTCGGACGAGCCGACACGGTTGGGATCGCTCTCCTGGGTGGCGCCCCACATCTTGGTGGACACGTACTGGCCGCCCTCGTTGACGTCCCACTTCTGCACGCGGTTGTTGCCGACCTCGGTCGTGTAGACCGTGTTGCCGTCGCGTGACACGGCGATGCCGCCGAGCGACCAGTAGAACTTGCCCTGCTCCCAGCTCGACGCGTCGCCGGGGTTGCCCTCGACGTACTCGCCGAAGCGGGTGACGTACTTGCCGTCCTTGTCGAACTTGATGACGGTGTTGAGCGAGTTGCCGGTCCAGACGCCGTCGGCGACGAACAGGTTTCCGCGTGCGTCGGTGGCGATGCGCATGCCCTCCGCGTCGTGCATGCGGCCGCCGTACGGGAACTGCTCGAGCTTGAAGTTCGCGTCGAGCGACCAGGCGCCGGCGTCGTCCTTCACGAAGCGCTGCGGCTGGTACTTGTTGCCGATCCGGCTCACCACGAACGCGCTCGACCCGTCGGGTGCCGGCGCAACGTCGACCGCGCCCTGCGGCACCGGGAACGAGCCGATCACCTTCTGCGTCTTGTCGAGGATCTTCACCTGGCCACCGGCCGCGACGTAGAGGTTGCCACGATCGTCGGCCTGGCCGCCGCCACCGCCCGTGACGGGTGCCTT
This sequence comes from Gaiellales bacterium, assembly GCA_038212015.1. GTDB lineage: Bacteria > Actinomycetota > Thermoleophilia > Gaiellales > SKUG01 > JAGQUL01. The sequence continues at coordinate 11,205 of JBBQUY010000023.1, read as the reverse complement.
GACGGCCTCGTACTTGTCGACGCGACCACCGGGGGCCGGAGCAGGCACGGGCGCAGGAGCCGGTGCGGGTGCCGGAACCGGATCGGGATCAGGAGTCGGGTTCGGTGCCGGTGCCGGTGCCGGTGCGGGCGCTGGAGCTGGTGCGGGCCCTGGCGCTGGAGCTGGTGCGGGCCCTGGCGCTGGAGCCGGTGCGGGCGCAGGCGCGGGTGCTGGTGCTGGAGCTGGCGCGGGTGCCGGCCTGGGAGGAGTCCCTGGAATCGGTGGCGCGCCCGGAGGCGGAGTCGTCGGCCCACCGCCGTGCGGCGGTCGGGTCGGTGGCAACGGCGGTCGGCCCGGCACGGGCGGTCGACCGGGCACCGGTGGGCGGCCGGGGGGCAGCTCGCCGCTCGGCGGGAACGTCGGCGGCTTCGACGGCATGCCGGGCCGCGGCACGTGACACCACGGCGGCAGCTGCGTCGGCGAACCGATCCAGCTCGGAAGCCAGCTGTCCTTGGCGGGCGGCGGCAGCAGCGGGGATGGCGGCATCGCAGACGCCGCACCACCGGCTTCGGCGGCCGATCCAGCCGCGGCGGCGACGCTCGAGGACACGGGCGCGAGCGGTCCACCGGCGCCGGTCGTGGTCGAGGACGCGGGCGCGATCAGCGACGGCGTCGAATCCGTGGGATCGGTCTTCGCGGCCGGGCCGCTGCCCGACGCCTGGGCAGCCTCGCCCTTCGCCGGTGCAGCCTGCGTCGTCGCGCCGCCACCCGTGGTCGATCCGGGCGTGCCGGTCGTGGTGGCTGCAGCGCCGGAGCCGTTCGAGCCGGCCACGTCAGCTGCGGGCGCAGCAGCGCCAGCGCCGCGTCCCGCACCCGAAGTCGAGCATCCGCATGTCATTCCCTGACCCATGTCGTCCCTTTCCGCGCAGCGACGTCCCGGTCGCCGGCACAGTTCGAACCGGCCGTTCCATGGCCGATTCACACACTGTTGCTCCAGTGTGCAACGGGATCTCGATCCTGTCGACCGTTGCCGCGAATCCGGCCAATCCGAGGCCAACGGATCGAACGCGTCGGATCCCCCTTGGCGGGACCACGGCACCCGTGGTGTGCTGGACGAGCGATCGGTGCAGGGACTCATCGATTGCCACTCACGACGGGGACGACAGGGTGATTCTCGGAGGCTCACTTCTTGGAGTGGGGTACGACGCAGGCGGCCAGATGGCCACTACGCTGCCGTCGACCCCGCAGGGCGCGCCGGCAGCGGCGACGTCCGGTGCTGCCGGCGGCGGTGCGCTGGGCCTGTCCGCCGCGCGGCGAGCAGCGCTGCTGCAGGGCGCGGCACCCACCACAGCCACCGAGCTGCAGTGGGCGCAGACGGTCGAATCCGGCCTGCGCGGCTACCTGCAGCTCGTGCAGTCCATGAACGTGCAGCGCGGCAGTGAGGACCACGTCTTCGAACAGCGCGTCCTGGACCTGGTGAACGCGCAGCGCGCACAGTACGGACTCGGCGCCCTCGCCTACGATTCGCGCCTTGACCTGGCCAGTGAACGCCACAACCTCGTGATGGGTGCGACCCGCACGATGGCGCACTCCGGCATCGGTGACGGCGACCCGGGCAGTCGCATTCGCGCCACGGGCTTCACCGGCTCCTGGGGCGAGAACGTCGCCACAGGCCAACGTTCGCCCGAGCAGGTCGTCGCGGAGTGGATGGCGAGCCCCGGCCACCGCAAGAACATCCTCGATCCCAGCTTCCGACGCCTTGGCGTCGCCTACGGCACGGGTGTGGACGGGCGCACCTACTGGGCGCAGTCCTTCGGCGCGTAGCACCCCTTCCGGGCGAACCCCAGCCGTGTATGTTCGCTCGGTTCCGTCCAGCACTCACCCGTGAAGGGGTCCCTCCATGCACACGTCACGACTGCTCGTCGCAATCGCGATCGCACTGCTGAGCGCAGCGCTGCTCGCCGGTTGCGGCGAAGTCTCCAAGGCCGACTACGAGAAGGACGTCAAGAAGGTCGCCACCAAGGTGGAGAAGGACCTCGACAAGCTCGACAGCGGCACCCCCACGGCGAAGGACCTCGACACGGCGAAGAACTCGCTCGAGACGGCAGCCGAAGACCTCGAGGACATCGAGGCGCCGAGCGAAGTGGAGGACCTCCACGAAGACCTCGTCTCCACCCTGCGCGACACCGGCAAGCTCATGGACCGCATGGCGCCGCTCATGGAGAAGGCATCCAAGGATCCGACGAGCCTCGGCGAAGACGAACTCGAGAAGATGAACGAGATCACCGACGACTTCGGTGACATCGAGAAGCGCATGGCCAAGATCGAGGCCGGCTACGACAAGAAGAAGTACAGCGTCGGCCTCGAGTCCTAGGACTCCACGTCACGCGAATGTCGAGGGGCCCCGCGGTTCGCGCCGCGGGGCCCCTCGTCGATTCAGGATCGGTTCGGTGCTGCGCTCGTGACGACTACGTCGCGCGGAAGTACTGCACCGCCGTCTGGCTGCGGCCGCCGCCACGAGCGACGACGACCAGGCGCAGGCGCTTGCCGTCGAGACGCTCGGGCACCTTCATGTTGCTGCAGTAGAAGTTCGTGCGTGGGCTGCCGAAGTACGGCTGCGTGAACTTGCGCTGCATGCTGACGCGGGAGCGGCCGTTGAACACCGTGCACGTGACCGACACCGCGCGGATGTTGGCGGCGAAGCTGCCCTTTGCCGAGAACGCAGGGATGCTGCTGTACTGCGCGAACGACCCGCGCAGCGTTCGCAGGTAGGCCGGCACCACGAACGACTGCACGGCGGTGTTGCCACGCTCGTAGGTGGGAGCCCCGTCCGGCGTCTTCCAGCCTGCCGTCCAGTACCACGTGCCGGCGTAGAGCGGCCGTTCGGTCGTCGTCGACGTCAGCGCCTCGAGCGGATACAGGAACGTCCCGCCGCCCGAGGTCGACGCGAGCGAGCCGTCGGCGGCGAGATCCGCCTTCGGTCCGATCGAGATGCTCGACACGACTTCGCCCGCCGGGCCGGGCGTCCAGCTGAACGACGGCCTGGTGGTGAGCGACTGCGGTGTCGGCCCGGTCACGGCCGGAGGAGCTGCTGCGAGTGCTGAGGTCGGAAGTGCCAGCAGGGCTGCGACTCCGACCAGGAGGGGTTTGATGATCTGCATTCGCACCATGGTAGGGACGGCCGCTGCACGATGCCATCCGGGTGGCGCACTAACGGCCCATCGCTCCGATCTCCGGACCTTCAGCACGACTCCACGTGGAATTTCAGGTCATCAGGTCGACGATCACGGGATCGTGGTCGCTCGCGCGCTCATACGTGGTCGGGTCGAGTTCGAGCCGTTCGCTCGGGTCCGAGTTGATGTGTGGGATCCGCACGCTTCGGACCTGCGCATCGAGCGTCGGAGTCAGCAGGACATGGTCGAGCAGCGAGCGCTTCGTGCCGTCGCGCCAGGAGTAGCGGTCCGCTTCGGGCAGGTGGTCCGCAGCATTGCGACGCGGCGGCGCCTCGCCCTCCGACGTCGGCGCCACGAGCGACAGGTAGGCGGGATCGTCCAGGTCCTCGTTGAGGTCGCCGAGCACGATCACGCGTGCAGGATCCAGGTGTGCGACCCCGGCACGTCCATCCGCGATGCTCGCCACGAACGCTGCCTGCCGAAAGCGCTTGGCGGCACCATCCTCGCCCTGCAGCTTCGACGTGAAGTGGTTGTTGACGATCGTGAGCGCCGCGCCCTGCTGCGCACCGTCCGTGCCGCCGCGCGCGCGGAACGTCGCCACGAGCGGTGGTCGCGTGAACACCTTGATGTTGCGGCCCGACGGCGATACGTACGTCGTCTGCAGCTGGTCGTGGGCCACGAGCTGCGCCGTGGCGGGGCGATACAGGTAGGCCACGTCGATCCCGCGCGGATCGGTGCCTTCGACGATGAGCGGCACGTATCCGAGCTCGCGCAGCTCGGGTCGCGCGGCGAGATCGCGCAGCACCTGCTCGTTCTCGACCTCCTGCAGTGCGATCACGTCGGGCGAACCCATCGCGTCGCGGATCGCGAGTGCGAGCTTCGTGAGCTTGCGGCCGTAGTCCTGTGGCGTGAGCACGTCGTCCTGCACGCGCGGCTGGTCGACCGTGTCGAAGAGGTTCTTCGCGTTGAGCTGCGCAACCCGCAGCGGCACGCCTGCGACCGGCGCCGGGGAACCTGGCGACGGTGGGGCGGGCGACGGTGGGGCGGGCGACGGTGGGGCGGGCGGTTTCGGGTGCGGGTCACGGCCCTGGCGGCTGCATCCGGCGAGCAGGCCGACCCCGAGCAGCGCCGCGCCACCGCCCAGCAGCAATCGCGATGCGAGCGTTCCGCCGCCCCGGCCCAGCACCAGGCCCGTGCCCAGCGCGAGCACGCCGGCACCGGCAGCGCCGATCGCGCCCCACATCGCGTGCGGGGGCGGCTCGTCGGTGCTGCGCGAGGGCCCGACGACCCCGATTCGGGCGTGCGTCACCGCGGGCAGCAGCCCCGGCCTCGCCCCGATCGGTGCAGTCTCCACGTGCGTCGCCCCCGGTCGTGCGCCGCGGGGTCCCGTCCCGACGGCTCGTCTCCGGAATGTCGGGTCCACTCGTACCGCGGGCTCGCATACGTGCACGTGGGAATAGGCCGTTCGGCGGTCAAGGTCGGCCGTGAATCGGCCGGATCGTTCGATTCGTGTTTGACCAGAGCGGGAAAACGGCTACGCCACGTCCTGCATGGGCGAAGCGGCAATGATCAACCTCTCCGTCGCCGCGATCGCGGCGACGTTCGCTTACGCCACGATCGTCGCGGCGCTCGCCTGGCGGACCCATGGCGCGCGATCATTGCGCTGGATCGTGCTGTCGATGCTGTGCCTGGCGACGACGTGGACGTGCTTGACGATCTTCACCTTCTCCATCGATCGCGCCAACGTCGATCCGATCTGGGTGGTCGCGTTCCTGACGCTCGTCGCCGGACATTGGGCACTCTTCCGCTTCGCCACCGAACTCGCCGGCGGCGCACGACGCGCCCGGCTCGTCGGTGACGCGATGTTCGCGATCACCACCGCCCTGCAGCTTGCCATCCCCGGCCGCTTCGCGGTCGGCTACGTGGAACCGACTCCGGCCGAGAACGTCGTCCACCTGTCGATGACCATCACGACGACGTACCTGACCCTCGCGTCGGCGATCCTGTTCTGGCGTGCAGGACGCGGCATGCCCGCCGTCGTGAGGAATCGCAGTCGCATGCTCGCCCTCGCCGCGATCGTGCTGCTGCTCGCGATGCTCGGGTCCGGCATTCGCGAGTACCCCCTGCTGCTGGTGTTCGCGGCGCTGCAGGTGGCATCGATCCTGCTGATCGTGTTCGCCGCCGTCCCGCCACGCTGGCTGCGAAACGCGTGGCACGCGCCACTGCTGCGCAGCATGCTGCGGCAGCTCGCCGACGTGTCGGACCTCACCGACACCGCACAGGTCCGCGCGCTGCTGCTCCCCACCATCGCCCGCGCAGCATCCGCACAGCGCGCCGTCATGCACGACCTGGAGACGGGCGAGGAAGTCGGTGCGTTCGGCGACGTCTCGTCACGCGATGCGAACGCCCCCCGCATCCGCGTGCCCGCGTCGAACCTCGAGCTCGAACTCATCGGAGCGCCACACGACCCGTTCTTCAGCGTCGACGAGCAGCAGCTCGTGCGCGACCTCGGCCTGCACCTGGAGGCCGCGCTGGATCGCTGCCGCATGCTCGAACGCGAACGAGCCGCCGCCGCCACGATGTCGAGCGCGAACGTGCGCCTGCAGCACGCCAACGCGGAGCTGCGCGAGCTTGCCGACCTGCGCGACAACTTCGTGGCGATCGCGTCGCATGAGCTGCGCACTCCGATCACCACGATCATGGGCTTCACCGCCACGCTGCTCGACCTGTGGGATCGCATCGGCGACGACGAACGACGCCACTACCTGCGACTCGTCGATCGCGACGCTCGCCGCATGGGCCAGCTCGTCGAGGACCTGCTGCTGCTCTCGTCGGTCGAGGCCGCCGACTTTCGTGTCAGTCGTGAACGCGTGGCGATCGCCCCGCTGCTGGAGCAGGTCGTCGCCGACCTGGGCAGCGAAGCCGCGCTCGTCCAGGTGTCAGTCGACGGCGTCGATCTCGCCGTGCACGCTGATCCACGTCACGTCCGCCAGGCCGTCGGCAACCTGCTTGCCAACGCCCGCAAGCACGGCGCGCCCCCGATCATCGTCCGCGCGAAGCAGACATCCGACTATCGCATCCGGATCGCGGTCGAAGACCACGGCCCTGGCGTGCCCGAGGAGTTTCGCGACCAGCTCTTCGCGCGTTTCAGTCGCGCACGACAGGCAGAGGCGCTCCCGGGCAGCGGGCTCGGACTGTTCATCGTGCAGCGGCTCGTCGAGGTGCAGGGCGGCCGTGCGTGGCTCGAGGACGTCGAGCCGACCGGTGCGCGATTCGTGATCGAGCTGCCGGCCGCAGCGCCCGCCTGACACGCGTCCGCTAGAAGGCCGCGGTCTCGGGATTCGGTCCGATCCGGCCGGCCTCGCCGCGATCGAGACCGTCGATCGCGGACAGCTGCGCGCCGTCGAGCTCGAAGCCGAACACGTCGAAGTTCTGCGCGATGCGCCCCGCATGCTGCGACTTGGGGATCGTCACCAGCCCGTGCTGCAGGTGCCAGCGAAGCACGACCTGCGCCGGCGTCACTCCGCCGCCCAGCTGTTCCGCGATCCGGACGATGACCGGGTCCTCGAGCAGCTCGCCGCCCCGGCCGAGCGGGCTCCACGCCTGCGTCGCGATGCCGAGCCGTGCATGGGTGGCACGCAGGTCGCGCTGCTGGAAGTACGGATGCAACTCGACCTGGTTGATCGCGGGCACGACGCTCGTCGCGTCGATGATGCGTTCCAGATGTGGTGCGTGGAAGTTCGACACGCCGATCGACCGCGCGCGTCCTTCGTCGCGCAGCTGCACGAGCGAGGCCCAGGTCTCGACGTAGCGATCCTGTGCGGGGGCCGGCCAATGGATGAGATAGAGGTCGACGGCATCCAGTCCAAGCCGATCGAGGCTCGCATCGAACGCGGCGCGCACCACGTCCACGCCACCCTGGTCGGAGTTCCAGAGCTTGGTCGTCACGAACAGCTCGTCGCGATCCACCCCGCTCGCGCGAATGCCGTCACCGACACCGACCTCGTTGTCATAGATGCGCGCAGTGTCGATATGGCGATAGCCCAGGTCGATCGCGGTGCGGACCACGTCCGCGGCGATCTCGTCGGCGACCTGCCACACGCCGAGCCCGAGCTGCGGGATCGTGCGGCCGTCATTGAAGGACAGGTCAGGGGCGTGCGTGTGGTTGGGCATGGCGGCATGTTGCCATGCCGCGGCAGCATCCGTCGCTACGCGCCGAGGCGAATGCGCGCGAGGATCGGATCGTGATCGCTCGTGCCGTGCGTCGTGCGCGAGTTGAAGCGCTTCGCGGGCGAGTCCTTCGCCGTGTTCATGTGCAGGATCCGCACGGATTCGACCGCGTCACGCAGGTCGGGCGTCACCATGAGGTGGTCCAGCAGGTTCTTCTGGCCGCGGTACACGTATGTGTAGCGATCCTCGTCGGGCAGCGCGCGAACGGTGTCCCACAGGCGCTGTGCGCCATCACCGCCGCCTCGGCGTTCGAGCAGCTGGTACGCACCGTCGTCATACGTCGCGTTCATGTCGCCGGCAACGATCACCGGCAGGTTCGGTTCCGCGCCACGCAGCGCGTCGACGAGGCCGCCGATGAACGCGCCCTGTGCGCGTCGACGCGGCTCCCAGAAGTCGCCACCGAGCTTCGACTTGAAGTGGTTGTTGATCACCGTGAACGCAGCGTGCCTGGCGTCGGTCGCGCCCACCAGGCCGAACGTCGCGACCATGCTCGCGCGCGCGAACAGGCGGTCGGCGCCGATGAGCGTCGGATCCTCCGGCGGCAGCGTCGAGACCGGATTGGGTTCCTCGAGCGAGCGGAGGACGACCTTGCCCTCGCGGTACATGATCGCGTTGCGGATGCCGCGCGTGTCCGCCTTCTCGCTCAGCACGTAGCGATAGCCGAGGCCGGCGAGCTGCGGCATCGCGAGCAGGTCGTCGAGCGACCGGTGGTTCTCGATCTCCTGCAGCGCCAGCACGTCGGGAGCTTCGAGGTCGCGAGCGATCATCCCGGCGAGCTTCACCAGGCGCGCGCGATACTGCTCGGGCTCGTAGATCGTGTCTCGGGTGCGTGGATCGTCGACCGTGTCGAACCAGTTCCACACGTTGAGCGTTCCGAGCGAGATCGACGATCCCGCCGCAGCTGCTCGCGTGCCGACCGGCACCGATTCCATCCCCAGACGCATGCCTCACGCTCCCCGTAGCGACGCAGTGGCGGCACACTACCGGTCCCGAAGCGGCTCGTGCGTCAGAATCGCCCCATGGCCGCCCCTCCCCGCAACCTGCTCAACCTCCAGTCCGTGGCCAAGCGCTATGCCAGCCGCACCGTCCTGGAGGACGTCTCGCTCGGCCTCAACGCCGGCGACCGCATCGGAATCGTGGGCCGAAACGGCGACGGAAAATCGACGCTGCTGCGCCTGATCGCGGGCCTGGAGGAGCCGGACGAGGGCGTCGTGACGCGCACCGGCGGCCTCGAATTCGCGCTCGTGGGCCAGGGCGACGAGCTCGATCCCCAGCGCACCGTGCGCGACGAGCTGGTCGGGGGACGCGAAGACCACGAGTGGGCTGGGGACCCCAAGTTCCGCGAGGTGCTCGACGGCCTGCTCGGCGGCGTCGACTTCTCGCGATTCCCCGAGGGCCTGGATACGAAGATCGCGCCGCTGTCGGGCGGCGAGCGCCGACGCATCGCGCTCGCGAAGTCGCTCATCGACGACCCCGAGCTGCTGCTGCTCGACGAGCCCACCAACCACCTCGACGTCGAAGGCGTCGACTGGCTCGCGCGCCATCTCTCGAAGCGGCGCGGCACGCTCTGCGTGATCACCCATGATCGGTGGTTCCTCGACGCGGTCGTGCAGCGCACCTGGGAGGTCGTCGACACGACCGTCCACCAGTTCGAGGGTGGCTACGCCGCGTACGTGCTCGCGCGCGCCGAACGCGATCGTCAGGCCGCGTCCCAGGACGCGAGACGTCGCAACCTCCTGCGCAAGGAGCTGGCCTGGCTGCGCCGCGGCCCGCCAGCGCGCACCTCGAAGCCCAAGTTCCGCATCGAGGCCGCCAACGCCCTCATCGAGGACGTGCCCAATCCGCGTGACGGCGTCGAGCTGCTGCGGTTCGCCTCCGCGCGCCTGGGTGACCGAGTCCTGGACGTGGTGGACGCCGGCGTGCAGTACGGCGATCGCGTGCTGTTCAACGACCTGACCTGGCGGCTCGGACCTGGTGACCGGGTCGCGCTCGTCGGGGTCAACGGCGCGGGCAAGACATCGCTCATTCGGCTCCTGGCCGACGAGCAGCAACCGACCTCCGGTCGCGTCGAGCGGGGCTCGACGGTGCGTCTCGCGCACCTGTCCCAGCATGCTGCGGAGCTCCCACCGGAGATTCGCGTGCTCGAGTCGCTCGAGGAGGTGCGCCAGACGACGAGCACCTCCGACGGCTTCCAGCAGAGCGCAAGCCAGCTGTGCGAACGCTTCGGCTTCAAGGGCCCACGCATGTACGTGCGCGTGGGAAGCCTGTCGGGCGGCGAGCGTCGCCGCCTGCAGCTCATGCGCCTGCTCATGGACGAGCCCAACGTGCTGCTGCTCGACGAGCCGACCAACGACCTGGACATCGACACGCTCACGGCGCTCGAGGACCTGCTCGATTCGTGGCCGGGCACGCTCGTGGTCGTGAGCCATGACCGGTACTTCGTCGAGCGCGTGTGCGACAACGTCTACGCGATCGCGCCCGGCGGCGGGATCCAGCACCTGCCGCGGGGCCTCGAGCAGTACGTGGAGGAGCGTCGCGCGGCCGTGGACGCGGATGTCGCCGAGGCGGCAGCTGCAGCGGCGCTGGCAGCGGGGAAGCCGGCCGCGTCGGCATCCAAGGCATCGAATGCCGAACTGCGACAGGCGAAGAAGGACATCGTGCGGCTCGAGCGCCAGATCGCGCGGTTCGAGGCGCGCGAGACCGAGCTGCACGACCTGATGGCGGACGCGGCAACCGACCATGCGCGTCTCGCGGAGCTCGAGACAGAACGCCAGAAGAACGCATCGGCGCTCGCAATTGCGGAGGCCGACTGGCTGGTGGCGTCCGCAATCATCGAGGGGTGATGCAGGCTCGCCGGGCCCTGAGAACTGTCTGCAGGCTTGCACAGGTTCCGCGAGGTCCATGCGCGGGGTATCCTGAATCCGGAATGACGTCCGCCGCCCCGCACCGGCTCGACCGCCTCGCCGCGTTTGCTGCGCTCGCGATGCTGTTCGGGGGCGTTGGCGTCCTGGGCTGGCTGCTCGGCCACGTCGCCACGTACGACGCGACGGGCCACGACCACCATCACGGCAGCCATGGCTACTTGCAGCCGCTGCAGCAGGGCGGCGCGCTCGCGGCAGTGGTCGGCATCACCGTTGCGCTCATCGTCGTCGCGCTCGGTCGCCACGCCGTCGCGCGCTGGGTCGATGACTGGCGCCACTCCGGAAGCGCCCTGCCCTGGATTGGAGCGGCCATCGTCCCGGCTGCTGCGTTCCTGCTCGTCGAGCACCTCGAAGGGTCGATCGCGGCGCGCGGATTCGACCTGCTCGTGATCGGCATGCCGCTCGAGGCTGCGATCGGCGTGCTCGTGCTGGCGCTCGTCCGCTCGCTGCTCACCGTGCTCGTGCTCGTCGTCGACCGAATCGCCGTCGCCCGTCGGCTGGGGCCGCTGCGCACGCAGCGCCATGCCGGCCACGTCCGTGCCGTCTTCCATGCGCCGCGCGTCGCGCCGATGGCGTCGAACGCCGCGCTGCGTGCGCCACCCCGGCTCGCGCCGTGAGCTGAAGCCCGTAGTCGGGCCATGACCTGATCGTGCGGCAGAGCCGCAGGTCACGTGCATGGCCGTGAATTGGAGCAACGTGCGACGAAGACGCCGACCACAGGTCGCCCGTCCGCGGCTCGCCCTGGCACTGTCCTTCGCCACACTGGCGATGCTGATGCTGCCGTCGACCGTTTCCGCGCATGCGGAGCTGTCGGGGACGACGCCCGCGAACGAGTCGACCATCGAAGACCATCCGGACGAGGTCACCCTCTCGTTCACCGAGAACGTGACGGTGGCGTTCGGA
>JBBQUY010000022.1:0-45330 GCA_038212015.1 Gaiellales bacterium | reverse complement strand
GGGAGGCAGCGAGGAGCTTCCCACAGCGACCGGCACATGGATCTCGTCCCGATCCGAGCACTCGTCCCGCTCACGCCACCAGGTCGCCGTCCACATACCTCGCATCGCGGCTGGATGTCTGTCCCGACTGTCCCACCAGCTCGCCAAGAACTAAGCGGCCCGCATCGAACTCGTCCCTCGATGCGGGCCGCGAGTTTCTTCCCGCGCCCCCGCCCCCGCGCCCCGCCCCGCCCCGCCGAAGTTGCCACGTGGTGCGATCTACGTCGATCAAGTTGGTGGGTGATGTGGATTTGCGCTGCGCCCCCGAAGTTCATCGACGTAGGTGCCACGTGGTGCGATCTACGTCGATCAAGTTGGTGGGTGAGGTGGATATGCGCTGCGCCGCCGAAGTTCATCGACGTAGGTGCCACGGGGTGCGATCTACGTCGATCAAGTTGGTGGGTGAGGTGGATATGCGCTGCGCCCCCGAAGTTCATCGACGTAGGTGCCACGTGGTGCGATCTACATCGATCAAGTTGGTGGGTGATGTGGATATGCGCTGCGCCCCCGAAATTCATCGACGTAGGTGCCACCTGGTGCGATCTACGTCGACCAAGTTGGGGGGCGCGGTGGCGCCGTTTCCGGACTACCTAGGTGACGCTCGTCCAAACGTAGGTAGTTCGTCCGTCTCGGAAAAACCGGGCCCGCCGTACCTTGAGGTCAAGCGGTTCGGAGGGGGCCGCGGAAATCGTCACTCGGGAGCTTTGATGTCCACCACCGTCACGCTGCAGCTGAACGCCACCAACGTCGCCGGAGACTGGGCTACCCGCTCGGCCGGCACGGCCCGCACGGGTACCGGTGCGCTGGGTGCCCGCACCCGAAATGTGCACAGCCGCCGCACCGACGAGGTCGCCGTCTACCTGAGCGAGCTGCGCGGCGCGGTCGAGAGCATCAAGCGCGGAGCGCACAGCCCGAGCATCGCCGACAGCTGCACCGAGATCGCCGAAGTCGGGTACGGCGCGCCTGCCATGTACGCCGGCCTCCGCTTCTACATCGGCGCCTGACGGCTGCGAACCGGCGCATTGCTGCGTCGCGGATCGCTCGACGTAGCGCTGCTACGCCTTCGCTCCCGCTTCTTGCACTGCTTGGTTCTCGCCGTCAGGCAGTGGTAGCAGTCTCGGTCTTCTCATCCTGCCAGGCAGTCTCGACCTGGCCGCCGGCTGCTGCGATCGCCGCCAGCAGGTTGCGATGACGCGCCAGCGTCGGCAGGTCGCCCGTCGCACGCAGTCGTGAATCGAGCACCGCGTCGACGAGCTCCAAGGAACCATCGAAGACCGACTTCCACCGGGCCAACGAGCCGCCCAGCACGACCGGGGCACGCGCCGCCTCGGCAACCGAAATGACCTCCACGCCACGGCTCGAGCCTTCGTGCAGGTCCACTCGAATCGCGGTGGCCTCCAGGCCATGTTCGGCGTCGGCGTCCACCACGAACGCCATCGGCCCGAAGACCCAGGACATCGATTCGGTGCGGACGGAAGCGGATTCCTGCAGTCGCGTGGCGAACTGCTCTGCCCACGCGTCGGATGCGAACGAAGCAATCATGCGCGGATCATACGTCGGCCGACGCCGGCACGCGCACCGACAGCGCGCCGGGGATGATCCGCCAGGTCGCGGGCGTGCGACCGACGAGGTCGCCGTCGAGCACCACGCCCTGGTGCTCGGCGCCGTCGGGCACGCCGACATGCAGCTCGACGGTCCGTTCGACCCGCACCAGCGGATCGCGCACGTGCGCTCCGGAATAGATCTTCGGGAACGTGCGAAGCAGCCTGAATCGACCCGCCGCGCCGATGATGACCACGTCAAGCAGGCCGTCATCGACCTTCGCGTCCGGCGCCACGAGCATGCCGCCACCCATGTAGCGGTTGTTGCACACGGTGATGTCGACGATGTCGAGCGTGGCGTCGATGCCCTCGCGCGACGTCAGCTGCACGCGGCGCGGGCGGTTGCGCGACAGGCACGTCACCGTCGCGAGCGCGAACGAGGCGTTGTTGCCGAGCTTCTTGAACGGCCCTTCGACCTTCTCGACGACGTCCGCGGCCATGCCGACGTTCGAGTTCGCGACGAATCCGCGCACGAGCGAGCCATCGGCCTGCGGCTTCACGTGCGCGTCGACTCCGTCCAGCGGCTGGAACGAGACCACGCCCGCGTCGATGCGGCGCGGCGTCCCCGTGAGCGCCACCCGGATCGCCCCGTCCTCGTCCTTGGGGATCTCGAGGCCGCGGGCCAGGTCGCCGCCGGTCCCCTGATGGATCACCGACAGGTCGATGTCGTCGCGCATCATGCCACTGCCGTCGGCGCGGATGCAGCCGGCGACGACCTCGCCCATCGTGCCGTCGCCTCCGAGCACGATGAGACTGTGCACGCCGTCTTCCAGGACGCGGCGGGTGAGGCCGATCGCGTCCCCGGGGCCGGTCGTGAGAAACACCTCGACCGGTTCGTCACCCGCTTCGAGGGCGGCGACGATACGGCGCCAGCGATCGGCGGTTCGACCACTGGCAGAGGCGGGGTTCACGATCACGGCGCGCATGGAGCGCGCCTACCCGATCATGAGTCGACTCAGACTGACGCGAGCGAGCGTGCGTCCGGCACGCCGACCGTGTCGTCGATCGCGACTTCCAGCGCGATCTCGACCATCTCGTCGACGGCCTTGCGCAGGTCCTCGTCGGTGATGCGGTGGAATTCGCCGTCCACGATCACGTCGCTGACCGTGCACATCGCCGCCGCGCGGATCTTGCGCATCGCGGCGATGGTGAACAGCACCGCTGCCTCCATCTCGACCGCGAGCGTTCCACGGTCGCTCCAGCGCTGCGCCAGACCGGTGTCGGGCTGGTAGAACACGTCGCTCGAGACGATGTTGCCGACGGTCACGTGACGATCGACGGCCTGTGCGGCCTTGACGGCGCTCAGCACCATGCCGAAGTCGGCGGTGGGCGCATGCATCTCGCCACCCGTGTAATTGAGCGCCGTTCGATCCGACGGCGTCGCGCTCGTCGCGATGACCAGCTCGCCCATCGTCATGCCGGGCTGCAGTCCACCACAGGTGCCGACGCGGATGAGCTTCTTCGCGCCGAGCATGTTCAGCTCCTCGAACACGATCGCCGCGCTCGGGCACCCCATGCCGGTGGACTGCACGCTCACGGGCTTGCCCTTGAAGGTGCCGGTGTAGCCGAGCATTCCGCGCTCGCCGTTGACCTGACGCGCGCCCTCGAAGAACGTCTCGGCGATGTACTTGGCGCGCAGCGGGTCGCCAGGAACGAGCACGGCCTCCGCGTAATCGCCCTGCTCGGCTCGGAGATGGATCGGCATGCTGGTGGGTCCTTTCGAGGGCGACAAACGGGGCCGCGCGAGCCTACAGGGTCGTGATGGGCGGCGCGGGCTGCCTGTCGCTCGATCGTCGCGTTCCGCACCTGGTCGCTTGACGAACGAACGGATCCGTCGTTTCGTGGAGTGTGGGAGCGGCGCGCGCCAATGGACCGGTGCGCGCCATGGATGGGGGATCGCCAGTCATGTGTGGAACCAGTTCTGTCGGCACGATGCCGACCATTGCCACGAATCCGACGTCATCGTCCGGTGGAGGCGCGTCGACCACGACGACCTCCGTCGCCGGCGCAACTGGAGGCGGCGCGCTGCCGAGCCCTCCCGTTGCCGGCGCCGTCGCAGGTGCGACGGGCGGCGGCTCGACCGGCCTTGATTCGCTCGGCCCGCTGCTCGCCCAGGTGAGCGCGGCCGTGGAATCGCTCAAGCAGGCACTCGGTGGCGGCGCCCTCCTCGGTGGCGGCGCCCTCCTCGGTGGCGGCGCACCGTCGGTCGGCGGCGGCGGTCCCGGCGGCGCAGCAGCTGGCTGCGGCTGCGGCATGCCCGGCTGCGGCGGAGGCGACCTGCCCACACAGACGCCGCCCACGCCCGAGCAGATTCCGCCCACCCCCGAGCAGAAGCCCGACCAGAAGGGCGACAAGGGCACGGGCGACGACAAGGCCGAGGACAAGCAGGACAAGAAGCCAAAGAAGGACAAGAAGCCCAAGGGCACGGGCACGGGTGGCGACACGCTCCCGGCCCCGCCACGCGCTGACACGCCCCCACCCCCAGCTGGTGGTGGAGGCGCCGATGCAGCGCCCGAGGTGCCGGCCACGCCGGCGCCGACGCAGACGCAGCTCATCCAGACCTACAAGGAGAAGTACTGGGCCTGGGAAGCGCTGTACACGCAGCGCAAGGCGCTCGGTGCCGAAATCGCCCAGCTCGAGAAGCAGCGCGACTCCTTCACGAGCGGCGGCCCCGACGCGATCGCCCGCAATCGCCTCACGGCGCAGATCGCCGTGAAGCAGAAGACCTACGACGAGGGCTTCGCTGCCATCAACCAGGCACTCCGCGCGCGCAACGACGCGTTCAAGGCAGCAGGCCTGCCGCGCGCAATCCCGCCGGGTGAGCTCTAGACCAGCACGCCACCAGATTCGTTCGACGGGGTCCTTTCGGGGGCCCCGTCGTCGTCTGTCGAGACGACGGTCGTCAGATCACTTGACGGTTTCGTGATCCCGTCGTTCTCTGGAGATGGACACGACACTACGCGCGGCCCGGGACGGTCGCGACGTCGTTCTCCACTTCACACCCGACCCGGGACGGTCGGGTGACATGTCAGGGACGAACGGAGCGAACCATGTGCGGGACGGGCACGGTTGGTAGCGGAGCCTCGATGCCGATGGCAGCGATGGCCAAGAATTCTTCGGTTGCAGGCGCAGCTGGCGGCGGCGACGTCGCAGGCGCCGCAGGCGGCGGTGCTGCGAGCAGCATCATGGGTCTGCTCGAGCAGATCGCGAAGTCGATCGAAGCACTGCGCCAGGCACTCGCCGGCTCGGGCGCCCTCGCGGGTGCGATGGGCGGCGGTCACGGCAGCATGGCCGGCTGCGACATGATGGGTGGCGGCGCGGGTGGCGATTCCGCGGCAGTCGACGGCGCAAACGGCGGAGCCGACGCGATCGGCGGCACCGTCGAAGGTGGCGGTCACGCGGGCCACGCGCCCGGCAAGACCGACGTCGCTGGCGACACCGGTGCCGGCAAGACCGCCGTCGCTGGTGACACCGGTGCAGGCAAGGATTCCGACGTCGCCGGTACAGGAGGCGACCCGACCCAGAAGTCCGTCGCGCAGACCGCCGACGAGAAGGCGAAGGCCGACCTGGCCGCTGCCGACAAGGCATCCGCCGACGCAGCCGAGGCCTCCAAGGCCGCGGACGCGAAGGTCGTCACTGCCAAGACCGGCGTCACCACCGCCGAGGCTGCACTCAAGGATGCGGAGTCCAAGAAGGTCACCGCCGACTCCGCGCTCGTCGACGCCGCTGCCGCGCTCACCGCTGCGCGGAACGGTCATGGCGAGCACGTCGCCAACGGCAGCGCAACGCTCGCAACGATCGCCCGCCGCTACGGCACGACCGTCGCGAAGCTCCAGGCGCTCAACCCGAGCATCACGGTCCTGGGGTCGCTGCCCGAGGGTACGAAGGTGAAGCTGCCGAAGGGCGTCGGCGTCGAAGGCAAGGTTGCCGAAGCGCAGGGCAAGCTCGACGCAGCCCGTACCGCCGCGAACGCTGCCGCGAAGGCCGTCACCGACGCGATCGCCGCACTCAACGCGGCACGCGAGGCGCTCAAGCAGGCCGAAGCTGCAGCCGCAGCCGCCAAGAAGGCCGCCGAGGACGCAGTCAAGGCTGCCGAGGCGGCCAAGAAGGCTGCCGACGCCGCTGCCGCAGCTGTGGTCAAGGCAGCCGAGGAGGAGAAGGCGGCAGCCGCCGCGAAGGCCGCCGAAGCCGCGAAGGCTGCCGAGTCCACGACCGCGGCAGGCGGCGTCGGTGGCGACGCTCCGACGACGCGCGACTACGTCGTCAAGCCCGGCGATTCGCCGTTCAAGATCGCGCGCCTCGAGAACGTCGACATGGCGGAGTTCGCCAAGGCGAACGTGGACGCGTTCAAGGCCGGCGTCATCCGTCCCGGCCAGGTGCTCAAGATCCCCGTCGGCGTCGGCCCGTTCAATCCGAGCACCGCCATGGATGCCGTCCGACAGTACTGGGGCGGCCCGGTCGGAGGCACGCCGGTGTCGCGCAACGAACGCCCGACTCGCGAGGAGGAGGACGACAAGACCCCGCCGCCTCCCGCCGAGCCGGTCAAGACGACCACCGTCGAGCAGGTAGGCGGCAAGGGCACCGCGCGCACCGACGACGACGTCTTCCAGAGCGTGACGCGCACGGTACACCCGGATGGTCGGGTCACCGTCCAGCGCGGCGCCCGAATGATGTGACCGGTTGAGGGCGTTGCGACGCGGGTAGCACCCGCCCATGGCTCGTGACCTGGAACAACTGCTTGGTGCCGACGAAGGCGTCGTCCTGGAGACGCGACAGCACTGGTTCGTGGTGGTGCGGCAGATCGGCGTACGCGTGCTTGGTCTTGCACTCATTGCCGTGGCGATCTGGTACATCGGCGAAGCTGGCTGGCTCGACAACCAGGCGGGCAACTGGGTGGGCTACGCCGCCTGGATCGCGTTCGCTGCCATTGCCGCGACGGTCGTCTGGACGCTGCTGGCGTGGATCACCGAACGCTTCTACGTCACGACCAACAAGATCGTGTACGCGCACGGCATCCTCAACCGCAACATCGTGTCGACCCCGCTCGTGAAGATCGACGAGATGACGCTGGTTCGGCCGCTGCTGGGCCGCATGCTCGGATTCGGTCGTCTCGAGGTGGAGAACGCGTCGGGCGGCACCGAGCCGTTGGCGGGGCTCGAGTACCTTCCCAGGCCGGTGAAGCTGTACCAGCTCATCTCCGATCGCTCGCGCAACCAGCGCATGGTCGAAGGTGGCGCGCATCGCGACGATGACGGCGACGGCATGGCCGACCGGCCGGGGGCGTCGACACCCGCCACGAACCCCGCACAGGACACGCGCGGCGACGACGATCGCTGGTCGCCCAGCGGCGATGCGACGTCCTGAAACGAGCTTCACGCACGAACGTCCGTTTTCGGCCCACACGGGGGCGGCGCGGTCCACTAGCATGCACGGCATGGAGGACTACACCGCGAAGTACATCGGCGAGCACGTCGAGCTGTGGCTCTACGGCGGCGAACCTGCTCAGGACGGCACGCTGACGGCGTTCTGCATCGTCGGTGACGTGCAGCACGTCGAGCTCAACTCGCACATCCTGGTGCCGCTCGTGAACGTCGCGGGCATCCACTGCCTGAGTCGCTGCGACTCGCCGGGCGAGGACCACTGGCCGCCGACGCTCGGCGATGATCTCGACGAACTCGACAAGTGATCATCCACACCGCAGTTTCATTCGTTCCCGACCAAGGTACGCACGGCACGTGACCCCGCCCCGGCCCCCACGCAGGACTTCCGCGACCGATCCGTCGCTCGCCGTGTCTCCGCCCCGCTCGCGTCGCGTGCTCATCACGGGCGTCGGCCGGTTCTGGGGCGCGAACCTCGCGCGACAGCTCGAGCGCGACCATGCACTGGACTTCGTGTGCGGCATCGACACCCGCGATCCGCTCGGCGAGTTCGGTCGAACGGAAATCGTGAAGGGTGACATCCGCAATCCGGCCGTCAGCCGACTCATCAACGTCACGCGCGTCGACACGGTCGTGCACACGCAGATCTTCGGCGCCGATCGCCCCGGCGAGAGCGGGCGCACGCTGCATGACATGAACGTCATCGGCACCATGAACCTGCTCGCGGCGTGCGCCGCCAGCCCGTTCGTGCGCAAGGTCGTCATCCGCAGCTCGACCGCCATCTACGGCGCGTCGCCGCGCGATCCCGCGTTCTTCACCGAGGACATGGAGGCGAAGGCCCCGCTGCGCGACATGTACTCGCGCGACATCCGCGAGGTCGAGACCTACGCCCGCGATTTCGCCGAGCGCGCACCGCACGCCGCCGTCACGATCCTGCGCTTTGCCAACTCGATCGGCGAGAACGTCGACACGGCATTCACGCGCTACATCTCGTCGCAGATCGTGCCGACGCTCGCGGGCTTCAACCCGCGCCTGCAGTTCATCCAGGATTCGGACGCCGTCGACGCGCTTGCCCACGCGGTGCGCACGTGGAAGCCCGGCACGTTCAACGTGGCCGGACCGGGCGCCGTCACGCTCGCGAAGTTCCTGCGCATGGCTGGTCGCATCCAGGTGCCGCTCATCCCGCCGATGATGGGTCCGATCATGGGCCTGCTCGAGCGCGCCGACCTGCTCTACGTTCCGAGCCGCTACGACCGCACGCTCAAGTACGGCCGCGGCGTCTCCACCGATCGCATGATCGAGGAGTTCGGGTTCGTGCCCGAGTACGATTCGCGTCAGGCTGCGGAGCAGTACGCGGCGTGGATTCGCACGCGGCGCTACCACGAGGGCGGCGAGGCGTACCTGGATCGCGAACTGCTCGACTACGTCCAGCGCAAGATGCACCAGATGCCGTCGCTCGACGCCGGGCTGTTCGGACGCATCGCACCACGCTTCGACCCTGACCGCGCCGATCGCGCCAAGGACGAGGAAGCCGAAGCCGCCGCATACTCGGCGACCGCAACACGCGTGCGCGCCGACGCCGCACTCGACGACGAGGGCGACGACCTCGCCGGCCACGACGAAGAGTCGATGGACTGAAGGATCACCCGACGTGCCGACCACGACCAAAGCATCGCCCAGGACCAACACGATGACCTGCGAGGGTCACACCAAGAGTGGTGCGCGCTGTCGCCGCCGCGCGGTGGAGGGTTCGAAGTTCTGCTCCCAGCACGCAGGCCAGGCTCGCCCTGACATGCCGGACGACATCGATCGCGACGCGCTCGACGACGCGATCGCCGACCTCAACGGTGGCGGCGCAGGAGCGACCGGCACCGCTGGCGGGGCCCGCGACGACTCCGACGACACGAGCAGCCCGATCGAAGAGCTGCGCCAGATCGCGGACTACGTCGGCGAGAACGTCACCAAGATCCGCGAGGCTGCCGTCAACGCAGGGGTCGTCGACGACGGAATGCTCGAGCGCGTCATCGGCGACTGCGCACAAGCGATCGCGAGCCTCGTGTCGGCGTTCGCGTCGCGCGTGGGCGGCGACTACGAAGAAGACGACTTCGGCTTCGATACCGAGTTCACCGAGAAACTGCTGCCGCTCGCGACGCTGCTGTATCGCTACTACTGGCGCGTCGACGTGGTCGGCATCGAGAACGTTCCCTCCGAGGGACGCGGACTGCTCGTGTCCAACCACGCGGGGGCGGGCATCCCGTTCGACGGCGCCATGATCAAGACTGCGATGTACCTCGAGCACCCGACGCCGCGCCACGTGCGACTGCTCGTGCTCGACTGGCTCATGGGCCTGCCATGGCTGGCAGATCTCATGAAGCAGACCGGCCAGGTGCTCGCCTCGACACCGAACGCGTATGAGCTGCTCAAGCGTGACGAGCTCATCGCGGTGTTCCCGGAAGGCGTCAAGGGCATGGCCAAGCCCTTCTCGCAGCGCTACAACCTGCAGCGATTCGGCCGCGGCGGGTTCGTGCGCATCGCCCTGCGCACGAAGACCCCGATCATTCCGGTGGCGGTCGTCGGCAGCGAGGAGATCTACCCGAAGATCGCCAACCTGCCGATCCTGCCGAAGCTCATCGGCGCGCCGTTCGTGCCGGTCACGCCGATGTTCCCGCTGCTCGGCCTTGCCGGGCTCATCCCGCTGCCGAGCAAGTGGCACATCGAGTTCTGCGACCCGATCGACGTGACGCAGTACCCGCCGGAAGCCGCAGACGACCGGGCCTTCGTGCTCGAGCTCTCCGAACGCGTACGCGCGACGATCCAGGAGCGCCTCCGCGCGAACCTCCTGACCCGTCGCACGCCGTTCTGGTAACGGGAACCGCGTCCCGCCCGATACCCCGGTAGGGGGAATTCAGGGGTTGTCGAACGCGGGGAACATCACTTCCGCGGTCCGCTTGATCCAGCCGGACGACGTCGCGTCGTACCTTGCTCGGAGCGTGCTGACCACGGAGCCGGTCACGCACGCCACCACGGCGCGCGGGTTCCGCTCGATCCTGCGCGACGGCGTCGTGCTCCAGGCCGGCGGCAAGGACGCGCTCGGTCGGGGTTTCTACACCGCGGCCACACCCGAGACCAAGTACTTCGGCGACAACCTCCTGCGTGCCGCGGTGCCGACCGAGCAACCGTTCTGGATCCCGTTCCTGGCGACGAACTCCGACACGCTGTACCTGCGGCGCGTCGCACGCACGACCGGCACTCCGGTTCGTGAGCTGCGCGGCGCGGGCAGTCGGACCGAGCAGCTCGAGGCCGCGCGTCAGGCGCTGCTCGGCGCCGGTTATGACAGCGTTGCCACGCGTACGCCATGGCCGAGCCGCAACCTCTGGATCGCCGGTATCGACGAGGACAAGGTCCGCATCGTCGCGGACGACCATGTCCTGCGCGGCATCGCGAACCTCGAACCCCACGGTCCGAAGGTCTCGACGCCGGTCGCCCACCTCGACGACCGAAGCGTGCTCGCCAGCCACGACGCGCTCGCCTCCGTCACCCGCGAGATCGCCGATGGACCCGGACCCATCTCCTGGCAGGTTCGCCAGCTCAACGACCCCGCCGTGCGAGCCGCGCTTGCCGAACGCACGATGCACGCCGACGACCTGTTCCTCGTCGACCAGCACAAGTACGTCCGAGGACACGAGCTCGCCACCCGCACCGATCGGCTCGCGCTCGCGGCGTACGAACGGCGCGGCGCGACCGTCGCGACGTACGGCGGCACGGGCGACTGGCTGCACGGCAAGCTCATTGCCGGCTCCGACGCTGCGGGCGAACCGATCGCCCTGCTGCGCACGAACACCGACGAGTACTCGGCCCGCCGCCAGGGCAACGTCGGCGTGTTCCTGCGTGGCGACACCGCGCGCGCCGCGCACGAGGTGATCCGCGCCACCGCATCAGGCGACACCACCCGCATCCGCGCGGCGGCACAGGCCGCCGAGGGCGTGGACCTGCTCGTGCACGACGCACGTCACGGCGTCGACGGCATCCGCCCGAAGGTCCTGCAGCTGCTCGACGATGCCGCCGAACGTGGCGAGCAGTTCGTGGTCGTCGAGAAGGAGCTGCGTCACCCCGAGACCGCGCAGCGCCTCGCCGATGCGCAGCGCGCCGGCGCGAATGTGCAGGTCACCGTCGGCAAGATCGACGACGAGTCGCTGCGGCTGCTCACGGATGCGGGCGTCGACCTGCGCATCAACGCAGGCTGGGTGCACAACGTGCAGGGCACGATCCGGCTCGGCAAGCTCCGCCGCATGGGCATCCCGGTCGAAGCACGCCCGGTGCGCAGCGACCCGATGATCCGACTCGCGCTCAAGGCCAACGACGTGCCGATCACCGAGCGCCCGTTCCCGCACCTCAACCTGTTCGCCAACGAGCAGTCCGCGCTCGTGACGAGCTTCCATCACATGCCCGAGATGGCGGCGCTCACGGGATCGCAGGAGCTCGGCGCCGTGCTGCACGGCGACGCCGCTCGCACGATGGTGCGCGAGGCGCTCGACGTCGTGGGCCCGACGACCGCGCCCGTCTAGCGAACCAGGATCGCGATCTTCTCGAAGTCCACGCGCCCGGAGGGGTGCTGACGGAATCCGTACACCCACGGCTGCACGAGGTTGTCGCCGACCGGCTGGTACAGCGGCACGGCGGGCATCAGGCCGGTCGGTCCGGTGAGCAGGTCCTCGAGCGTGCGATGCGCCGCGAGCCGAGCGCTGCCGCTCGAGCGGGTCGCGGTCGCGTAGGTCGCATCGAATTCCGGCGAGCAGAAGTTGGACATGTTGAGCCCGGCGTCGATGTTCGCGCACGTGAACAGCTGATGGACGTTCTGCGGGTCCGAGTAGTCGGGCGTCCAGCCGAGCAGCACCATGTCGACGTTCGTGCGCACGGGCGAGATGCCGATCCCGGTCTTCGAGAAGCTGGTGCCGGTCGTGGGGTGCAGCACCACGTCCACGCCCACCGCCCGCAGGTCCGCCTGGATGCGCGTCGCGATCCGTCCGCTCGCGCCGGTGTCGGACGCGTAGTACAGGTCAAGCCTGGGGCCCCGCACCCAGCCGCCCGCCGCGAGCTCCGCCGTCGCGCGCGTCGGCTCCGCGGTACCGGCTTCGCCGAGCAGGCGGCTGCCGGCGTTCACGGTAGCCGCGCCGCGCATGCCGGCAGGCAGCACCGACGCCAGTGGCCGGTCGACACCCGAGCGGACGAGGTTGCCGACCGCCGCTCGATCGATCGCCAATGCGATGCCGCGCCGGACCGCCGGATTCGTCAGCTCCGGTACGCGGGTGTTCAGGTACAGGTACTGCCCGTCGCCACGGGTCACTTCGCGAAAGCGGGGATCGTCCTTCCAGGAGGCGAGCGCGGAGGAGTGGATCGATCCGTTGCGCAGCGTCACGTCGAGCCTGGTCGCGCGGAACGTCGGCGACACCGATGCCGCATCCACCGCCAGCAGCTGCAGCTCCTTGAGGCGCACCGAACGCGCGCCCCACCAGCGCGGGTTGGGCGTGAGCACGAGCTCGGTCCGACCACGACCGGAGGCCACCTTGAACGGGCCAGCGGTCACCAGGTGCGTCAGGTGCGTCCAGCGCTCGCCGCGCCGCCGGACCACGTGCGAGGGCACAGGCGCGGTGACGTTGCTCGCGAGCAACTCCCCGAACCAGGGGACCGGCATCGACAGGTCAAAGCGCACCGTGCGCGTGCCGACCGCGGTCACCGATCGCACCGGACTGAAGAACGAGCCGTAGAACGACGTGCGCCGCGCGCGCATGTAGCCAAGCTTCACGTCGGCTGCCGTCACCGGCTTCCCGTCGCTCCACCTCGCCGCGCGCATCGTCACCGTGTATCGCATCCCGCCGTTGGTCACCACCGGCTGTCGCGCTGCCAGATAGGGCACGAGTCGTCCGGAGGAGCCTCCCGCGCTGCGATACAGGGCGGGAAACAGGGCGTTCTGGACGATCAGGTCTTCCTCGTAGCTCGCCTTGCCGGGATCGATCGACGAGGGCAGGGTCCCGATCCCCACGCGCAGGACCTGCTTGCTCGACGGCGCGAGAGTCGCGGCAGCGCCTGTCGGCGGCATCGCGACGAGCGCGACGATCGACGCCACGAGCGCGGCGGGCTTCACGAGACGGGGAAACTGCATCGACAGCAGTATCGGCACGCCGCCGCCGCTACATGATGCACAACGTGCGGGAGTGGGCGCGCGTGGGTAGGGACGCTGCGATGGCCCGCGCCCCCGTCGATACCGCAGATCCTGCCGACATTCCCGTCGAACGCCGCGACCAGCTCGACACGCTCGTCGCGCGCTCGCGCGAAGCCGCGGAACAGTTCCGACAGCTCGACCAGCGCGAAGTCGACGACATCGTCTGGAAGATGGCGCGCGCCGGCCTGCTCGCAGCGCACGACCTCGCACATATGGCGGTGGAGGAGACCGGGCTCGGCCTGTACGAGGACAAGGTCCTCAAGCACTACACAGCCACAGAGTTCCTCTACGACTACCTGCGCGGCAAGAAGACCGTCGGGGTGATCAAGGAGGATCCCGCCCGCGCGCTCAAGTGGGTGGCCGAGCCGATCGGATCGATCCTCGGCATCATGCCGATCACGAACCCGACGTCGACTGCGCTGTTCAAGACGATCGTCGCTGCCAAGACCCGCAACGCGATGATCGTACGCCCGTCGTCGAAGGCGATCCGCTGCTCCACCGAAGCGGTGCGCGTCGTCGTGGAAGCCGCCGAAGCCGCAGGCATGCCTCCCGGCGCGATCCAGTGCATGACCGACCCCACGCACGCCGACACCCAGTACCTGTTCCGCCACCCGGGCGTCGACTTCATCTGGACGACCGGTGGCCAGCGCATCGTGGAGGCAGCGAACGCGTCGGGCAAGCCGACGATCGGCGTCGGTCCCGGAAACGCACCCGTCTACCTGCACGAGAGCGCCGACATCCCGATGGCCGTGCTCGACGTGCTCATGAGCAAGACGTTCGACGCCTCCATGATCTGTCCCGCCGAACAGACGATGGTCGTCGACCGCGCGATCGATTCCCAGGTGCGCGCCGAGCTCGAACGAATGGGCGCGCGCTTCCTCGACCCGGCGGAATCCGAGCGCCTCGCGGACATCTGTTTCGACTCCGCCACGGGACACCTCAACTACTTCGCGATCGGACAGACCCCGCAGCTGCTTGCCGGTGCGGCTGACATCCCGATCGAGCCGCACCACAAGGTGCTCGTCGTACCCGTCGAGCGCTTCGACCTTGCCGAGCTGTTCCTGCACGAGAAGCTGTTCCCGGTGCTTGCCTACCTGGTGGCCGACGACGTCGACCATGCGCTGACGCTCTGCGAGGGCGTCACCGAGATCGCCGGGCTCGGGCACACGAGCGCGGTCTACGCACGCGACGACGCGGTCGTCGACGCATACTCGAAGCGCATTCGCACCGGCCGCATCCTCGTCAACTGCCCCACCGCGCTCGGCGCGATGGGGGGCATGTACACCGACCTTCCGCCGACCTACTCGCTCGGGTGCGGCACGTGGGGCGGCTCCAACACGACCGCCAACGTGAACGTCGACGAGCTGCTCAACATCAAGCAGGTCTCCTACCGAAAGCATCCGCCCATGTGGTTCCGATCGCCGGTCGACGTGTACTTCAACGAGCACTCGATCGACAACCTCCGCAACGTGCCCGCCGAGCGCGTGGCGGTGGTCACCAGCTCCGGCAACGTCGCGCGCGGCAACGTCGAGCTCGTCACCGACCGTCTCTCGGCGCGCGCCGTCGACATCTACTCCGACATCGGTCCGGAGCCCACGAACGAGGACTGCGAGAAGCTCGTCGCGTTCCTGGATCGCTTCCAGCCGCAGGTGATCGTGGCGCTCGGTGGCGGCAGCGTGCTCGACCTGGCGAAGGCGGCACGCATCGGCACCGAGCATCCGGACGTCGACTGGACCGACCTGTCGCTCCCGTTCCTGGACGTTCGCAAGCGCATCGCCGAGTACCCGCAGCGCCGCCCGGACGCGATGCGCCTGGTGGCGATTCCCACCACGAGCGGAACCGGGTCGGAAGTGTCACCCGCCGCGGTGATCACGCACGCACAGTCCGGTCGCAAGACCACGCTCGTGGACTACACGCTCGTGCCGGAGATCGCGATCGTCGATCCGTCGCTCGCGATCTCCATGCCCAAGGAGCTCACGCGCGACAGCGGCGTGGACGCGATCACCCACGCGATCGAGAGCCTCGTGTCGAGCTTCGCGTCGCCGTACACGCATGCGCTCAGCCTGCGTGCGCTGCATGACCTGTTCACCACGCTGCCCGCGGTCTATGCCGATGGCGAGGACATGGAGCTGCGCACGCGCGTGCACAACGCGGCGACCATGGCGGGCCTCGCGTTCTCGAACGCGTTCGTCGGTGTGGGGCATGCGCTGGCGCACGCGCTCGGATCGACGTTCCCGGTCTCGCACGGCGCGGCGTGCGGCGTGTTCCTGCCGCACGTGATTCGCTACAACGGCGCGGCGATGCCGGGCAAGAACCTGCCGTCGCCCACGCAGACGCGGTGGGTCGCGCCCGACACCTACGCGCAGGCCTCGCGCGCGCTGGGCCTCGGATCGAGCCGCGAGAACCCGGCGGAGGGGCTCGCGCGATTCGAGGAGACGACGATCAAGCTGCTCGAGTCAGTCGAGCAGCCAAAGTCGCTGCAGGCGCTCGGCATCACCGAGGAACAGTTCACCGCGCAGCGCTCGCACATGGCGCAGCTCGCGTTCGAGGACCCGTCGATCCGCACCAATCCGCGCGCGCCGATGATCGCCGAGCTCGAGCAGCTGCTCGACGATGCGTGGCGTGGCTGGTGACGGCTTGACCACCGAGGCGCACACGCAGACCGAGACGCCCTCGCCGACCATCGCGTACTCGCCGGCGCCGGTGCGACCATCCGTCGGCGACATCGCATCGCGCCTCGGCGAGGTGACCGTGCTCACCGCCGCGATCCTCTACGGGCTGGGCGCATTCTCCGTGCTCGGTCAGCTGCGCCGGCTCGAGCTGCACCAGCCAAGCGTGCTGAGCGGGTTCGCGCACGAGGACGTGCTCATGAAAGGCGTCGGCGTGCTGCTGACGAACATCCCGAACCTCGTCAGCCTGATCGTGCTCGTGACGCTCGCGATGAGCATCGGTGCGCGCGCATGGCTCATCCGCACGATCGCGCCGAACGGCGGTGGCACACACCGCGACCGACTGGGATTCCTCGTGTGCTTCGCGCTCGTGTTCACCGGCGCACTGCTCGTATCGACGTGGTGGGGCGGAACGGCGGGCATCGTTGCAGCGTACGGCTTCGTGCTGTTTTCCTGGCTGCACGGCCGACTCCTGACCCCGTCGGCGCTGATCGGCACCGCAGCCGCCGGCTCGGTGCTGCTCGGCATGACCGGCACGTACCTGTACCCGGTACCGCTGCCGCACGTGGAGGTCGAGGTCGCCGAGAACGGCGCTGACATCTCCGGTCGCCTGCTGGGCACCTCGCGCGATGGTGAGCTCTACGTCGTCGTCGACGAAGACGGCGAGCGTCACGTGCGCGTCGTCGAATCCGGTTCGCCTGCCGGCATCCGGCTCGATGATCCCAGCGAGGACGCTGGTCGCGTCATCGACCGGATCAGCTGACGCCGCGCCGAGCCCGCGAAGCTGCAGAAACGGCACCTGGTGGACGTTTAGCGGGTAGCGTACTGGAAATCCTGCAAATAGTCCTTGCCGGATTCGGCTTCCCGACCTACGGTAGATACATGGCAGCCTCCCCCGCCCCCGCAGCCCCCATCAAAGTGTCGACGAACACGCCGAGCGTCCTGCTCGCGGACGTGCTCTCCTACGGTTATGCAGCCGTTGTCGTGTGGGCGACCCTGCAGTTCGACCTTGCATTCCAGGTCTGGCAGGGCGTGGCGATCATGATCCTGTTCGTGGTGCTTCGCGGCGTCGCGCACGAGCTTCGCAAGGATGCGCGCCGGGCCGCGCTCCGCTCTGCCCGACGGCAGGCCGCGCTTCGCGCCCAGTCGCCTTCGCGCTGGAGCGTCGAGCAGAAGGACGGTCTCGGTCGTCGCGTCGACCTTCGTTCGTACTGAGTCGCGTCAGCGAAAGTGCAGCACCACGATCGTGCCGGCCCCGGCGCGCAGGATGCGGCGCGGGCGCACGAGCACCTGCTGCTCGTCGGCGGAGAACTCCGACACCTCGCCGTTGACCTCGACGCGGCGCAACGAGGCGTCCTGTCGCAGGTCGATCGGGATCGTGGCCAGATCCTCGCTGCCCTCGTTCACGACGAACCACGTTTCGCGGCGCGCCTCGCGAACCACGCGTGAGCGCAGTTCACTGCCGACGTTCGTGTCGGCGGCGAGCGTGACGACATCCTCGGCGTGCGAGGTGTCGGACGGCTCCTGGAGCTGTGTGGCGGGTTCTGTCATGGGCGGCATGCCGGCGATCAGGAAGCCGGCGAAGCATAGGTTGTACAGGGTCGGGGACGCCACCGCAATGGCGTGGGCCATGCAAGGGGGTCGAATCGCCCGAGCGCGTGGCCGCAGCGTGCCACGCACCGATGGACGGTCGTTGCGATGATGGGGGCATGCACCCCGCCGCCACGCAGGAATCGGTCGTCCGTCGCGTCCGACGCACGCTCGATGACGCAGGTGCGTCGCTCGTCGGCCGCCGGGTGCTCGCGATGTGCAGTGGCGGCTCGGATTCCGTCGCGCTCGTGCACCTGCTGGGAGCCCTGCCGCGAGGTGCAGCGCCGCGAGCGATCCACGTACTGTGGTGTGACCATGGCACGCGCGAGGACGTTGGTCGCGAGCAGGGCGCAGCACGGGCCGCGGCGTTGTCGATCGGTGCGACGTTCCATGTCGCCGAGCTCGCCATCGACGCCGGCGAGGGCATGGGTCTGGAAGCGACCGCCCGCGAGGCGCGCTATGCGCGAGCGATCGAGCTTGCCGGCGCGCACGGTGTCGATGTCGTCTGCACTGGTCACTCCTCCAGCGACCAGGTCGAGCAGGCACTGCTGTCGCTCATCGGCGTGACGGGACGCGGCGCAGTGGACGCGATGCCCGTGGTGCGCGAGCTCGCGCCCGGGCTGCAGCTCGTGCGGCCACTGCTCGGCTGCACCCGCGAGCAGCTGGAACAGGCGTGCGTCGATGGCGGCCTCGACTGGGCCGTCGATCCCACCAACCTCGATCCGGAGTACGCAGCTCGCAACGCGATCCGGCATCTGGTCGTTCCGCCCTTGCTCGACGTTCGTGCCGATGCCGGCGTCGCGCTCGCACGAGCCGGTCGTCGCCAACGCGAGCTGACGGATGCGACGCGCGCGATGGCCGAGCGGCTGCTTGCCCAGATGACTCCCCACGACGCACTTCGCATCGACGTACGCCTCCTCGCCGAGTTCGCCGCCGCCCCGCGCCGGGAACTCATTGCGACCTGGCTTCGTCGCGCCGGTTTCGGGCGTGCGATCACCGAGCGCACGGTCGGAGCCATCGACCGCCTGGCCGCCCTCCCCGCACGTGCTGCGTGCGCGCGTGTCGATGTCGGGCGCGGCTCCTGCGTTCGGCGCGACGGCTACGATCTCACCATCACCTCCGCCCCCGACACGGAAGGCCCCACCCCGTGATCACCCCCGGAACGCCGTTCGCACCCTTCAACGACGTGCTCATCGACCCCGTCCAGCTCAAGGCTCGGATCGTCGAACTCGGCGCCGAGATCACGAAGGACTACGCCGGCGGCAATCCGCTGCTCATCGGCGTGCTCAAGGGCTCGGTGTTCTTCATGGCCGATCTGGCGCGGGCGATCGACCTGCCACTCGAGATGGACTTCATGGCAGTCTCGTCGTACGGCAACGCGACCGAGAGTTCGGGCGTCGTTCGGATGCTCAAGGACCTCGACGCGCCGATCGCCGGCCGCGACGTGATCATCGTCGAGGACATCATCGACTCCGGCCGCACGCTCGCCTACCTCGTCGAGCTGCTCCAGCAGCGCGGCCCCTCGAGCATCGAGATCTGCGCCCTGCTCACCAAGCCCGAACGTGCCGAGGTCGAGATCGACTGCCGCTACGTCGGCTTCGAGATTCCCAACCGGTTCGTCGTGGGGTACGGCCTCGACTACGCCGAGCGCTACCGCAACCTCGAGTACATCTGCTGCATGGACGAGGCGAACCTGCCGCCGATCGAACCTGCCCGCGCTCGGGCCCAGGTTGCAGAGGGCCATCCCGCCTGACACGCGCTGCATCTCGCGCAAGAGCGCGTGCTTCGTGCAGTGCCCGTGGTCCAATGGGCCACGCGTGGGCCGGTTCTTGCCGACCTGCGTGAATACGCTTGTCGAACTTCTCATTTGGCGTTACGTTAGCCTCACGTATCGCCCGCTTGAGGAGTCCCACGGTCATGCTGAAGCCACGTTCTTCGCGAAAGCGAACCACCCTCCGATTCCTCGCGACGATGCTCGTCGCCCTCGGCGCGGTCGCGTTCGCGGCTTCGATCGCGCTGGCGGCCAACACCACCCCGATCGGCGGAGGACACACCCCGGTGACGGTGTGTCACAAGGGCAAGACCCTGACGTTCGACGATGACGGCTACCAGGCGCACATCAAGCACGGCGACCTTGCCACGGCATGCCCTCCGGGAACGCCCGTCGAAGAGGAAGAGGATTCCGACCCGATCATCTCTGTCTGCCGTGACGGCGCTGTCGTCACGATCAAGACAAGCGAGAAGGCACCGACCGACGGGCCCGTTCCGTGCCCGAAGATCATCAACACCGATCCCGACGTGACCGTGTGCCGTGCCAACGCCGCGATCACGATCCCGACCAGCCAGAAGCTTGCGACCGATACCACACCGCCGTGCAGCACCCCGGGTGCCGCGGATGCGGGTGGACTGATCGACCAGGGTGATGCACCGGTCGACGGCGTCGAGTACGAGCACGACTCGCTGGCGCCGAGCAACGCATCCAAGGATCCGGCTGTCGGCCAGGAGTTCGCGGTGGCCGGAGCAGCCGATGCACCTGCGACGAACGCGACCACGGTCCCCGGATCGGGCGTGTCAGGCGCGGTCGCGCCAGCCAACGGACAGCTTCCGTACACCGGCCTCTCGACCCTGCAGGTCGCCCTGCTCGGCGCGATGCTGCTCGGCATGGGTGCCCTGTGCTGGCTCGTCGGCTCCACGCGCACCGAGGAGCTGGCCGCGGCCTGACGCCACGGATTCCGCGGGGCCCGATCCCACCGCTGCATGCGGTTGGGATCGGGCCCCGTTTCTTCGTGACCGCGCAGCACGTTCGCGCAGCTATTGCAGGATCGGGGTATTGGCGTGTGAACCCGGCTAGACTGGGGCACCAAACGGGATCACGGGTGCTGCGCGGCTCGACGCTCGCGCGCCCCGCCCAACGGAAGGCCATGTCCCGAATGAACGCGAAGACCCTGCGCAGCTCGGCGATTCCGATCCTCGTGATCGTCCTGATCGTCTTCCTCGTCGCCAGCAACGGCAACGACGAGCCGTCCTCCAAGGACGCGTCGTTCACCGCGCTCACCAAGCAGGTCGACGACAACCAGGTGAAGTCCATCGAGGTCGACCCCGGATCCAACAAGATCACGGTCACGCCCAAGGAAGCCAAGGACTTCGACGAGTACTCGATCGGCTACGCCACCGAGAAGCAGGTCGACGACCTGCAGGCGGCGCTCGACAGCTCCGGCGACGAGGAACTGCTCGCGATCAAGCCGGTGGAGGGGCCCGGCATCGTCGGCTACCTGCTCCAGATCATCCTGCCGATCGGCCTGCTCATCCTGTTCTGGCTCTTCATCATGAACCAGATGCAGGGCGGCGGCTCCAAGGTCATGCAGTTCGGCAAGAGCAAGGCCAAGCGCATGGCGGTCGACGCGCCCAAGGTCACCTTCAAGGACGTCGCCGGCGCCGACGAAGCCGTCGAGGAGCTCCACGAGATCAAGGAGTTCCTCGAGAGCCCCCGCAAGTTCCAGGCGCTCGGTGCTCGCATCCCCAAGGGCGTGCTGCTCTTCGGCCCTCCGGGCACCGGCAAGACGCTGCTCGCACGCGCCGTCGCCGGTGAGGCGGGCGTGCCGTTCTTCTCGATCTCGGGTTCCGACTTCGTCGAGATGTTCGTCGGCGTCGGCGCATCGCGCGTGCGTGACCTGTTCGAGCAGGCCAAGGTCCACGCACCCTGCATCATCTTCGTCGACGAGATCGACGCCGTCGGTCGCCACCGCGGCGCCGGCATGGGCGGCGGCAACGACGAGCGCGAGCAGACGCTCAACCAGCTGCTGGTGGAGATGGACGGCTTCGCGATGACCGACAACATCATCGTGATCGCCGCCACCAACCGCCCCGACATCCTCGACCCGGCGCTGCTGCGCCCGGGCCGCTTCGACCGCCAGATCCGCGTCGACGCACCCGATCGCCCCGGTCGCAAGCACATCCTCGAGGTGCACACCAAGGGCAAGCCGCTCTCCAAGACGGTCGACCTCGACCGCATCGCGGCACAGACCGCGGGCTTCACCGGCGCCGACCTCGCCAACCTCGTCAACGAGGGCGCGCTGCTCGCTGCGCGACGCGGACTCAAGCGGGTGGGGATGGCTGAACTCGAGGAAGGCATCATGCGCGTGATCGTCGGGCCGGAGAAGAAGGCCCGCATCATGAGCGACAAGGAAAAGCGGGTGACGGCCGTTCACGAGATGGGTCACGCGCTGCTTGCGCACTACCTCGAAGACGCCGACCCGCCGCACAAGATCTCGATCGTCGGCCGCGGCATGGCGCTCGGCTACGTCGTCAGCCTCCCGAAGGAAGACCGCTACACGCGTCGCAAGGCCGAGCTGATGGCCTCGCTCGCGCAGGCGCTCGGCGGTCGCACCGCGGAGGAGATCGTCTTCGGCGAGTTCACCACGGGCGCGGAGAACGACCTGCAGAAGGTCACGCAGATGGCCAAGCGCATGGTCATGAAGTGGGGCATGAGCGAGTCGCTCGGCGCGCGCTCGTTCGGCCACGACACCGACAACCCGTTCCTGGGTCGCGACTTCCACGCCGAGCCCGACTACTCCGACGGCGTCGCCGCCGAGATCGACCGCGAGATCCTGCGCATCGTCGATGAGGCCCACCAGACCGCGCGTCGCGTGCTCGGCGAGCACAAGGACGAGCTCGAGCGCCTCGCCGACCTGCTCGTCATCCACGAGAACATGGACGCTGAGCAGTTCGAGCGCCTCATGGCCGGCGACAAGCCCGCGGACGTGTTCGACGCCGAAGTCATCGCCGCCGCCGCCAAGGCCGAATCCGACGCGAACGACGCGGAGGACGCAGCCGAGGAGAAGGAAGCTCGTGCCGCGGGCACGACCGGTCCGCTGCGTCCGGGATTCAGCACGGAATGAGCACCGCCGGAACGGTTCCTGCGCCCGCGACGATTCGGCTCGACGGGCTGAGCGTCTACGCCCACCACGGCCTCGTCGCGGAGGAGCGCTCGCTCGGCCAGCGCTTCGAGTTCGACGTGCAGGTCGACCTGCCCCACTGCGCCGCGTGTCGAAGCGACGAGCCGTCCGACGCGGTCGCCTACGAAGCGATCGCCGCAGTGATCGTCGAGGTCGCCACCAATTTCCGCTTCAGCCTCATGGAAGCACTCGCCGACGCCGTCTGCATGGAGCTGCTGGCCGAGTTCCCCATCTCGCGCGTGCGCCTGTCGGTCTCCAAGACCGCACCGAGCATGCCGCACACCGTCGCCCGTGCCACCGTCGTGCTCGAGCGCACCCGCGAGCACCTGAGCGAGTAACGGTCCCCACCGTCGGAAGGTCGCCCCGTCGCGCAGTTGCTCGCGCGCATCGTTCTTGACGATGGTGTTGCGTGACACTCCTTTCGTCAGGTGCGTGGATCGCGGCGATCGCCGACGCGGAGCGGGCACCGTCGACGATGCGTTCGCGCTCGCGACGTGTCGGGTAGGGGCGCTGCGTGCCGGCAGACACCTCCAGCGATCCGCCTCATGACCTCGCACTCGACGTGCGCGCCGCCGCCAAGCGGTTCGGCAGGATCGTCGCGCTCGACGGCGTCGACCTCGCGATCGCACCAGGCGAGTGCGTCGGCCTGCTCGGCCCCAACGGCGCCGGCAAGTCCACGCTCGTGAAGTCGATCTGCGGCCTCGTGCGCCTGCGCGCCGGCACCGCGCACATCGACGGACACCCGGCCGGCTCGCGCGCCGCACGGCGCAGCATCGGCTACCTGGCCGAGCTATTCCGCTTCCCGCCGTGGCTGACGGTCGACGAGGCGCTCGCGTTCCAGCAGCGGCTCGCACGCTCGACCGGTGGCGCCGGAGAGCGGACGCGTCTGCTCGCGCGCGTGGACCTCGCACACGCCACCACACGCCGCGTGTCGATGCTCTCCAAGGGCATGCAGCAGCGGCTCGGCATCGCGCAGGCAATCGTCGGCGACCCGCGCCTGGTGGTGCTCGACGAGCCGACGAGCGCGCTCGATCCCGCAGGCCGTGCGATGGTTCGAGAGCTCGTTCGCGACCTGGCGGACGAAGGTCGCGCGGTCCTCGTGTCGTCGCACCTGCTCGGCGAGATCGAGCAGTGCTGCAGCCGCGTCGTGATCCTCGTCGACGGCACGGTCCGGCTCGACGAGCCGATCGGTGACGTCGTCGAATCGCGGGGCGTGCTCGTGGAGACGGGCGACGGCGTCCAGCGCCATTCGGGGCTCAGCGAGGTGGACGTGCCCCAGCTCGTGCGCCAGCTCGTCGCCGACGGTGTCGACGTGTATGGCGTTCGCGTGACCTCGTCATCGCTCGAGGATGCCTATCTCGAGCTGGTGCGCGGAGCGCCAGACCCGGCCGGCGTGGTGATTCGATGATCGGGGCGATCGCGCACGAGACCCGGACGATGGGTGGCTACGTGCTGCTCGAGGCAACGCGTCGCCGCACGTTCACGACGATGACGGTGATCACCGTGCTCCTGCTCGGCCTGTTCGCCTGGGCCGTCCACGAGCTGCACGTCGCGCTCGCCGACGTCCCCAGCGTCCCGCGCATCGGCGTCGATCCCCAGGAATTCGCCGCCGCGCAGCTTGCCGGCATCGCACTGTTCGGCATCTTCTTCGTGGGCGCCGTGCTCGGCGTGCTGCTCAACCACGCGGCGGTGCGCGGCGATGCCGAGCAGGGTCTGCTCCAGCAGGTCGTGGCGCGCCCGATCGGCCGCACGGTCCTGCTGTTCACCCGTTTCGCGGTCGTCGGCATCGTCTGCGCCGCGTACGCCGGGGTCACCTACCTGCTCGCCGCGCTCGCGCTCACGACGTTCGGCGACTGGAACCCGAGCTCGATCCTGCTGCCCGGGATGTGGCTCGGACTCGGCGTGCTCGTCGTGTGCGCGATCACTGTCGTCGTCTCGATCTTCCTGCCCACGAGCGCCGCCGGCATCCTCGTGTTCATGCTCGTCGGCGCGGGCCTCGGTGCAGGGTTCGTGCTCGAGCTGACCCAGACCGTCGGCTCCGACGCGCTCGACGACGTCGCGGGTGCCGTGACGTGGCTGCTCCCATTCGAACGCTGCTACCAGGCCGCGATCGAGGCAGCCGCACCCGAAGGCGCGAACGCGCAGCTGCTCTCGATCGGGCCGCTCACGGGTGGGCGCGAGGCCGGACCGACGCTGCTGCTGTGGCTCGCCGGGTGGTTCGCGGTCGTGCTCGGCGCGGCTGCAGCGTTGTTCGGCCGTCGCGACCTGTAGCCTCGACACGTTCGATTTCACGTGCGCCGGGAAGGTTGAAGGTCGGATGGAGGTCGCCGCCCTGAACAGTCGCCGCTCGCGCAAGCCCCGACCGGGCTCTGCCACACCGAACCCGTCCGCGCCCGACCCGCCCGCCGCGCCCAAGCGCCGCGCCGCCGCCGCGAAGCGTCGAGCCGGCCGAGCCGCGAAGCCCGCGCCGACGCGCACGCTGCCGCTTCCACCGACGGGCGACGTCCGCCAGCCGCTGCCACTGCCGCTGCCGGAGCCGCCACCGAAAGACCAGCGCGGGCTCAAGGTCCCGATGATCGACGGGCCCAAGAACCTGCTGCACGATCCGCCACCCATGCCGAGCGTCGCCGAACGCGTGAAGATGGTCGTCGCCGATCTCGACTGGGACGCTCCCGCGCTCACGATCTGGGTGCCCGGCACGAGCGAGTACTGGATCAAGCAACGTTTCATCGACGAGCTGCACCTCGCATCGCCCGGCGCGCACGTCACGATGATCCCCTACGAGTCCACGTGGCGCTTCTCCACGAGCGTGCCCGACGGAGTCGCCGTGCTCAAGGGCGTGCTCGACGAGGTGCGCCGCCGCGCACCCGGCAAGCCCGTGTTCCTGTCGGGGGAGAGCCAGGGGGCCTGGATCATCAGCTCGGTGCTCGCAAGCGCCGAGTACGCGTCGCTCGTGACGCGCGCTGCACTCTGGGGCCATCCTGCCGCCGCGCCGCAGGCATTCGGCCGTCCCGGCCAGGTCCGCGAGGTGAACTCGCCCGGCGACATCGTCACGATGGAACTCGGTGAGAATCCCGGCGAGGTGCTCGCAGCCGTCGAACAGCTGTCGCGCCGCAACTTTGGCACCGGCCTCACGCACCTCGCCGGGTATGCGGTGCAGCGACCGGACATGCTCGCCAAGCTCATTAGGTTCTGGTCGTTCGCGCTGCCCGTCATCGGCAAGGGCAAGAAGAACGACCACGACTACGACGACGACATCGCCAACGGCGTCCAGCACCTGCTCGGCGGGCTCGACGCCGCCACGCGAGCGGCGTTCAAGGACTACCGCGACCCGCGCGCCCCAGACCACGTTCAGACCTGATCCACGCCTCGCGCGCGATCAGCTCGCGACAGCCGCTGCGGCGGTCGCAGCGGCTTCGGCCGCGGCCTGCTCCTGATGGAGCTTGTGGATCTCCTCGAGCTGGCGGTTCCACTCGCGGATGCGCGCAACCTGGTTGTCGGTGACGTCCGCGGCACCGAACGCGCGACGCATGACGTACGTGACTTCGGAGCGGTAGTCGTGACCCTTGGCCTCGAGTACGCCCTGCTTGAAGTACTGCGCCATCTGCTGGTCGAGCGCCGTCTGGATGCCGGTCACGATCGGGAACCATCGCTGGTGCGGCGAGACGTTGTCCCCGCGTGACGCCTTCGGACCCAGGAACTCGGCCTGCTCCCACAGCAGCTTCGGATGGAAGAGCCCGACCGGGTCGGCATCGTGCTGCAGGAACGTCACGCGGGTGTTGGCCGCGTCGTCTGCCGAGATGCCCTTCGCCTGGATGAGGTTCTTCACGGTGCGCACGAGCGGGCGATCGCCGCCCGTGAGCTCCTCGACTCCGGCCAGGCCGGGACGCAGCATCGCGAACTTCGGGGTGCCGACGTACATCGCGCGATCGATGCCGAGCTTGCGGAAGCGTTCGCGTCCGATCTCGGGCGTCAGCGCGCGGCCGTCGACCCACGACACCTCGCCGTTCCACTTGCCCAGCTTGCGGGCGAGCGCGGACATGTTGCCGTCGCCCGTGCCGAGCAGCACGTTCTGGCTCGTCCACGCACCGTAGCTCTCGCCATAGACGTACGTCAGCGGCCGCTCGACCGTCTTCGGCAACGCGTCGAGACGCTGCTCGAGGCGCGT
Source organism: Gaiellales bacterium (assembly GCA_038212015.1). GTDB lineage: Bacteria > Actinomycetota > Thermoleophilia > Gaiellales > SKUG01 > JAGQUL01. Next base: position 18,710 of record JBBQUY010000022.1, on the reverse strand, counting down.
GAGGATCGCGTGGTGCGTGGCGGTCGCACGCGCCATGTGATGCATCTCGCCGGCCGCCTTGCTCGTGCCTGACTGGATCGCCATGATCGCGGTGTCGCCGCCGTTCATGAACTCGAAGGAGCTCGCCGCCACGGGATTCACGAACCCGCTCGACGTCGTCGCCGCAACCATCACGTGCTTCCGAGGCTGCTCGAGCACCTCGACGGTGCCGTCGTCGAGCGTGCGGTAGCGACCGAACACGCCCTGCTTCTCGAGGTCGTCGAAGAGCATGTCGACGCGCTGCAGCATCTTCTCGTTCTCGCCGAGCGCCTCGTCGGCATGGGTGAGACTCACATACGCGCGCGAAGGCTCCTTCGCGGTCGTGATGCCCATGACCTTGTTGATGTCCTCGGCGTGCGGCATCTCGGTCAGGAAGCGCTGGCCCTGCCCGCCCTGCTTGGCCCACACCACGGGCGACCCCTCGATGCCTGACGTCAGCGCGCCGCGCAGGCCGCGACCGCGATCGATCGCCAGCCGCCCGAAGGTCGACCCGTCGGCTGCCAGCTCCGGAAGGTCGGGCAGGAGCACCGAGCCGGACTTCGCAAGGTGTGCATTGCGCATCGAGATGCCGAGCATCGCCGCGCCTGCGAGCGCGCTCGTCGCGCCCTGCGCGAACGCACCGTGACCGGGGAGCTGCTCGTCCGCGCGCGACACGAGCGTGCTCGCGACGCCGGCGGCGCCACCGGCAGCCAGCAGCATGCCGGTCGTCTGCAGGCCGGCGCGCCCGCCGGTCACGCGTCCTCGCGTGGCGATCGCGATGCCGGCTGCCATCGCGCCGCCGGTGCCACCCACCGCGAGCTGCGCGGCCAGGTGGTCACCTGGAATGTGGTCGTCGAGCCCTCGGGCGACGGCTTCTACGCCCGTACCCACGCCGACGCCGATCGCCGCTGCCGCGATCGTGCCGATGCGCTGCAGCTTCGGATCCTTCGGAAACAGGGACGGTCCCTGCATCGCGGCTGCTGCCACGGCACCCAGCGTGAGCCCTGGCGCCCACAATGGCGCTTCAGCACCACCTGATCGGCCTGCGATCTCCGTCATTGCGTCGTGTCCCCCGTCGGTCCCCGAAATCCCGCTGCTGCCCCCGCAGCGAGCGTCGTGCTCCTCTCCGAACCATCGGAACAACGGCTGACCGCGTTGCATGCAGGACCGGGCGGTTCCGGACCGGCGTGCCGGGGTACGCATCCCATATGGCGAATTCCGACGAGCTGGACGAGTACGACGCGGGCCTCGAGCTGACGCTCAAGAAGGAATACGCGGACGTCTTCAAGATCTTCAGCTACTGCGTGGTCACGGACGAGGCGACGTACCTGTGCAACGAGCTCGCGATCGACTGCGTTCCGCATGCCGCGTACCTGCTGTTCGAGCTCGACCTCCAGGACGTGTGGGTCTGGGACCGCAACCGGCCGACCCGAATCATTCCTCGCGCACACGTGTTCACCACCGGTGACGTGACCGTCGAGCAGCTCAAGGGTGAGGAGGGCGAGCTCGAACGAGCGCTGCCCACCGGTGTGCTCGACCAGCTGCGCGCCCACCTGTCGGCCGATCTGGGCGAAGCATCGAGCGAAGACAGCGACGAAGAATCCGAGGGCGGCGCGCCGGGTGAGGAAGCTGGCGCGGCAGGTGGCGACGACGCCAGCGGCGCACCGTCCGACAGCTGACGCGTTTTCGACGCAACCTGCTCGAGCCTTCCAGTGTCCGAGTCGGCTTTCACCGCTGAACTATCTGCTTCGACGAACGGGCTACAGCTTGCCGGAACGCGTGCCGATAGGCGCCTCAGGCATGCACTGGTATCGCACCGCATCCATCTTCATGAGCGCACTCTTCGTGGTGCTCCTCAGCGTACCCGCGCATGCGGGAGCAGCCACCGCGCCGACGCTGCAGAAGCCCGAGGCCTCCGCGCCTGCGGCGACCGAAGGCGCATCGCTCGAATTCGAGTGGAACGGCACACTCCAGGGCGACGCCGACGCGCTCGACCGATCTTTCTTCCGGCTCGAGATCATCAAGGCGACGTCGATGCCCTCGGGCGCGCAGAGCACCTGGCCCACTGCCGCCGTCGAGAACTTCCTGCAGACCGAGCCGGGACAGTCGCAGACGAGCGCGTCGCTCGGCGTGCCCGCCGCTGGTGACTACCGCTGGCGCGTGTGTGCATGGGGAGTTGTCGACGACGTCGCCTCCAACGTGATCACGCAGCTGCCGGGTGGCTGCTCCGTTGCGCGTGCGTTCACGACCGTCGCCGCCGCGACCGCGAACCACTCGATCGGTGAGCTCAAGATCAACGAGACCACCCAGGTCGCGGGTGCCACTCGCGTCGTGGAGGTCACGCGCCCGGCGCCGCCCGCGCCCGCCGTGCCCGAGGAGCCCATCGAGCCGGCACCGGCGAAGGAGCCGCTCCCGCTTCCGGAGGCGACGTTCACCGACGTGCAGCCCACGAACGTCGAGGCGGGCGGATCGTCTGCGCTCGGGCTCGGAACGGAGGGCCTCAACGCCGACTCCGCGGCGAGCCGCGAAGGCATCGGCGGCGCGATCATGGGTGGTCTCTCGAGCAACCTGCCGCTCATCCCGATCCCGTTCTGGACGCTCGCACTGCTGCTCGCCTGCTTCCCCATCCTTCGGCTGTGGCGCCGCAGCGTGCTTGGCATGTTCGACTGGAACGACGGCTCCGTCAACGGTCGCGGCACCTACGCCAACACCGATGGCGACTTTGCATCCGTTCCGCTTGCTCAGGAAGTCAAGGTTGGTTCGATGACCGCCGATGGGACTGCAGCCGCACCTGCACCCGTCGTCAACCCGCTCGCACCAGATCGGGGGCGGCGCGCGGCCTAGGACACAATGGAAAGCATCCGCGACAAATATCGCTCGATCTCCTTCCGAGGGCGGCTCCTGCTGCTCCTCGTCGCCGTGTCCATGGTGCAGGCCTCCGTCGCCGCGTACACCTTCTTCGACCTGCAGTCCAAGCCGGCCGAACAGCGCGTCCAGGCCCAGCTCAACGCCGCGCTGCGTGGAGTCGCCCCTGTCATTGACACGCAGCTCGCTGCCGCCGCTGATCGCCTGCGCGAGGTGCAGGCCGACCCGACGCTCCAGGGGGCGATCGAATCCGAGGACTGGGTCACGGTCGACAGCATCATCGGCGGTCAGGATTCCCTGTCCGTGGGTGAGGCACTGCCGGGCGATGAAGTCGAGACGACCGACGGCTTCGAGCCGACCAGCGAGGACGTCACGACCGAGCTTCGCGGCTACGTAACGGACGCCGAGGGCAAGGTCGTCGCGGGCACCAAGCCCGATGGCGCGATCATCGAGCAGCCGGGCGTGACGACGAGCCGCCTGCTGCGCCAGTCCAGCCTCGTCGCGACACTCCACATGCCCGTGGCAGTCGACCGCGCATTCCTCAAGGGGCGCATCGAGGGGTACGTACCCAAGGGCGTCGACGTGTTCGTCGCCGACGAGCGGACCGTGATGTCGACCGGCGCCGACGATGCCGCGCCTCGCCCGGGGGATCTGCGTGAAGGTCTGCGCGAGGTCGAGCTCGGTGGTTCCGACCAGCTCGTGCTCGCACAACCGCTGCTCGACGGCAGCGTGCTCGTGGGTGCATCGATGCCCGCGAAGGAAGCTGCCGCGCAGAAGCGCGAGGGGCTCAGCTCGCTCTGGGGATTCATCGCCGTGCTCGCGCTCATCACGCTCGGCGTGTCGTGGTTCATCACGCGTGCCGTCGGTGACGCCCTGCGCAAGTTCGCCGACATCGCCCGCGAGCTCGCCGGCGGCCAGCTGAACCGGCGCATCCCCGTCACGGGTGACGACGAGATCGCGGTACTGTCCACGTCCTTCAACGACATGGCAGAGAACCTCGAGGATCGCATCGACCGCCTCGTCGCAGCCCGAGCGAGCATGCGCCGCCAGGTCGAGCTGTTCGGCGAGGCGCTCGCCAACGCGACCGAGATCGACGAGATGCTGCAGGCCGTCTGCAGCCTCGCGATGGAGTCGACGACCGCCACGCACGCACGCTTCTGGACGCTCGACCAGGAAGGCCACTACGAGCACGCCGCGTGCATCGGCCTTCGTCCCAACGACACGGAGCCGTGTGGCCTGGAGAAGGCCGTGCCGATCCGCAACGCGTCCGTTCGTGGTGAAGGTGAGCCGTCGTGGCTGGTCGTGCCGGCACGCATGCGTGACGGACAGATCGTCGGCCTGCTGACGCTCGTGTCGACCGGCGAGGAGTTCGCCGAAGAGGACGTGAAGATCGCCGAGCGCATCGCGGTCCAGGCCGCGGTCGCGATCGACAACGCTCGCATGCACGAGCAGCTGCGACTGCAGGCAACGCGCGACGGACTCACCGGTCTGCCGAACCATCGCTCGCTGCAGGACGAACTCTCGAAGCGACTTGCCGAGGCCTACGAATCGGGCATGCCGCTCGGCGTCTGCCTGCTCGACATCGACAACTTCAAGCGCGTCAACGACACGTACGGCCACCCCGTCGGCGACGAGGCGATCAAGGCGATCGGCCGCACGCTCGCACACGGAGTCGGCGGCATGGGCATGGTCGGCCGCTACGGTGGCGAGGAGTTCGTCGTGATCATGCCCGGCTGCGACGCAGATGCGGCATGCCGCATCGCCGATCGCCTGCGCCAGGACATCACGACCATCGAGGTCCCGCTCGATGACGGCGGTGTCCTCAGGGTCACGTCGTCGTTCGGTGTCGCCAACATCGACCAGCAGCATGCCGACGCGCGCGTCGACAACACCGAGATGCTGCACCAGGCCGACGTTGGCCTCTACAACGCCAAGCGCACCGGCAAGAACAAGGTGATGCTTGCGGGCCCGGACACCGTCGTCATCGAGATGAGCGACGCCGAGAAGGCCAAGCTCGAGGCTCGCGAGCGAGGCGATGTCGCGGCCGAGCAGGAAGCCGCCATGGCGCTCGAGTCGAACCCGCCCGCGCCTTACGACCCGTTCGACCTCGCTGCCTGAGCAGCGATGCGGTGCGCGGCATCCGGCGACACGCGTGACGCTTCGAGCTCCTGCTGCAGCTGACCGATGAGCTGCTGCAGCTCGCGGTTGCGCTGCTGAAACGACCCCATGCGAGTCGAGTCCTGGAGCATGGTCGGATCCTGCAGCGTCGCATCCGAAGCCGCGAACGCCTTGTCCAGCTCGAGGATCGCGTGTCGATACGCGTTCGCTCCGGCCAGGTCCACTCGCCATTCGTCGGCGGCGATCGCCAGTCGAAGGCGCGTGCGGTCGGTGCCCTGGAACTCGCCGCCGGCCTCCAGTCGCTGGAGGATTGCCGCAAGCGCACGCCGGGCGTTGCCACCCGGGGACGGGCCGACGAGCTCACGAAGTGCCTTGACCTCGCCGGACATGAACTTCGCCTGCTCGGCCTTCGCCGTGACGGCGGGATCCTGGGAATTGGCGCTCGTCGCCTGGCTGGCGAGCTTGCGTTCCAGCTCGCGGCCGCGACCCTGCAGGTTCATGAGGTGCGAGAAGCCGGTCCCCTGCGTGGCCGTCGCAGCCGAGGACGCAATCGGTCGCGCGCCGGTGTTGCCAGCGGTCGTGCCGGCAACGGCGGGAGTCGTCATGAGGGTCGGCAGCTGGGCGGACCCGAGGTCGGGGGAAGTCATGGCAGGGGCCGAGGTGGGGGAGGAGGCCTGCCTCCAGCGTGAGGCCCCAGCCCCGAAGCGTCAAGGGTTCGTGGCGTTGGCGGCGTCGGCTTCGGCCTCGGCCTCATCACGGTCGCGCACGATTGGCGCGGTGATCCAGTCGACCACGTACTTGGACGCGATCGCGACGGCCGGTGCGAGCACGATGCCGCCTGCGGCGCCCAATCCGGCGGCACGAACGCGCGAGATGCGCGAACCGACCCCGTCGAACGGCAGCATCGCGCCCACGCCCGCGCCCCACACACCGCCGACGGCGGAACCTGCGAGGAGGTTGGCGACGATGCTGTCGCGATACTGCGGCGCGAGCACCTCGATCGCGACGGGCGTTGCCGCGGCGACCATCGGCGTGCCGATGCGCATGAGCAGGTGCGAGCCCAGGCGGGGACCGAAACCGGTCCCGAAGTCCTTCATGGTCCGCATGAGACGCTGGCGCGTGGCGCTCGGCAGTCCCTCGAGCGGCAGCTCGAGCTGGACCTCCTTGCGCGCGAACACGCGCTGGAAGAGGTCCTGTGACATGCCTGGCTGTCGTGTCGCGTCGACCAAGGATCGTCCCCGGTGGTCGTCATCGCTCGCGCAGTCATGCGCGAATCGTCCCACCCGAATCTTCGGCTCGAACCGAACGTTTGTTGCTCATGCGGTCATGAACGTTCGATTCGAGCTGGTGCGGCTCAGCCGCCGCCGTACGCGGACACGGGCAACTCGATGACGCGATCGGTGTCGTCGGGGTAGCGCACGGTGGCCTCGAGTTCGGCCAGCCGGGGCAGTGCGCCGGGCCACTGCGCAAGCAGTTGTGCCTCGACCTCGGTGGGGCTTTCCATGACCATGAGCTCGCGTCGCGCGGCCTTTCCGAAGGCGCTGCCACGCAGGTACCAGCCGTAGAACTTGCGCAGAAAGCCGGTCGCCCGCTGCTCGCCCATCTCGCGCACGACCTCGCGCACGAACCGTACGAGCTCGGCGACGCGCTCCTCGGGCTCGGGCTCGACGGCCTTGCCCGTGGTCAGGTCGCGAACCGCCCACGGATTGCCCTGCGCAGCGCGACCGATCATCACGCCAGCACATCCGGTGAGCGCCATCACGGCCTCGGCACGCACGCGGTCGGTGATGTCGCCGGAGGCGAACACCGGCACGTCGACGAGTTCGACGAGGCGTGCGGTGAGCGCGTGGTCGGCGAAGCCGGTGTACATCTGCGCGGCGCTGCGCGGATGGAGGGTCAGCGCCGAGACGCCCGCCTCCTCCACGAGTCGCCTGCCGAGCACCTCGAAGTCGTGGGAGCCGTTTTTCATGCCGCGCCGGATCTTCACGGTCACGGGCAGGTCCGTCGCATCGGCGCATGCCTTCGCGACCGAAACGGCGGTATCGGGATCGTCGAGCAGCGCACAGCCGGCCCCGGTCCTGGCGACCTTCTTGACCGGACATCCCATGTTGATGTCGATCATGTCGGCACCGGCGGCCTTCACCTGCTGCGCGGCATCGTGCATGAGCACCGGGTCGGTCCCGAACAGCTGGACGGCGATCGGATGCTCGTCGGTCGCGATGCGCAGGTAGTCGCGCGTGCGCTCGTTCGCATAGTGCAGCCCCGAGATCGACACCATCTCGGTGAACACGACGCTCGCGCCGAAACGGCGGCCCTGCCGCCGAAATGCCTGCACGCTCACCCCTGCCATCGGGGCCAGCGCGACGCGGCCCTCGATCTGGACCGGGGTCGTTCCCGGGCGACCGATCGTGAACGGTGCCGCCAGGTCGATTGCAGGCAGATCGTCGCCCAGCAGCTCGAGGAAGCTGGTCGTCGTCAGGTCGATTGGCTGTGGGGCGTCATTCACGGGAGGTTCGGACAGTTCATGCGGCGGGAAGGAGGGCGCGATGCTGGCAGGGGTCCGGGGACTTCCCTAGAGTCATGCGTCAGCATGGTATCGCGCATCACGCGCTTCGCGCCGCGGGGCAGGCCCCACGCAGGCTGCAAGCGCACCACGAAGGGGAACAGCGCAATGGATCTGTCCGCACGAGAGACACTCGTCACGCCTGCGGGGTTCGAGAAGCTCCAACAGGAATACGAGCACCTCACGACGCAGAAGCGTCTGGAGGTCGCCGAGCGCATCAAGACCGCGCGAACCGACGGCGACATCACCGAAAACGCCGAATATGACGACGCCAAGAACGAGCAGGCACGCGTGGAAGCGCGCATCACCCTGCTCGAGGAGAAGCTTCGCACCGTCAAGGTCATCGACGAGATCGATACCAAGACCGTCGGCATCGGCAACAAGGTGACGGTTCAGGAAAAGGGCCGAAAGACCCCCGAGGTCTTCGAGATCGTCGGCTCCACGGAAGCCGACCCGCTCGAGAACCGCGTCTCGAACGAATCCCCCTTCGGCAAGGCGCTCATGGGCAAGAAGAAGGGTGAGGTCGCCGAGGTCTCCGCGCCCAAGGGCACCATCAAGTACGAAATCATCAAGATCCAGAAGGCGTGAGGCGCGCGAGTCGCGGCGCATTGCTGCGTCGCTGCTCGCTCGACATACTGGAGTACGCCTTCGCTCGCGACTCCTTGCACTGCTTGCGTCTCGCACGCCTCACACCTCCTGACGCGCGAATTCACCACCCCTGAAACAGAACGCGTCCCTGCTGCGATAGGTCGGTAGGGGAAATCGCGACTTCTGGGGGGAGTCCGAATGGCCACGAACGTACAGGGAAGTGCGTCGAGCATCGGCATGGCGCCGGCATCGACACAGATGCCAGGCGCGGAAGCAGGTGCAGGAGGCATGCTGCCAGGGCTGACCGGTGGAGCCGGTGACCCGGCTGCCGGAGCCGGCATGACCGCCGATCCGAATGCCGCAGCAGCAGCCGGTACGCCCGGCGCCGCACAGGATCCGGCAGCCGCAGGCGGTGCGCTGCCCGGCGGGATGGACCTCACCAAGATCGCGTCGACCGGGCGCTGGCTCGGTCCGCTGATGACGATCGGTGGTGGCATCGCCGCGATCACCGCGTTCGCCAAGGGCCAGGATGGATCCAAGTTCCTCAAGTGGGCTGGCGTCTCCGCCGCGTTGAGCGGCGTCGGCCTCACCGCCATGGGCTTCAAGGCCAAGGGCATCGAGACGGGCACGCAGGCCACGGAGCAGCAGGCGCTGCTGGCGATGCAGCAGCTCGATGCGCAGTACAAGGCCACGATGGAGAACCTGACCGCCACGGCCACGCAGGAGATCACCACGCTCAAGCAGCAGCTCGCCATGGCGCAGCAGGGCGCGGCCGCCGGCCAGCAGCCCGGCGCTCAGACGCCCGGGCCTGCCGGCTCGGGTGCCGAGAACGTCGGCGCAGGCCTCGACACCGTGGTCGTGCCGGGATCCCAGCAGCAGGCCACGCCCGTCGGCGAAGGCTCCACGCCCGGTACCGGCAGCACGCCCGTGGGCACCACCGCGCCGGCCGGCACGACCGCGCCGCAGGGCACGACGGCGGCCGGTCCGTGGTCGGTGCAGTCGCTCATCGGCCAGAGCGTCGACCTGCAGACCGGCGCCAGCGCCAGCGGCGCACCGATCGCCGAGGCCGGCACGTACCGCATCGAGCAGCCCGCCGGTGATCCCAACGGCTACGCGACCGTCGAGGAAGCCAACGCGGCGGCACGCCAGACGATGAGCACCGAGCTCATGGGTTCCAGGTTCCTGCGGTGGATGGTCGTCGAACACGGCGGTCGCTACTACGGCGCAATCGCCAAGCAGCTGCCGCCCGGCGGACAGGCGTCCGCGCTGACCCCCCAGGTCGGCAACGTCGTCGCGTGGAGCGCGATGAACCACATCTCCGACAACGGCGTCAACGGCTGGCAGGCCTACTCCTGGTCGCAGACCGGCGGCGCGCAGTCGATGGCCGTGCCGTACGGCACCACCAACGTGTTCGCGGGCGTGAGCGGCGGCGGTCCCGTCGGCGCGAACCCGACTGGCTCCGCGCCGAGCGGCACCGCACCCACCGGTGCGACGCCCACGCTGCCAGGCACCAACATCCCCGTTCCGGGAGCCACGTCCGGGAGCGCGCCGGTCACCGGCGCCGGTCCGAGCGGCGCCGCGTTCGATCCCGCATCGCAGGTCGGCCGAACCTTCTCGATCAACGCTTCCAACACAGCCGAGGGCGACCTCGCCCGCGGCGGCGTGCTGCAGGTGCAGAAGTTCGTCGAGAGCTCCTCAGGTGGATTCGGCACGGCCGAAGAAGCAGCAGCCGCGGCCCGCTCCGCGCGAACGTCCACCGGCGGCGACCAGTGGACGCGCTGGATCTCGATGCAGGGCGGCGACGGTCGCTTCTACGTCTATCAGGGCTCGATCGTGAAGCGCCCGACGAGCGAGGTGCAGGCCGCTCCCGTGCACGTGTTCGGTGTCGGCTTCGCCGAGTACTTCGACGGAGCGACGAACGCATGGAAGGCCGTGCGCGACGCGCAGGCTGCCTGACCGGGTAGACGGGCGCCATGGCACCCGACCCGACCGGCCAGACCGAATCACCGAACGTCCTGATCGGCGACATCGTCGAGCTGCACCGAATCGCCCCCAGCGACCTTGGTGCCCTGCTCGAGCTGTGGTCCTCGGACGAGACGGTGCTCGAGCGCTGGCCGACGTGGACGCCGGAGGACATCGAAGACCTGCTCGAAGGCGAGGAGGGCGAAGCCGGCTGGTGGATCCGCATCGACGGTGACGCGGTCGGCTTCATCCAGCACTACCAGGAGCTCGACGACGAGTACCGCCACGCCGGCATGGACATCTTCCTGGTCGCGTCCGCGCAGGGTCGCGGCGCCGGCACCGACGCCGTCCGCACGCTCGCGCGCCACCTCGTGCACGATCTCGGCCACCACCGCCTCATCATCGACCCCGCCGCCGACAACGCCCGCGCGATCCGCTGCTACGAGAAGGTCGGCTTCCGCCCCGTCGGCATCATGCGCGAGTACGAGCGCGGTCCCGATGGCAGCTTCCACGACTCGCTGCTGATGGATCTGCTCGCACGCGAGCTGGCGTGACGAGCTGTGCCGGATCACTGCGTCCAGGGCATGGCCCGGCATGTCCCACATCGTGGACGCAGTCAGTCGTGGCCCGTCACTTCGTCCAGGATCTGCACGTGTTCGGGCCGTATCGTGGACGAAGTGGGATCGACCTCGCCGCAGGATCGCTCCCACACGCATAGACTCGTGCGCATGGCATCGACCGAGGCACCTATGACCGACGAGACCACCGACGCGCCCGAGACCTCCCCCGAGCCCAATCCGGAGGAGCGCGACAGCGCCGAGCAGCGCATCATGGCGGACCGCCGCGCCAAGCTCGACGCGATGGCCGCGGCCGGCGGGGAGCCGTGGCCGTTCTCGGCGAAGCCCGATGCACGCGTGCAGGACGTCGTCGCCGCCCACTCCAACCTCGATGACGGCGAGGAGAGCGACGCGCGCTACGTGCTCGCCGGCCGCATGATGCTGCGGCGCGGCCAGGGCAAGCTCATCTTCGCGTCGCTCGCCGACCGTTCCGGCACGCTGCAGCTGTTCGTGTCGAAGGCCGTCATCGGCGACGACGGCTTCGCCGCATTCGACGACCTTGACCTCGGCGACTGGATCGAGGTTGCCGGCACCGCGATGAAGACCCGCAAGGGCGAGCTGTCGCTCAAGGTCGACTCCGCACGCCTGCTCGCCAAGTGCATCCGCCCGCTGCCCGAGAAGTTCCACGGCCTCGCCGACGAGGAGCAGCGCCGCGGCAAGCGCTACCTCGATCTGGTCGCCAACCGCGACTCGCTTGACACGTTCGTGCTGCGATCGCGCGCGACGAGCGCGATTCGCCGCTTCCTCGAAGACCGCGACTTCCTCGAGGTCGAGACCCCCGTGCTGCAGCCGCAGTACGGCGGCGCCGCCGCGCGCCCGTTCGTGACGCACCACAACCAGCTCGACATGGAGCTGTACCTGCGCATCGCCACAGAGCTGTACCTCAAGCGACTCATCGTCGGTGGCATGGAGCGCGTGTTCGAGATCGGCCCGAACTTCAGGAACGAGGGGGTCAGCTTCAAGCACAACCCCGAGTTCACGATGATCGAGCTCTACCAGGCCTACGCCGACTACGACGATGTCATGGACCTGCTCGAGGAGCTCGTGCCGCACGTCGCGCAGACCGTGCTCGGCACGACCACCATCGAGCACGAGGAGCACGGGACGATCGAGCTCGCCGGACCGTGGCCGCGCATCACCCTGCGCGATGCGATCCTCGAGCGGGGCAAGGTCGACATCGACTCGGCGAGCGACGATGACCTACGCGCCACGCTGCACGGTGCCGGCTACGACCCCAAGAATGAAGCGACCCGCGGCAAGCTCATCGATGCGCTGCTCTCGCACTTCGTCGAGCCGAACCTCATCCAGCCGACGTTCCTGACCGACTACCCCGTCGAGCTGTCACCGTTCGCGCGCACGCACGCGGGCAACGATCGCGTGGTGCGCCGCTTCGAGGCGTTCGTCGCCGGCTTCGAGATCGCCAACGCGTTCAGCGAGATCAACGACCCGCAGATGCAGTACGACCGCTTCATGGAGCAGCACGGCGCGCGCGCCGCTGGCGACGACGAGGCCGAGCAGCTCGACGAGGACTACATCCACGCGCTCGAGTACGGGATGCCGCCGACCGGTGGGCTCGGCATGGGCATCGACCGGTTCCTGATGCTGCTGACCGGCCGCCACTCGATCCGCGACGTGATCCTGTTCCCGGCGCGACGCGCGAAGGTGTGACGCGGTGTCGACCGGACGGTCATTCTCCGTTGCCCGGGCCGCGATCACCGTGCCGCTGTTTGCCGTGGGGGTCGGGTGTGGCATCGCGGTCTCGTGGTTTGAGCCGCCCTTGTACCTGCTCGTCCCTGTCCTGACGTTCCACCTGATCGGCGTACTCGGCGCCTGGGTGCTCGCGGGTCGCCGGGCCGCACTGCGTGTCGTCGGGGCGGTGCTCGTCGCCTGGGGCGCTGCATTCCTGCTCTGGTCGCTGACGTACAGCGGGGGGTACGGCGTCGCGGTGGTGAACCTCGCCCTCGCTCTGCTCATGCTGCTGCCGTGGATCGTGGTGTGCTTCCTCCTCGGCGCACGACGCCCCGCGGCAAGCCCGCGCACGTGAGGAGCAGGGGACGACTCGCGAGTCCCGAATAGGGAGCGATGCCTCCCGTCGCACTTCCGAAGGTCGAACCAGCTCCCGAGCTGGCCCATGAGCTCACCTTCGACGATGGGCGCAGCGCGCGGCTCATGCGAAGCGACGCGCTCGGTCTGCTGCGATCGCTGCCTGACGCGTCGGTCGACCTGGTCGTCACCGATCCCGCCTACAACGGGATGAACCGGCACCTCATGCTCGGCAAGGGCCGCATCGTCGGCAAGTACCAGCAGCGCGGGGACGGCAAGCGCTGGTTCGACGAGTTCGACGACAGCCCCGAGAACTACGCGACGTTCTGCGCCGAGGTCGCGCGCGTGCTCGGCCCCGATCGCGCCGCGTTCCTGATGTTCGACGCGTACTCGATGTTGACGCTCGGGTCGATCGTGCGCGAGTACTTCCACGTCAAGAACGTGATCACGTGGGACAAGGTCGCGATCGGGATGGGACACCACTTCCGCCGCCAGAGCGAGTTCGTGCTCTACGTCACGACCGGCAAGGCCAAGCTCTCGCGCCGCGACGTGTCCGACGTGTGGCGCATCCGCCGCGTGCACCGCGCCGGCTACCCCACCCAGAAGCCGATCGAGCTGTTCGAGGCCATGATCGCCGCATCGATCGGTCCGCGCGCCGCGAGTGACGTCGTCGTGTGCGACCCGTTCCTCGGGTCAGGGTCGGCGGCGGTCGCCGCACTTCGCCAGGGCTGCTCGTTCGTCGGCGGCGACGTCGCGGATGCATCGCTGGTCGCAGCCAGCTCGCGCATCGATGCACTGCGCTCGGGAGCGGCCGACCCGCTCCAGCCGAAGCCGTGCGTCGACGTCGCGCTGCAGAAGCCGTTCTGGCTCGACACCCGCGTGGAGGTCGACTGACATGTCAACTGCTCGCTGCCCCGTCTGCGCCGAACTGCTCGTCGTCGACGAGGTCGATGGCTGCGACGTGCGCAGCTGCAGCTCATGTGGCGGCATGTGGATCGGGGCGCTCGACCTGCATGCGCTCGTCCGGCCCGGACAGGCCGCGACCGAGGCGGGTGGGCTTCCGGTCGACGCGGTTCGCCAGCGCGCCGATCGTCGCTGCCCGTACTGCGCCGACCCGCTGCGCACCGCCCGCGACGGGCGCACGTCCACCGAGATCGACTGGTGCGCCCAGCACGGCGTCTGGCTCGACGCGACCGAGCTCGACATCCTGCGCGGACGCATCAAGCCGCCCAAGGACTCGAAGGCTGGCGACGGCGGATCGAATCGGGGCATCCTCGCCGACGTCGCGTTCTTCTTCGGTCAGCTCTTCGTCTGACCGAGTTCGCGATGTCACCCTCGAACTTGGTCGACGCAGCTCGGACCATGTGCACGTTTCGTCGATGAAGTCGGTGGGGCGTGCGGCACCCTCGAACCTGGTCGACACACGTCGGACCATGTGCACGTTTCGTCGATGAAGTTGGTAGGGCGGAAGGGCGGGGGACACGCTGACCGCCCGCGTCTGAAACGAATCGCGTCCGACTCACGACACTCAGACGAGGAAGCTCCGAGTCTGACGACCTGGCGACTCCTCACTGGGGAAGAACCGGTCTCGAACCGGTGGGGAACCTTTGAACGGCAGCGCAGGACGCGCAGAGGCAGTCGTTCGCACACAACATGGATGGACGTGCATCGAGGGGATGCCACCGCGTCGCGAGGCCCGAGAGGGGACCACGCAGCGTGTCGTTGCTCAACGACATCACGGCAGTCGTCGGCAACCGCTCGCCTTACGGGGCGAACGGACAGCAGCCGACGCTCGGAACCGGGCAGCAGCCCGGCGCGCCGAGTGCTGCCTCGCAGGTCGCCAGCCGCTTCGGCACGGTCTTCCAGACTGAATTTTCCTCCACGTTCACGGACGTGTACCAGCGAGGCGCATCGGGCGAGTTCGACGACCGCACGCTCGCGCTCGAAGAGCAGGCTGCACTGCAGCGCCTGCGCGTCGCGCAGGAGGCCGCGAAGCCGGTCGGTACGGGCGGCGTGCCCGGCACGGGCACGGGCACGGGCACCGGAACCGGCGACGCCGCCGGCGCAGGCACTGGCATCGGTGGCGACGTTCCCGGCGACGTGACGGGCGGCGGCGAGACCGGCGAGATCCGGGGATCCAACGCAGCGCCGGACGCCACGTCGATCGCGGTCTCCGAGCAGCGCGAGCTGTACGCGGTTCGCGTGCGTCAGAGCGAGGCGCGCCTCAAGAACATCTCCGCATCGCTGGCGACGGACTTCCCGCTCGCGACGCAGCTGGTCTCCGCCTCCACGGGCTCGTGGGATCCGGACACCTTCGTGCCGCAGACCAGGCAGCAGGCCGAGGCGCTCGCGCATCGACTCGTGATCGACGCGACCGAAGCGGCCGCCCGACTCGAGATCATCAAGACGCAGCTCAGCGCGGCGAAGTTCGAGCTGTCGCAGGGCGCCGGCGCCGACGTCCAGAAGCTCGTCGCCGACCTCGAAGCGGCCTACGGCCGCCAGTCCGCGTACGTCGAGAAGCTCGCCAAGGTCGTCGATCGCCAGTCCGACGGCCAGGTCACCGAAGCCGGTGAAGACGCGCTGGCCGGTGGCTCGATGCGCGACAGCGGCGACATGCCCGTCGACGAGATCGTCGCCAACCTGCGGGCCGAGGGCACCAGCGAAGAAGACATCAAGGTCATCGTCGGTGCGATGGAGCTCGCCGTCGAGCAGGAGAAGACGCCCGGCGGCAGCTCGCGCCTCAAGGACATGGCGCGCGTCATCCTGAACAACTACATGATGATGGATTCGCTGCGGGACTCCTCCGAGAAGGACCGCGAGATGTGGCGTGAGAGCGATCGCAAGTACGAGGAGAACCGCATCGAGGAGGAGCGCATCGAGAAGGTGCGTTCGGAGCGAGTGGCCTCCGATACTGCGGCAGAGACGCGACAGGCGCGCCTGGACGCCGAATTCAGGAATTGGCTGGAGCAGCTGTCCGCACAGCAGGCGCAGCAGCGACAGGCAGGCTAGGGACATGACGAGGGGACGCGGTCGAACGCTCGGGGGAGCGCGCGATCGCAGGTGACGGAGGGACGTCGGTCATGACCGGCATCGTCAACGGAATGGGGGAACAGGCGCCACTGGGCGTGTTCGCGTCCGTGCGCGTCGAGCTCGGCGGCTACATGCAGCGCTACGCCAGTGGCGAGTTCGACGATCCCGAGATCGCTGCGCAGCTCGCGGCGAGCCAGCAGAGCCTCGCCGCGTCCGAGACGGTTCACGACGTTGCCATAGCGACGCCCGGCGTGCCGACCGGTGCAAATGCCGCACCTGTCGCGACGACCGTGTTCGATGCATCGACCGGACTGATCCGCGACGAAGCGACGGTCCAGCGCCTGCTGGTCGCGCAGGCAGAAGCGCGCTTCACGAACATCGATGCGGCGCTGCGAACCGACTTTCCGATGGCGGAGCTGCTTCCGTCGGCCGAAACCGGCTGGGATCCGGCAACGTTCGTGCCGACGACGCCAGCAGATGCGGAAGCCTTCGCACAGCGTGTCGTGGTCGATGCCACTCGCGCGGCCGCACGCCTCGATGTGCTCGTCGCCACCCGTGACGCGGCCAGCGTGGTCGCACGAACCACGGGCGACCCCACCGCCGCCGCCAAGCTGGCCGAGCTCGGGCGGCTCGTCGACGACCAGGTGGCATACGTCGACAAGCTCGCCACGATCGTGGATTCGAGCAGCAACGGCGCGCTCACCGATGCCGGAGCGCGCACCGTCCGCGCGGCGTTCGCCGGCGGCGCCGAAGCTGCGGAGGTCGTTCGGGTCGGTACGGCCGCCAAGCGCAGTGGGGCGAGCGACCAGGTCGTAGAGCGCCTCGTCGGAGCCGCGGCGATCGCTCGGGAGCGCGTGAGCGGGCGCGCGGGCGCCGATCGTCGCGTCAAGGCGATCGCGAAGGACGTGTCCGAGTTCACGTGGACGAACCGGCACGACCTGTCCGGAGCGCGTGCGCGCGAGGAGCGCAGGATCGAGGAGCGACGCAGCGAGGAGCGCCGCGAGGAGACGCGCCGCCGCGAGGTCGAACGCCAGCGCGACTACCAGGAGCTGCAGGACACGATCGCCCGCAATGTCGTCGAGCGGTGGGAATACGTGCAGGGAGTGGTGCTCCGCGCCGAGCAGCGATCCGAGGATGCGCACGTCGAGCTGCTGCGCGCGATCGACAAGCGCCGCGGTCGCGAGCACGAGGCTCCGCAGACGAGCTTCGAGCAGTGGATGCGCAGTCAGGCGCTTGCAGGCGTCGACGCCTGACGATTCCGCGCCGCTTTCCCGGCAATTCCGAAGTCTTTCCAGCCGGTTTCCAAACGTCTTCGGAAGGCGTTTGCCGGATTTGACGACGGGGGTAAGGTGCCAACACGGACCCCATTCGATGGGGACTGCGTTCAAGCCACCGCGCGAACGGACCGTACAGGATTTTGGAGACGCTCCACCCGGGGGCATTTCCGCACTCGCACAAGGCGAGGGAGGGAGGACACCATGTTCGAACGCTTCACGGAGCGAGCGAGGCAGGTCGTTGTCCTGGCACAGGACGAAGCCCGTGCGCTCAAGCACAACTACATCGGTACCGAGCACATCCTGCTCGGCCTCCTTCGCGAGGAAGAGGGCCTGGCGGCCCGCGTGCTGGATTCGCTCGACATCACCGTCGAGGAAGTGCGCCAGCAGGTTGCGCGCATCGTCGGCCAGGGGGACGAGGCGACCAGCGGACAGATTCCGTTCACGCCGCGCGCCAAGAAGGTCCTCGAGCTCGCACTGCGCGAGGCGCTGAGCCTCGGCCACAACTACATCGGCACCGAGCACATCCTGCTCGGGCTGGTTCGCGAGAACGAGGGCGTCGCAGCGCGCATCCTGCTCGACTTCGATGCCGACGCGGAGAAGATCCGCAACGAGATCATTCGCATGCTGAGCGGCCCTGGCCGACAGCAGCGTGGCTCGGGCGCATCAGGCGAGGGCGCGGCTGCAGGTGGCAAGTCCGGCAAGGGCGGCAGCTCCAAGCTGCTCGACCAGTTCGGGCGCAACCTCACCAAACTCGCCCAGGATGGCAAGCTCGATCCCGTTGTCGGACGACAGCAGGAAATCGAGCGCGTCATGCAGATCCTGTCGCGCCGAACCAAGAACAATCCGGTGCTCATCGGCGAGCCGGGCGTCGGCAAGACGGCCGTCGTCGAAGGCCTGGCGCAGCGCATCACCACCGGTCAGGTGCCGGAACTGCTGCGCGACAAGCAGATCTACACGCTCGACCTCGCAGCGCTCGTCGCGGGCTCCAAGTACCGCGGTGAGTTCGAAGAGCGCCTCAAGAAGGTCATGAAGGAGATCACCCAGCGCGGTGACATCGTCCTGTTCATCGACGAGCTCCACAACCTCGTCGGTGCGGGCGCGGCCGAGGGCGCGATCGACGCGGCCTCGATCCTCAAGCCGGCGCTCGCTCGAGGCGAGCTCCAGACGATCGGCGCGACGACGCTCGACGAGTACCGCAAGTATGTCGAGAAGGATTCCGCGCTGGAGCGACGTTTCCAGCAGGTCCGGGTCGAGCCGCCGAACATCGAGGACGCCGTCCTCATCCTCAAGGGACTGCGCGAGCGCTACGAGCAGCACCATCGCGTGAAGATCACCGACGAGGCACTCGAGGCCGCGTGCGTGCTGGCCGACCGCTACATCCAGGAGCGCCAGCTCCCGGACAAGGCGATCGACCTCATCGACGAGGCCGCATCCAGGCTGCGCATCAAGACGATGACGTCCCCGCCTCGCTACAAGGAGCTGGAGAGCGAGATCGAGACCGTCCGCCGCGACAAGGAGCGGGCGATCGAGCAGCAGGAGTTCGAGAACGCCGCCAACCTGCGCGACCAGGAGCGCAAGCTCGTCCAGAAGAAGCGCGACCTCGAGGAGAACTGGGAGGCGTCCGACGAC
>JBBQUY010000021.1:0-45518 GCA_038212015.1 Gaiellales bacterium | reverse complement strand
CCGGGGGGCGTTCATGAGCGACGAGCCCGCCATCCATACGATCGGCCTGACGCGCATCTACGGCGACCTGCGCGCGGTCGACGCGCTGGACCTGACGGTGGCGCGCGGCGAGTCGTTCGCGCTGCTCGGCCCCAACGGCGCCGGCAAGACCACGACGATCGGCATGCTGACCACCCTCATCCGCCCGGATTCCGGGACGGCGACGGTCGCAGGGGCGGACGTGCAGCGCGAGCCGCGCACGGTGCGCGAACGAATCGGGATCGTCTACCAGGATCCCACGCTGGACATCCACCTGACCGTCGCCGAGAACCTGCGCTTTCACGCCGCGCTGCATGACCTGCCGCGTCGCATGGCACGCAGCCGAATCGACGAGCTGCTCGAACGATTCACGCTCGGCGACCGCCGCGATGCGCTCGTGCGCACGCTGTCGGGTGGTCTGCGACGCCGCGTCGAACTGGCTCGCAGCCTCGTCTCGCAGCCACAGGTGCTGTTCCTGGACGAGCCAAGCGTCGGACTGGATCCCCGCGCTCGGGCGGCGTTCGCCGACCAGCTCACCCAGCTGCGCTCCGACCATGGGCTGACCGTGCTGCTCACGACGCATTACCTGGCCGAGGCCGACGACTGCACTCGCGTGGCGATCATGGACGCCGGGCGGATCGTCGCCTGCGACACTCCCACGGCGCTGCGTGACGCGCACGGCCCGGACGCGACCCTGGACGACGTGTACCTGGCGCTCACCGGGCGCGGGCTGGGCCGCGACGATGCGGACGCTGCGCCGAGCCGGCGCGACGAGGGTCGGCGCACGGACCGGCAGCGGTCGGGGCCGAGATGATGCGCGAGGCACGCACCGTGGCGATGGTCTGGCATCGCGAGCTGCTGATGTTCCGCCGCAACCCAGCGCGCCTGCTCGTCACGCTCGTGCAGCCGCTGGCGATCCTCGCGATCCTCGGAACCGGTCTGGACGTCGCCACGCAGGCCGTCGGCGGGCTCGACTACCGCACGTACGTGTTCCCGGGGGCGGTGGCGATGGCGGTCATCATGCCCGCGTTCTTCGCCGCCGGCTCGGTGGTCTACGACCGCGAGTTCGGGTTCCTGCGCGTGATGCTCGCCGCACCCGTGCGACGCTCGTCGATCGTGCTCGGCAAGTGCCTCGGCGGCGCCACGGTCGCGGCGTTGCACGGCGCAGTCGTGGTCGCCGCGGCCCCGTTCGCGGACGTTCCCTACTCGGTGCAGATGGTCGCCGGACTGCTCGGCCTCGCGGCGCTGCTCGGGTTCGTGCTCGTGGCCGCCGGCCTGGTGCTCGCCGCCGGCGCGATGCAGTTTCAGACCTACATGTCGCGCATCAACCTGGTCGCGCTGCCGATGCTGCTCGCGTCGGGAGCGCTCTTTCCCCTGAGCGGCCTGCCCAGCTGGCTTGCGGTGCTGACCCGGCTCAATCCCGTCGCCTATGCAGTCGACCCGATGCGGCGCGTCGTGTTCCCGTCGCTGCAGTTCGGCGAGCCCGTCGGGCAACAGGTCTGGCTGGTGCCGCCCGAACTGCGCGTCACATGGGGCGACTGGCCGCTTCCCGCGTGGCTGGAAGTGGCGCTGCTGGCAGTGCTGGGTGTCGCGTGTTTCGCTCTTGCGACGATTCGCATGTCGCGGCAGCGATGAATCTGGCGTCGAGTGGGAATCACCCGTGTACACCGACGGTGATCACGATCCGGATCGGGCCACCGCCGACCAGGAAGGATCCACATGACCTGGACCAAGCCGACGTTCACCAAGCTCCAGCTTGCGATGGAAGTCACGCTGTATCGCCACGCGCGCTAGCGTGCGGCGAATGCTGCTTCGGGGTCGTCGCGGCATCGCCGCGGCGGCCCCGTCGCATATCGTGCGGCCATGCAGGTACGAATCCTCGGATCAGCGGCAGGTGGCGGGTCGCCGCAATGGAACTGCTGGTGCGCGGTATGTCGCGCCGTGCGCGACGGCGCACCCGGCACCGAACGACGCATGCAGTCCTCGCTCGCCGTGCGCGGCAGCGACACCGACCCATGGCTGCTGGTCAACGCCTCGCCCGACGTGCACCGCCAGCTCGAGCTGCTCGAGCCGGCCGTGGGCGACGACGTGGTGCGCGCGTCACCCGTGGGCGGCGTGCTGCTCACCGACGCCGAGATCGACCACGCATCCGGACTGCTGCTGCTGCGCGAAGGTGACGCTCCGCTGCCGCTGTACAGCACCGAGCCGGCGCATCGCGCGCTGCAGGACGACTGGCCACTGCTGCGGATGCTCGACGACTGGTGCGGCATCGACTGGCGCGAGCTCTTCGCCGACGACCCGACCGCGCCCGCCGGCTTCGGCGACGTGACGATCGAGGCGTTCACCACCGGCCATGACGCGCCGCGCTACCAGCGTTCTGCCGGCGGGCCGGGCACGTCGATCGGAGTCACCCTGCATGCCGGCGGGCGGCGCATCACGTACTGCCCCACGATCGAGTCCTGGAGCGACTCGCTCGAACAGCGCCTGAACGAGAGCGACGTCGCACTCGTCGACGGTACCTTCTGGAGCGACGACGAGCTCGGGCGCCATGGTGCACCCAACCCGCGCACGGCGACGCAGATGGGGCACCTGCCGCTGACCGGACCCGACGGGACCGCGCAGCGGCTCGCGCAGCTCGCGGCGCGAGTCGTGCTCGTGCACATCAACAATTCGAATCCGATCCTGCTTGCGCACGGACCCGAGCGCGCGCAGCTCGACGAGCTCGGCATCGACGTCGGGCATGACGGCATGGAGATCCACGCGTGAACGAGCCCTGGACCCCCGACGAGTTCGTGATGCGGCTGCGCGCGCACGGCGCCGCCTACCACGACCTGCACCCCTTCCATCAGCGCATGAACGCCGGTGAGCTCTCGCGCGAGGAGCTCCAGCGCTGGGTCGCCAACCGCTTCGCCTACCAGCAGGTGATCCCGCGCAAGGATGCTGCGATCCTCGCCAACTGCCCCGACCCGCAAGTGCGGCGCGCCTGGATCAGCCGGATCATCGACCATGACGGCACCCAGACACAGGACGGTGGCATCGAATCGTGGCTGCGACTGGGCGAGGCGATCGGCGTGCCCCGCGCCGAGATGCTCGACGAGCGCCACCTGCTGCCGGGCGTGCGCTTCGCAGTCGACGCCTACCTGGAGTTCTGCCGCCGCGAGCCGTGGATCATCGCCGTGGCGTCCTCGCTCACCGAGCTGTTCGGACCCGACGCGATCCGGGTGCGGCTCGAAGCGATGGAACGTCACTACACGTGGATCGACCCGGCCGGCTTCGAGTACTTCCGCACCCGCCTCAAGCTCGCACCCGTCGACGCGCAGGAGGCGCTGGAGCTCGTGCTCGCGCACTGCACGCGCCGCGACCAGCAGGAAGCGGCCGTCGCCGCGCTCGGGTTCAAGTGCGACCTGCTCTGGGCCCAGCTCGACGCGATCGACGCGGGTGACACGCGACCACAGGCTCGAGCGTGATCGATCCGGTGACCCATCGACCTGCGCTCGCCACCGGCGTGCGCCTGCACCGTGACAGCGTTCGCGAACGCGACGTACTGCTGTTTCCCGAGGGGGCGCTCGTGCTCAACGACACCGCCGCCGCCGTGCTGGCGCTGTGCGACGGGACGCGCACGGTCGTCGACATCGCGACCGAGCTCGCCACCGCATATGGCGCCGACGACCTGCTCGACGACGTCGTCGAACTGCTCGAGGGAGTCGCGGAGCAGGGACTGCTGGAGCCGGCCGATGGCTGAGCCCGCACCCATCGCGTACCCACTGATGCTCGTCGCGGAGCTGTCGTATGTGTGTCCGCTGCACTGTCCGTACTGCTCCAACCCGACCAGCATCGTCGGCACGCGCCGCAGCGCGGAGCTGGAGACCGAGCACTGGACCCGCGTGTTCGGCGAGGCGGCACGCCTCGGTGTGCTGCAGCTGGCGCTGACGGGCGGCGAGCCGCTGCTTCGTCGCGATCTCGAGCAGCTGTGCAGTGCCGCTCGCGACGCCGGGCTCTATTCGACGCTCGTCACGTCGGCCGTGCCCGCGCTCGACGAGCGGCTGCCGGCGCTTCAGGAGGCGGGCCTCGACCATGTCCAGGTCAGCTTCCAGCACGCCGACCCGCAGCGCTCGGATGCGATCGGCGGCGCCGTCGCCTACGACCTCAAGCTGCGCGCGGCGGCGCTCGTGGTCGAGCTGGGCATGCCGCTCACCGTCAACGTGGTGCTGCACCGCGACAACCTCGACGATGTCGAGGCGATCATCGCGCTCGCGGAGGAGCTGGGGGCACGCCGCCTCGAACTCGCGAACGCGCAGTACCACGGCTGGGCAGCCCTCAACCGTGCCGCGCTGCTGCCCGATGCCGGTCAGGTCGAACGCGCCGAACGTGTCGTGTTCGACGCACGTGAGCGGCTCGGAGCGTCAATGGACATCCTGTGGGTGCTGCCCGACCTGTTCGAGGACCTGCCCAAGCCCTGCATGGGCGGGTGGGGCGCCGAGGCGATCATCATCGATCCCACCGGCCGCGTGCTTCCGTGTCAGTCCGCGGCGACGCTCCCTGACCTGCCCGTCGAGAACGTGCGCGACTCGTCGCTCGAGCGGATCTGGTTCGAGTCGGAGCTGTTCAATCGGTTCCGGGGCATCGACTGGATGCAGGAGCCGTGTCGCACGTGCCCGCTGCAGCGCCAGCACGTCGACCACGGCGGGTGCCGCTGTCAGGCATTCGCACTCACTGGCGACGCTGCCGCCACTGATCCGGTCTGTCACCTGTCGCCACACCACGCCGCGCTCCTGACCGATCGCGATGCGGCGCTCGCGGCGGCACACGCCCCGGCAACGCCGAGGCCCGCGTACATCGCTCGGACGACGCGGGCCCCACGCTGAAGCTGACGATGTCCGGCGACGCCTAGTTCGCGAGGCTCTCCGCGACGTAGGTCGCCACGTCGATGACCTCCTGCTCCGAGAGCTGGTCGCCGAACGCCGGCATTCCGCTGCCGCCCTCAGCGACCTGCAGCATGATCTGGTCGACGTTCGTGACTCCGGTGACCGGCGGTCCACCCTGCGCGCCCTTGCCCGACAGTCCGTGGCAGACGGAGCAGTTGGCGGCAAAGATGCTCTCGCCATTGGCGATGTCGCCCGCCTTCTTCGTGCCGCTGGTCTCCGCGTCCTTGCCCTCGTCGGTGGTCGGGTCCTCGCCGTCGCCCTCGCCCTGCGGCTCTTCGTTGTCGAAGTGATCCACGCCGCCCTTGGCCGCACCGCTCTCGATGCCCTTGAGCGACTCGCCGGTGCCTTCGAGCGAGAACAGCCACAGGTTGTCGCCGTGCGGCGAGGCCGCGAGCGAGTTGCCGCCCGCGACGAACATCACGTACTGCTTTCCGTCCTTCTCGAACGTCGTGACTGTGCTGTTGGCACCTGCCCCGGTCTGGAACTCCCAGAGCTTCTCGCCCTCGTCGGCGCTGAGCGCCAGCAGCCGACCGTCGTTCTGGCCGACGAACACGAGGTTGCCCGCGGTGGTCGTGGAACCGGAGTAGCACGAGGTCTTGTCTTCCATCGCGAACTTCCACTTGATCTCGCCCGTGTTGGAATCGATCGCGGTGAGATGTCCCTGCGTGCTGCCGAACGGTAGGACGGTCAGGATCGAGCCCAGGCGGACCTGGCCTTCGACGAACTCCTCGACGCCGGACGGATAGATGCCCGAGACGCCGTCGAGGCTGCAGACGAAGATGAGGTCCTCCTCCGGGTTGTAGCTCGACGGCGGCCAGTTCGTGCCGCCGGTCGCGCCCGGCGCGACCACCGTCACCTGGCCGTCGCCGGCGGGGTTGAACACCGCGCCTTCGGGCGTCTTGTCGCCGCGGATCACCTTGAGGCCCTTTCCTTCGGGGTTGGCGGCCACGAGCTTCTTGATCGAGTTGAATTCCACGTCGCTGATGTCGTGGTCGGCGAAGCCCTCGTACTGCGGGATCGGCTGCGTCGCATGCGTCTTCTGCTGCTTGTTCTGCGCGACCGGTGTTTCCTTGATGTCCCAGATCGGCTCACCGGTCTCGCGATTGAGCGCGTACAGCCAGCCCGTCTTGGCGGCCTGTGCGATCGCCGGCACCGTCTCGCCGTCGATCTCGGCGTCGTAGAGGATCGTCGGGCTCGGCTGGTCGTAATCCCAGATGTCGTGGTGGACGGTCTGGTAATGCCACTCGTACTCGCCGGTCTTCAGGTCCAGCGCGACGAAGGATGCGGCGTAGAGGTTGGCGCCGCCGCGCTCGGAACCGTCGACGTCCGGATTGGCGTTGCCGGTGGTGAAGTACAGCATCCCGAGCTCGGGATCGACCGACGGTGTCTGCCACACCGGCGCGCCGCCGGTCAGGTAGCTGTCGCCCTCCCAGCTCTCGCCGGCGGTCTCACACCCATCGCCCTCGTTGCAGGGCGATTCGTCGTCGGGGCCGGCGGTGGTGAAGAACGTCCACTCCTCCTCGCCGGTGTCGGCGTCGAGCGCGACGACCTTGCCACGCACGCCGAACTCACCGCCAGTGATGCCGGTGTAGACCATGCCGTCGTAGTAGAGCGGCGCGTGGGTGATGCCGCCGTTGGCCTTCTTCCAATGGGTGACTTCCGTCTCCCACTCGACCTCGCCGGTTTCCTGGTCGAGCGCCACCATCATGCCGTCGAGCTTGCCGATGAAGACCTTGCCTTCGCCGATGCCGACGCCGCGGCTGAGCCATCCGCAGCAGACCGTCGAGATGTTGGGGTCGAGCTCGCCTTCGTACTTCCACTTGGTCTCGCCCGACTCGATGTCGATCGCGAACACGTCGTCCTCACCGGTCGGAACGTAGGCGGTGTCGCCGTAGACGATCGGCTGGGCCTCGTGCGAGTACTTGGCTTCGGTGCCGGACTGCAGGTCGAGCTTCCACTCGGCCTTGAGGTCCTTCACGTTGCCGTCATTGATCTCGTCGAGGGGCGAAAAGCGCTGGTTGAACACCGTGCCACCGTTGGTGATCCAGTGCTCGCGCGGCAATGCGGTCAGGTACGACTCGCCGAACGCCGGGAACGTCTCGGGGAACTCCAGCTCCGCCTGGGCGTTGGCGGGGTCGTCCTTCTCGTCATCATCGTCGCCCCCGCCGCATGCCGCGACGAACAGCGAGATGGCGATGACGAGCAGCGTCAGGACCATCCGTCCGGGCCGTCGCTCATGCGCGGTGCGCTCGTCGGTGGTCGCGTGCTTCGCCTGCATCCTCTGCTCCTGGGTCACCCTCTCCCGGCCACGGACGGGCCGGCGCACCGATACGCGGCCATGAAGCCACGCGCACCCCCTATACCGTGAACGGGCGAGAGGTAACCGACGGAAATCGGCGTTGCATGCCGGTTCTGTCAATTTCTGTGGGGCGCAACTATCCGTGCTTCATGCTCATCGCACGAGCATGGGGGTTCCGATCGGCATCAGCGTGAAGAGGCGGATCACGTCGTGGTTGCGAAGGCGAATGCAGCCGTGGGACGGGCGGCCGGGGATCAGGCCGGGCTGATTGGTTCCGTGGACGCCGATCACGCCGCCGCCGGGCCAGTCCGACAGCACCGAGTAGCTGCTCGTGCCGAACGCACGCGGGCCGTAGGAGCTGCCTGCCGTCACACGCAGCTTCTCGCGGATCCAGAAGGAGCCTGGCGGGGTCGGTGTCGCAGCCGCGCCCACGCCGATGCGGGCGGTCCAGATGACGCGGCCGCGGCGGGTGAGCGTCGCGCGCAGGCGAGTGCGGTCGACGACGAGGCGTGTCTCCACGCGGTAGGGCGGACCGAGTGCGTCTTCGCGCACCCAGCCGGTGCGGCCGTTCGGGCGCCCGGGGATGCCGACCTGCAGCCAGCGCCGGCCGGCGGCGTCGCGGGCCGCCCGCAGCAGCGGGTAGACCTCGGGTGCGCCGCTTTCGGTGTCCAGTCGCAGGCGCGCCACGAGGCGTGCATTCGCGCGTGGTGCGCTGCGTACGGCGCCGATCGCGGCCGGATGCGACCAGTGCGCATACGTCCGGCCATCGGTGAGCGCGGGCTCTGGCGCGACCGGCGTCGGCTCTGCCGAGGCCGGGGGTGCAGCCGCGTCAGCGGCGGATGCACCCGTCACGGCGCATGCCAGGACCGCACCGGCGATCCCGAGCACGCGCGTGAGCGCGACTGCGCGGCGACGCAGCCTCATCCCGTGTAGCGCGGTGCGGCGAGCTGCACCGCGCAGCGCGCGAAGCTGCGCGTGGCCGACGAGCGGTTGCCGGCGCGATCCCACGCGAACACCGTGAGGCGATGGCGCCCGATCGACAGTCCCCGGAGGCGGACGGTCAGCCAGATGCGCGACTGGCTGGTCGTTCGCAGTCGGCGACCATCGAGATAGACGATCATGCGGCGCACGCCGGCACGGTCGCGCAGCGCGATCCTCGTCGTGAAGTCGCGGGTCTGGCAGGCGGCTCCGCGAAGCGGATGCGACACGTAGACGATCGGCCCGGTGCGATCGGTGCCGACGACACCGCCACCGTCCCCGTCGGGACCGCCACCGCCACCACCGCCACCGTCGGGGCCGCCACCGACGACGCCACCGCCGCCACCGCCGTCGTCGACGCCAGTCGTGCCCGCCGCGCACTGCGCGCGGGTGATCGTGTTGGTGTCGAGCGTCACGGCGCCGTTGCGAGCGAGCAGTCGACCGTCGATCGTTGCGGCGGTATTCGCGGTGATCGACGTGAGCGCCAGCACGTTGCCACGCATCGTCGTGCTGGTACCGATCGTCGCGGAGCTGCCGACCTGCCAGTACACGTTGCAGGACTGCGCGCCGTTGATCAGCGTGACCGAGGCGTTGGATGCCGTGGTGAACGTCGACGCGATCTGGAAGATGAAGACGGCGTTTGCGTCGCCCTGTGCGTCGAGCGTGACGTTGCCCGTCAGCTGCAGGGCGGGGACCGCGCCGGTGCGGTAGACGCCGGACACGAACGTCGAGCCGCCCAGGTCAGACGGGGCCGTGGCCGTGAGTGGCCGACCAGCGGCATCGAGGTAGGCAGCTGTGAGGTCTGCCTGTGCCTGCACGGCAGCGGCGTCGGTGACGTGCATCGTCCCGTTGACGATGCCTGGCGGGAAGCCGGTCACCGACGTTCCGGGAGCCAGGCCCAGGTCACCGTTGAGCACCGAGGGGCCGGTGTTCGTGATGGTGCTGCCGCCGAGCACTGCATATGCACTCGCAGTGCCGAGCGGTACACGCGCGGCGGCTGCCGAAGCCGTCGTGGGGAGCGCCAGGGCGAACAAGGCGGCAAACAGCATGAGCACGCTGCGCACGGTACGGGGGAACTGCACGGAACATCCGATCCATCGTTTCGTTGGTGAACGTGTCCGGTATTCCAGAACACGTCTTCTCCACCCAATGGTCGCGAGGCACCCGGTATCCTTGCGTTAGCGGATTCCGGGGCGCCCTGTACGAATGCGGCCGGGTCGGCCCCTACGGTGCAGGCTGCTCAACGGTTCGGCGCTCGCGGTGCCGGAACTGATACCAATTGCGGACCAGCGCTACGACATCGGCAAGTTATCCGGGCTGCGTTTCGCAATCCGGTGGATCGGCTGCTTTTGGGCGCTGCCAGTGCTGCAGCTTGTTGTGTTTCTTCCCTATAGGATCCTAACATATTGCCGATATTCAAAGTCGGCTCGGCTCGCGGGTCTCCGAAAAAGCGAACCTCCAGAGGGGAAATATCCATGAAGAAGCGCATCAGCCTGCTGTTCGTCACCATGTTCACGATCACCGCACTTGCAATTCCCGCCACCGCGTCCGCCGACCTGCTGCTGGATCCGTGTTACACCCAGAATGGAACCCCGAAGGAAAAGCTGAAGTGCAACGGCTGATCCTCGTGACATGAAATTAGGTGCACGGCCCCGGCTCTGTCGGGGCCGTGTTTTTTGTTGTGCTGGGCGCACGGCCCATGCACAGGTTTGAACGTCGGAGCGACGCGCAGGATGGAGGCATCTTGTCGTTCGACCCGAGGAAAACACCATGAAGAAGCGAATCAGCCTGGCGCTCGCGACTGTGTTCACGATGACTGCTCTCGCGATCCCCGCCGCCGCTTCCGCTGAGATCCTGCTGCTGGACCCCTGTTACTTCAAGGACGGGACGCCCAAGGAAAAGCTCAAGTGCAACTGATGCTCCGCAGTCGCGGACCGGGCCGGTAACGATACCGCGACTGCGCAACCAGATCGGTGGATCGTAGCCCCGCTTCGGCGGGGCTACGTCGTATCAGATACCGGGTCCACCTCGGGTTTCCGATACGTTCGCGTCGCTTCACCGCCAGGCCCCAAAATACGTTGTACGTCGATCTAATCATCCTATAGTGGTGCGCGCGTGGGGCCGATAGATCCTCGTGCTCTTCCGTCCCCGCCCAGCCCCTGCTAGCCATGCCTGTGGTCGTGCGCACATGCGACCGCCGCGTCACGCCAGCGGGGTGCTCGTGGCCATCGCGCTCGCACTTGTGCTCGTATCGGGATTCCCGGCTGCGGCGACGGCCGCCACCGACAGGAGTGATCTGGGAGTGGATGCCACCGCCGCAGGCGCCGGCTTCTGGAATGACAGTCTGGGGCAGCTGCAGTCACGCGGCCCCACGTCCTTCGGCGGCATGTTCCTCGGCAATCCATTCGCCGCGATCTCGGATGAATGCGCACGGTCGCTCGCGACGGGAGACGTCAACGGCGATGGGCTCCCGGACCTGGTCGTGGGGTGTAACCTCGACGATCCGGGCATCGTCGACTCGGGCGCCGCCTTCGTGTATGCCCGTGCCGCGTCCAACACCGGCTTCGAAGCTCCCGTGGAGCTCGCCAACCCGTCCCCCGCCACGGGCGACCAGTGTGGCTGGTCCGTCGCCGTTGGAGACGTCGACGGCAATGGCCTGGACGACGTGCTGGTCGGATGCCGGCATGACGACGGTCCAGGCACCGACTCAGGTCGCGTCGCCGTGTACCTCAGCAACGGCGGCACGATTCCCTCCTTCGCCGCCGCAATCGAACTCGCCGCTCCGTCACCTGTTGCGAGCGAAAAATGCGGGCACTCGGTCGCGGCCGGCGACGTGAACGGCGACGGGCGCGACGACGTGATCGCCGGCTGCCCGATCCCGGCGCCCGCGACCGGGCCGGGCCGCATCGTCGTGTTCCAGCGAGCGTCCGACAACCTCGGTTTCGATGCGGGATACGCGATCGCGAACCCGGCGCCGGCCACCGATGACCAATGCGGGTTCTCCGCAGCCGCAGGCGACCTCGACATGGACGGCCGCGACGATGTCGTCATGGGCTGCCGCATGGACGACCCCGGCGCCGTGACCAACGCCGGAGCGACATACGCCTTTCGACGAAACGCCACCAACGACGGGTTCCTCGCAGGCGTCGCCCTCCCCAACCCCACTCCCGCCATCGGCAACGCATGCGGCCAGTCAGCCGCGACCGGCGACCTGAACGGCGACGGCCGCGCGGACGTGGCGATGGGCTGCAACAACGATGACGTGCTCGCAAACTTCGCCGGCGTCGCCATTGCCGCGACCTGGAGGGCCGACGATACGGGCTTCGGGTCGGCGAGCGAGCTGTTCGATCCAGACCCGTCGGCCTCGGACTATTGCGGTCAGTCCGTGAGCGTAGGCGACGTCAACGGCGACGGGCGCGACGACGTTGCGATGGGGTGCTGGGGCGATGACACGGGAGCCAACGAGGCTGGCAATGCTGTCGTGTTCCAGCGCAACGGCGCCAACTCGGGATTCGACACCGGCACCGTGATCCTGGATCCGTCGCCCGTGAGTTCCGACTTCTGCGGCACCTCGCTTGCAAGCGCTGACTTCGACGGCGACGGTCGTGCCGAGGTGGCAATGGGCTGCAACCGTGACGACACCGGAGCGACTGACGCGGGCAACGTGGTGATCCGAGGTGGAACGACGCTCGTTCCGGAGCCGATCACGGTCGACACGATGCAACGGCGGTTCCAGGCGGAACTGAACCACTCGTCCCCGATCGGCGACGACCGGTGCGGCACCGCGGTGGCGGGCGGAGACGTCGACGGAGACGATCGGGCCGATGTCATCATCGGATGTCCGTTGCGCGACTGGGGTGGTGGCAGCGCAGCAAACAAAGCGGACCGCGGCGAGGTGATCGTTCGCAGGAGGAACGCCACCAACGTTGGATTCGATCCGTCGGAGAGCCTGCAGCATCCCGCCGGTGCCGCGGGCGATCTGTGCGGCACGTCGGTAGCCGCCGGCGACGTCAACGGGGACGGCCTCGCCGACGTCGTAGCCGGATGCCCTTCCGACGATGTCAGCGGAACCGACAACGGCAGCGCGGTCGTCTATCTGCGCAACGGATCCAACAACGGGTTCCTGGCTGGCGTCGTGCTTGCGGGTCCGGTCGCCGCGGCCGAGTGCGGGTCCTCGCTGGCGATCGCCGACATCAATGGCGACGGCGTCGGCGACGTGGTCGTCGGCTGCGACAAGGGCGACACTGGTGGCACGAACGCGGGACACGCCCTCGTATTCGTGAGCAACGGCGGAAGCCCCGTCAGCTTCGCTGCTGCCGTGACGCTCGTGGATGCCACCCCCGCCGCGAACGAGGAGTGCGGACGCTCGGTTGCCGCTGGCGACGTCGACGGCGACGGGCGCGCAGACGTCGTCATGGGCTGCAGATTTGACAACGGGGCCGCGTCGACCGCCGGAGTCGCACTCGCGTTCAGGAGCGTGGTCGGGAGTCCCGTCGCGTTCGCAGCGCCGGTGCAGCTGTCGGATCCCGCAGCCGCCGCCGGCGACCAGTGCGGCGCTGGTGTCGCCGTCGGTGACGCCAACGGCGACGGACGGGGGGACGTCGCCATCGGATGCCCCGGCGATGACGGGGGAGGCGCCGACTCAGGCAACGTGGTCACGTTCCGATCAACGGGAGGGGCCCCGCTGACATTCGCGGCCGCGGTCGTCGTTTCCGATCCGGCTGCCGCCGCGGGGGACCAATGCGGCGCGGCGACGGCGACCGGCGACCTGGATTCGGACGAGAACGTCGATCTGCTGGTCGGCTGCCCGGGCGATTCGACGTCTGCCTCAGGTGCTGGTTTGGGCCTGGTCGTGCGGAGCACGCTCACCGGCTGGGATCCGGGGCAAACGATCGCGCTGCCGAACGCTGCGGCCGGAGACGCATGCGGCGGCGGCGTGGCGATGGCGGACATCCACGGCGATGGTCGTTCCGACATGGTGCTTGGCTGCATGGACGATACCGGCGCGACGGATGTCGGCAGCGCCGCGATCTTCACCTGGCACGCCTCGCTGGTCGTGAGCGATCCGGGACCTGGTGCGGCAGACCGGTGCGGCGACGAGCTTGCAGCCGGCGACGTCAACGGCGACGGGCGCGGAGACGTCGTGCTCGGATGCCCCTCCGATGATGGCGCCGCCGCGGATGCCGGCGCCGTGGTGGTCGTGACACGCGATTCCACCAACGCGGCGTTCCAGGTCGGAGTGACGCTCACCGATGGAGCAGCAGCGATCGGCGACGCGTGCGGCAGCTCAGTCGAGGTCGGCGACCTCAACGGCGACGGGCGCGACGACATCGTCGTCGGTTGTCCACAGGACGACACTGCCGGAGCCGCGGCCGGCAACGTGCTCGTATACCTGCGAAATAGCGGCAATACCGGCTTCGATGTATCGGTCCCCCTGCTCGGAGCAGCCGCCGCGGTCGGCGACGCCTGCGGAACCGCCGTCGACGTGGCCGACGTCAACGGCGATGGCCTGGGCGACGTGATCGTCGGATGCCCGAGCCGCGATGCTGCCGGTGCCGACGCCGGCAGCGCGTTCGTCGTCCAACGAAGTCCCGGCAACGGCGGCTTCGAAGCGCCCGTCGAACTCGTGCGCGCCGGCGGAAGCGCCGGCGACAGCTGTGGTACCGGAGTGGCGGCGGGTGACGCGAACGCCGATGGCCGCGCGGACGTGTTCGTCGGATGCCCCGGACTCGACGCGGGGGCGGCCGACGGGGGTGGCGTCGCGAGCTTCCTGCGCAACGCCGGCAACACCGCGTTCGACGCAAGCACGACCATGCTCGATCCCGCCCCGGGCGTGGGAGATGCGTGCGGCGAGCAGCTCGAGACCGGAGACGTCAACGGCAATGGCCGCGTCGACGTCGTGACTGGTTGTCGCCTCCACGACGGTGGCGTTCCGGACGGCGGAAACGCCGTCGTTTTCATCCGCAACATCTCGACTGGCCTGTTTGCCGGCACCGCCCTGGCCGACTCCACGCCCACTGCGAACGACCAGTGTGGCTCCGACGTCGGCGTCGGCGACCTGAATGCCGATGGGCGCGACGACGTGCTGGTGGGATGTCCTCGCGACGACGCGGCCGGCAGCGATGCGGGCGCCGTCCTGCTGTTCGGCCGGAGCGCCGACAACTCGAACTTCGCCGCAGCCGGGGACATTCGCGGCAGCGGCGCTGGCGCGACCTGTGGCGATGCGGTGCTGGCAACCGACGCGAACGCCGATGGCCGCGCCGACGTGGTCGCGGGCTGCCCGACCACCGATGCGGGCGCAGCGGACGCTGGCAGCGCACTGGTGGCGATCAACCAAGGCACCGTTCGATTCATGCCCACGCAGGCGATCGTCACGCGGAAGCTGAATCGCACCGCGATGACCGTTGCGAGCGCGACGCTGGACGTATCCGTCGTGCGAAACGGCGCGGAAGTCGCATGGGACCTTTCGGCCGACGGTGGCGCCACGTGGGCCGCCGCGACCCCGGGCGTGCAGCACGTATTCGCGACGCCTGGAACGGACCTGAGGGCGCGGGCCCGCTTCGACAACTCGCGGTATCGCGTCCGGACCGCGGTCGTGCACGACCTGTCCGTCACCTACGCGGCCGACGGAAACCAGGCGCCGTCGACGCCCACCCTCGTGTCACCCGTGGCGGGCGCGTCGCTTGCCACAGGCACTCCAACCCTCGAGGCGACGTTCCTTGATCCGGACGCGGCCGACCAGGGCACGCTGCGTTTCCAGATCTGCACCGACCCCGCCTGTGCCGCAGCGGGCGACCCGGCCGCGACCGGCACGTCGGCGTCGGGCATCGCGAACGGAGCCAATGGCACGTGGACCACGCCGACGCTCGCTGCGGGTACCTATTACTGGCGCGCGCGGGGCGAGGACGGCGGTGGGCTGACCGGACCCTGGACCGTCACGCGACAACTCGAGCTCACGGCGGCGAGCCTGTCCCTGTCGGTGGACTCTGCGTCCGCCGCGATCACCCCTGCTCTGCTCATCGCGGGGATGGACGGTACCGCCACGTCGGTGCTGACCGTGACCACCACGAACGCAGCCGGATACTCGGTGTCAGCTATCGACCAGGATGACGCCTGGACCTTCCGGCATACCAACCTCGTCGACACGATCGCGGACTGGACCGGCACGCCGGGCTCGCCGTCGCCGTGGCCTGAGGCCACGGCAGGTTACGGCGGCCTCACGGTCCTGACTGCTGGCACCGGCAAGGACGCGGTACGCTGGGGCGCCGGCGTCACGGCGACCGACTACGCATCGCTCAACTACGTGGGGCTCGACAACAGCACCGGGACGCTCCTGCATT
The DNA here is from genome assembly GCA_038212015.1 of Gaiellales bacterium. Classification (GTDB taxonomy): domain Bacteria; phylum Actinomycetota; class Thermoleophilia; order Gaiellales; family SKUG01; genus JAGQUL01. Next base: position 29,958 of record JBBQUY010000021.1, on the reverse strand, counting down.
CGCACTCGGCGGCTGTTCCAGGCGGCGACCAGGTGACCGTGTCCTACCGCGTCAACCCCTCGTTGTCGCAGCAGGCGGGCTCCTATAACGCAGGCGTCGCATACACCGCAGTCGCCAACCCCTAGCCGAGGAACGTGCGTGTGCTGCTATCCCGAGGTTGTCGCCGCGTCGAGGATGCCCGCGAGCGCGGTCGTGGAGACGTTTCCGCTGTTGTCGACCAGGCGCACGGTTGCGGTCTCCACCTCCGCGCGTGGCCGGGGCACCGTGAAGGCGATCGGTCCGCTCCTGATGCGGACCACGCCGGTGATCGGCGTTCCGGCGATGGAGAGCTGGCCCTCGTACCACCGGCTCGCGGTTTCCTCGACGTTGAGCGTGACGTGGGTGCTCGCGCCGCCGTCGGTCTCGACCAGCGTCGCCAGCGACGGGATCGGGGCCTTCGTGTCGCGCTCGATCACGAGCGGCTCCGGCACGACCGCGCGCGACAGCCGTCGGAAGCGGTCAACGATGATGAATCGGCCCTGATATGCGCCTTCGAGCGCCGACCGGCGTGCCGTTGTGAGGCCGTTCCAGTACATGGTGTTGATGCCGCGCCGCGCGGACGAGGTGATGCGCCGCACCTCGCGGCCGCGGCGGTCGCTGATGATGAGCGTCACGCGTGCTGACTTGTTGAGTTCGAAGCGCACGGGGATCGAGTCGCGATAGCGATCGCCGCGAGGCAGCACCAGTGATGGCAGCAGCACGACGCGTACGCCGAGGCCTGCGGGCTCCTCGAGGTAGATGCGGAAGCGGCGCGCGTAGTCGATGAACATCGGGTCGCGCGTCTCGCGCGCGAGGTACATGAGCTGGTCGGTCACGAACGCGTGGTATTCGCGGTCGGCTTCCTGGCCGAGCTGGTAGTTGGACCAGTCGCCGCGATCGAAGCGCCGCATCATCGGCGCGAGTGCCGCATAGCCGCGCCGGTACGCCTCCATCGCTTCCACCGATCCCGTCTCGCTGGCGTAGCGGTACAGGTTGAGCAGCGATTCCAGGTGCCCGTTGAGGATCCGCTGGCGCGGGTTGAACGAGTACATGACGTAGAACGAGCCGGACCCCTGGGTCGTTGCGACACCCCGCGCGCGTGTCGTTCGCGCATGCGAGCGCACGATCGCGTCAGCCGTCTCGAGGTACTTCGGCCGCTCGGCTTCGGGTACGTGCTGCGCCATGCGCGAGTACAGCCGCAGTCCGAGCGCCTGCGCGATCGAGCTGCGCCACGGCGTGGCAGGCCCACCGAACGGAAAGTAGAACTCCCAGGACGTGGTGCCGCCAGCGGTCGAGCTGAGTTCGAGCATGCGGTCGGCAACACGTCGCGCGGCACCGACGCGGGGCGTCGCGCCGTTGAGGTAGGAGACCCCGAGCTTGAACGTCTCGAACGGCTGGAATTGGACGCCCCGACCCCGGTAGAACGTGAACACGAGCGGCTCGCCGGGCAGGCGCAGCTCCTGCTCGTGTCGCGGCATGCGGCGGCGCGAGCCGAGGATCGTGGACGTCGCCTTCACCGACAGCAGCACCGGCTCCAGCCGCTGCGTGGTCAGGCCGCGACGACGCGCGAGCGTGGTGGCGTACAGGCGCACGGCGCGAATGTTGGCTCGACGTTCACCGGCGCCGGCGTTGCGTTCGGCGCGCGCCGAGGCGCGCCACGTCGTGCGCAGCGTGACGGCCTTCGTCGGCGTGATCGCCTCCGCCTGCAGCGCCGACTCGATTGCCGCGAGCACGGGGTCGGCGGGGCGTGTGGGCTTCGTCGGCGTCGGCGGCTCGGGCGTGGGAGCGGGCGTCACCGCGAGCGACGGGCTCGCCGCGAGCGACATCGCAACGCATGCGAGCAGGGGTGCGAGCAGGGCTCGCCGAGCGGGACGGGAAGAGATCGCGAGGGAGGGCATGACGCGCGCATGCTCACACGGACAGCAGGCCAGGCGAGGGCGCGACGCGGACGGTGGGGCACAGTGCGCCACGCGCGTACCGCATGCGGCCGCGCGAGCAGGAGCGGCCTCGTGGCGAGTGCAGGTGCGTCGGTATCCTCGCGACATGGACTGGCTCGACACCCGCCACAAGGTCTTCACCTACGCCCTGTCGTTCTTCCTCGGCGTGCTCGTCGTCGAGCTGGTGCTGCCGGATTCGTTCGTGTGGTGGCAGCGCATCCTGTTCGGCTGGATCCCCGTCGGCCTGGTCATCGAGAACGGCCTGGCTCGCTACATGGGATGGGCACGGCCGGCGCCCGAGGAGTCGACCGAGCAGCAGCACGTCGCCTACGCCCCGCTCGGGCGCCCCGACCCGCGACCGTAACCCTGCTGACGCGGAAACCCCCGCCGCAGCGAGGGTTCCGTAGAAGTGGCCGGGGTGAGACTTGAACTCACGACCCCACGATTTTCAGGCAGATGGGGTTGGTGGCCGTTGCGGCGTGGCGCGGTGAACCGGACGGTGGAGCAGCGCCCGCTGATCCACCCCTTGATCCAGACCGACCGTAGCAGCCTCAGCCCCTGATCTCGGTTGTTCAGCCGACGTGATCGTGATCGGCGAGGGTCCCCGGAGGCATTGGCGCGCCACCGAGGACACCGCGAACGGCCGCCACGCGCACCTCCTTGTAGTCACTCGCCGTAGCGGCAAGCGTTGCTGGCAGCAACTCTCGGATCTCGGTGAGCGACTTCACGCCGGTCAAGGCGCCGTGCACCGCGACCGACCTGACTTCCTTGTAGTCACCCGACGTCGCGTCAAGCACGAAGGGCAGCAGCTCCCGGATCTCTCCGAGCGAGCGGGTTCCGGTCACCGCGCCGTGCACTGCGAGCGAGCGCACTTCCTTGTAATCCCCCGACGTCGCGGCGAGGACGTAGGCGAGCACGGAGGCCGTGTCGGCCGGTGGGCGCGCCGTATTCGCCGCTGCGCTCACCGCTGCAACGCGAACTTCCTTGTAGTCGCCAGCGGTGGCCGCGAGCGCGGCCGTCACGGCGGACGGTACGGGACTGGTGATGCTGGTGAGGTTCATGCAAGCAATCGTAGGGGTCCTCCAATCGCGCATCGATGACCGAAGTACGAGTTGGCCTACGTTGCCACGCGATCGTTCCCCCATGGCCACCTGCGCCGTGGCTCACGACTGATGGGACCGCGCCGAGATTCGGCGCGCGGCAACATCCCGGTGCCGGCCTCCAGCTTCGCACGAGCTGGCTCCGGCGTCAGGCCCCGCACATGCGAGGGCCTCGATACAGGGTGAGACTTGAACTCACGACCCCACGATTTTCAGGCAGATGGGGTTGGTGGCCGTTGCGGCGTGGCGCGGTGTTCGGGGTCCCAGCGGACGTGCTGATCCATTCTCTGATCCACCGCAGGCGTCCGCGGACGTATCTTCCTGCACGCAGACGCCTACCTCGCCAGCACCTCGCCGGCGCGGCAGTTCGCCCCGCTGACGCAGAAACCCCCGCCGCAGCGAGGGTTTCCGAGGATGGCCAGGGTGAGACTTGAACTCACGACCCCACGATTTTCAGTCGTGTGCTCTACCAACTGAGCTACCTGGCCGGGTCGTGGAATGGTACCAGCCCGCAGGGTCGGGCGCACCGTACGCGCCCACGCCTGGGATACGCTGGCGCACGTGAGCGCACCGTCGACCCCCAGCCCTGTGCCGTCACTGTCGCTGCGCCGCGTGGTTCGCAGCTTCGGCGATGCGCGCGTGCTCGCGGGCGTCACGCTCGAGCGCGACATGCCCGGCGTGATCGGGCTGCTCGGCGCCAACGGGGCCGGCAAGACGACGCTGCTGCGCGTGATCGCACAGCTCGCACAGCCGGATGCGGGCCAGGTCGCGGTCTGCGGACGCGTGATCGAGCATGCCGACGATCCCGTGGCGCGGCGCCTCGTCGGCTGGGCACCCCACGAACCGCTCGCATGGCGCGACGACTCCGTCGAACGCAACCTGCGCTACGCCGCTCGCCTGAGCGGGCTCGATCGACGCCGCGCAGCGATGGTGGCAGCTGCCGCGTTGGAGATGTGGGGGCTGCGCGACTGGGCCGATGCCCCCGTGCGGCGCCTGTCGCGTGGCTGGGCGCAGCGCTACTCGCTGGCGCGCGCGGACCTGCTCGGACCGCCGGTGCTGCTGCTGGATGAGCCCACCACCGGCCTCGACGCGACCGCGCGCGGCGTGCTCGAAGACGCGCTCGACGCGTGGCGGCGCGAGCGGATCGTCGTCGTCGCCTCGCACGAGCGCACATGGCTCACCGAGCGCTGCGACCAGCTGCTCGACCTCGACGGCGACGAACAAGCGACGGTGCCCGCGTGATGGATGCGCTGCGCACGGTCGGCGTCGTCGCCGCACACGACCTGTCCCGCGAGCTGCGTCGACCCGTCGCCGCAAGTGCAGTGCTGCTGTTCGGTGCGTGCTCGCTCGTGGTGCTGCGCCTGGCGCTCGCCGGGGGTGGCAAGCCCTCCGACGCGGTGCTCGCCGGCTCGCTGTGGGTGGTGCTCGTGTTCGCGGGCCTGCTCGGAACGTCGCGCGCGTGGGGCGCCGAGCGCGAGGACGGCGCCTACGATGCCCTGCTCGTGTCGCCGGCGTCGCGCAGCGCGATCCACGTCGGCAAGGTCGCGGGCGCGCTCGTGACCACGCTGGTGCTCGATGCCGTGCTGCTTGGCCTGTACCTGGCGCTGTTTGACGCACCCGACGCGGCGGGGCTCGCGCTGCTGGCGGCGGCGATCGTGCTTGCGGCCGGGGGCTTCGCGACTGTCGGGGTGCTCGTGTCCGGGCTGGGGCTGCGTGCGCGCGGTCGCGACCTGCTCGGCCCGACGATGTTCCTGCCGCTCGCGATTCCGCTCGTGATCGCCGCGGTGACGCTGTCGCTCGTCGCATTCGACGCCGGCACCGGCAGCGCCGCGCAGCTGCTGCTGTTTCTGATCGCCTACGACGCGACGTTTCTGGTCGCTGGCATCGCCGCATTCCCGGAGCTCGCGACCGATTAGGTCCCCTGCTCGGCGCGCCCGATGCGGCCGAGGTGCGTGTCATGGAAGCTCGTCGGCAGCTTCAGTCCGTATCCCGCTGCGCGGTCGACACCGACATGGAAGAGCCACGCCAGGGCAACCAGCTGCAGGCTCCGCGCATCCGCGACGATGCCGACCAGTCCCGTGACCAGGGGCCCGACGTACGCATGCACAGCGTTGTAGCACCACGCACCCACGCGTGGGTTGGCAAAATACCCCACCGCAGACACGTCGAATGCAAGAAACACCACGGCCAGCCACCACCACGCGACATCGAGTCGAACGAACGCAGTGACGGCGACTGCAGCAGCGGCAGCGCCCTCGGCGCGTTGGATCAGGACCGGGTTCGTCATGCGCAGAGCCTTGCACACAGGGCGCTCTGACCGGCCCCCGATCCGTCGGGCCTCGAAGCATCACGGGCCGATGCGGCCAGCTTGATGTGCGACGCAGCGCGTCGAGGGGCCGGGCGGCGGTAGGATCCCTACATCGTGCAGCCAGTCTTCGCTCCCCGAACCTCGCGCGCACGCGTGTCGCCCCGCCTCGCGGCGGTGCTCGCGCTCGTGCTGGTGCCCCTCACCGTCGTCCTGGCGTTCGTCTGGGCGCCGATCAACGAGATCGGGCTCGTCGGCAGCGGCGAGATGCAATACGACTTCGCGCAGAAGATCTTCTACATCCACGTGCCGGTCGCACTCGCCGCGTACCTGTGCTTCGCGGCCGGCGCCTGGAACGGCGTGCTGTTCCTGCTCAAGGAGCGCGAGGACTACGACGTGCGCTCCTATTGCGGCGTGCACTCGGGCATGGTGTTCGGCACGCTCGTGCTGCTCACCGGTTCCATCTGGGCGAAGGCCTCCTGGGGCGTGTGGTGGCAGTGGGGCGACCGCCAGCTGCTCGTGTTCCTGACCCTGTACCTGTTTTACGGCGCCTACTACGTGCTGCGCTTCTCGATCGATCCCGGCCGCGCCCGCAACCGCGCGAGCGCGGTGTACGCGGTGCTCGGCGTGGCGCTCGTGCCGCTGTCGTTTCTGGCGATCCGCATCGCCGACACACTCATCCACCCGATCGTGATCACCGCCGACGGCAGCAACCTGCCCGGCACCGTCTGGGCCGTGTTCGGCATCGGCGTCGTCGGGTTCTGCGCACTCGCGGTGTGGATGCTGCAGCTGGAGGCCGCCGGCAAGTTGCGTGCGATGCGCGGCTGGTGCGCCGACGAGGAACGCCCCGCCGGCATCGAAGGCGGCGACGGTCCGGCCCCTGCCGCGGAGGTGCCTGCGCATGCATGACGGCTGGGAATACGTCGTCGCCGCATACGCGATCACCGGCGTCACGCTCGGTGCGTGGTTTGTGGCGATCCTGCGCAAGCTCGCCCGTCAGAAGCGGGAGCAGCGCTGATGGCCAGCCACGAGCGCGGCATCGTCTGCATCGGCGCGAGCCACCAGACCGCCAGCCTCGCATCGCGCGAGCGCTTCGCGCTGAGCGGACCCCGCGGCAAGGAGCTGTGCAGCAGGCTCGCCGAGCACGCCGACGTGCTCGAGGTCGCGGCGCTTGCCACCTGCAACCGCAGCGAGCTGTACATCGTCGCCAGCGACCTGGAGGCCGTCACCCGCATCGCGATCGCGGCGTTCGCGCGCCTGGCGGATGCCGAACCGGACGAGCTGTCGACGATGCTGGCCGTGCGTGAGGACTGGGTCGCGGTCGAGCACCTGTTCCGCGTCGCGGGCGGGATCGAGAGCGTCGTCACCGGCGAAGCGCAGATCCAGGGCCAGCTGCGATCCGCACATGAGGACGCACGCGAGGAAGGCACCTGCGGACCCGTCCTGGATCGACTCTTTCGCCGCGCGGTGGAGATCGGCAAGCGTGCGCGCACCGAAACGCGCATCGGCGCGGGCCATGCGTCGATCGGTTCCGTCGCCGCAGAGCTCGTCGCCAGTCGCCGCGGTGGATCGCTCGACGATGCGCTCGTGGTGGTCGTCGGCGCGGGCAAGATGGGAACGCTTGCTGCCAAGAGCCTCGCCGCACGCGGTGCGCGACGCATCGACGTGGCCAACCGCAGCGTCGAGCGTGCAGCGGCCGTTGCCGCCAGCTCCGGCGCAAGCGGCGTGGGGGTCGCGTTTGCCGACCTCGACGACGAGCTCGCCACCTGTGATGCGGTGGTGAGCTCCACCAATGCGCCGCACGTGGTGATCTGTCGCGACCGCATCGAGGGCGCGATGCGCGTTCGTGATGGGCGCCCGCTCGTGCTCGTGGACCTGGCAGTACCGCGCGACATCGACCCCGCCTGCAGCGAAGTGCCCGGCGTGCACGTGTTCGATCTCGATGACCTGGAGCGCGTGGTCGCCGACACGCTCCACGTGCGCTCGGAGGAAGTCGATGCGGTCGAGCAGCTCGCGCGCGATGGTGCCGATGAGTTCCAGGCCTGGCTGCGCGCCGAAGCCGCCACGCCGCAGATTCGCGAGATGCGTGCGCGCGCCGAGGAGCTGCGCCGCGCCGAGCTCGAACGCTTCCTCGCGCGGATGACGCACCTCAGCGTCGAGGATCGCCAGCGCATCGACCAGCTCACGCGCGGCATCGTGAATCGGCTGCTGCATGCGCCGACGATGCAGCTGCGTCAGGCCGCGGAGCGCACCTGATGCGCGCGTCGGATCGCGCTGCGGGCGCTCGCGGGCCGCTGCGGCTGGGCACGCGCCGAAGCCCGCTCGCGATGCACCAGGCTGCGCTCGTGCGTGATGCGATCGCGCTGGTGGATCCGGATCTCGACGTCGAACTCGTGGAGATCATCAGCGACGGGGACGTCGACACGCGCGAGCTGCGGGAGATCCACGACCGCGGGATCTTCGCGCATGCGCTCGAGCGCCGACTGCTCGACGGCTCGATCGACGCGGCCGTGCACTCGAGCAAGGACCTCGCCCTCGACGACACCGCAGGTCTCGTGCTCGCCGCGTGGCTGCCGCGCGAGGATCCACGCGACGCGCTCGTCAACGCAGGCTGCGACCTGCTCGAGCTGCCCGAGGGTGCGACGCTCGCGACAGGCAGCGCGCGACGCATGGCTGGGCTGCGCACCGTGCGAGCCGATCTGGTGCCGCGCCCGATTCGCGGCAACGTCGCGACGCGCATCCAGCTCGCTGCAGAGCGCGGCGACGCGGGACTGGTGCTGGCGATGGCGGGCCTACGCCGGCTCGGCCTCGTCGACGCAGGCGAGCATGACATTCGCGCGATCGACGTCGACCAGCTCGTGCCCGAGGCCGGACAGGGCGCCGTCGTCGTGCAGGCGACCGCGCAGGTGTGCGCGCGCACCGGGCTGGACTGGGCAGCGATCGACCACGTCGCCACCCGCCGAGCGGTGCAGCTCGAACGCGCGATCGCGAAGCGCTTCGGAGGCGGCTGCGACCGTCCCGTCGGGGTGCACGCGGAGCTCGACGCCGGCCGCATCCACGCGTTCTTCGCGCCGTCACCCGACGATGTCGGGCGGCGCGCGGCGCATGACGTGATGGGCCTGGAGCTCGGCACGCTCGTGTCGGTGAGCGCGCCCCGCGACGTCGACGATGCGGCCGAGTGGACCGCGCATCGCATCGCGCCGACACTTGCAGAGCTCGTCGGCGCACGACTGGTGGAGGTCACCCGATGAGAGCGACTGGTGCGGCACGCCCTGGAACCGTGTACCTCGTGGGGGCCGGTCCCGGCAACGAGGGACTCGTCACGCGCCGCGCGCTGGAGCTCGTCGAATCCGCGGACGTGCTGCTCGTCGACCGGCTGATACCGCGCGAACTGCGCGAGCATGCACGCGCGGATGCGCTGATCGTGGAGGTCGGCAAGACCGCCGGCGACCATGCCATGCCGCAGGAGGAGATCAACGACCGGCTCGTCGCCGAAGCGCTCGCGGGACGCTCGGTCGTGCGCGTGAAGGGCGGCGACCCGTACCTGTTCGGCCGCGGCGGCGAAGAAGCGATGCGCTGTCGCGCCGCGGGCGTTGCGTTCGAGGTCGTGCCGGGCGTCACGAGCGCATTCGCGGCGTGCGCCGCTGCCGGCATTCCGGTCACGCACCGCGACCTGTCACGCCACGTCACCGTCGTCACCGCATCCGCCGGCCGCGACGGACAGGGCGATCCGGACTACGCATGGCTCGCCAGAACCGACGGCACGCTCGTGCTGCTGATGGGACTGCGCCGCGTCGCACACGTTGCCGACCAGCTCATCGCCGGCGGCATGGAAGCATCACGCCCGGCCGCGGTGATCTCCCGTGGCACGACATCCACGCAGCGAGTGGTGACCGCATCGATCGGAACGCTCGCCGCCGAGGTCGAGCGCGCGAAGCTCGCCTCGCCGGCGATCATCGTCGTCGGCGACGTCGTCGCACTGCGCGAGCATCTGGACTGGTTCGAGCGACGCCCGCTGTTCGGCACGAAGGTCGCCGTCACGCGTGCTCGCGCACAGGCGTCGGATCTGGTGCAGCGACTCACCGACCTCGGCGCGAGCGTCGTGGAAGTGCCGATGATCCGCACCGAACGGCTCGATCCCGCACCACTGGATGCGGTAATCGAGCGCCTGTCGAGCATCGACACGCTCCTGTTCACGAGCCGACCCGGCGTCGCCGCGTTCTTCGACCGCCTCGCCGAGCGTGGCCTCGATGCGCGGGCACTGGGCAACGTGCGCCACGTGGGCGTCGTGGGTGGCGGCACGGCCGATGCATGTCGCGAGCACGGGATCGTGCCGGACGTGATTCCACCGGTCGGCAAGCGCACCGCGGTGGGGCTGCTCGAGGCGATGCAGCAGCTGCCGCTGTTCGGGACCACGTGCGCGATCATCCGTGCCGAGCGCGGCGACGAGCGCCTGCGCGAAGGGCTGGAGCGCCTTGACGTGCAGGTGCTGTTCGCGCCGGTGTATCGCACCGTCGTGGAACCCGCCTCGAAGGCACAGATCGACGGACTGCTCGACGCGGACGTGGTGACGTTCACGAGCGAATCGACGGTCCGCAACGCCTACGCGATGCTGCCGCCGGGATCGATCCTGCCGCCGTGCGTGACGATCGGTCCGACGACTACCGCCGCCGCACTCGCTGCCGGCATTCGCGTGCTGCAGGAAGCGACGGACCCGTCGATCGACTCGCTGGTGGCGGCGGTCGTGGATCGCGCGCTCGACAACGAGGGCACCTCACCCTGGCGGCATGCCGCGGCGCGTGCGCCGACCGTACCGGCCTGACGCAGCTCAGTAGTTCAGCTTGGCCTTCTGCGCGATGAAGTCGCCCACGCGTCCACCCATGTCGCGGCGCTCGACGTCGATGGGCGTGCCGCGTGACAGGTCGTTGGCGACGACGTCGGCGACGGCCTGCACGAACTCCGGATCCTTGGTGCGCAGCCCGATCTCGTGCAGGTGCTGCTTGGAACGGCCGGTCATGTTGAAGCTCGAGAACACGACCTCGTCGTCGGCGACGAGCGCCTTGCGGTGGATGATGCCGGGAATCGCGACGGCCCGCGCGCCCTCGCGCATCGCCTCGCGCAGGTGCGACTCGCCCACCCAGTTGATGATCGGCAGGCCCAGCGGCGCCTTGCCGGACGTGACCATGCGCACGTCGACGCCGCGCCTGGAGGCGTCGGTGACCAGGTCCATGAGCTCCTGGTCGCTGTAGCCGGCGGAGCTGATCCAGAGGCGCTCCTTCGCGCCCGTGATCAGTTCCTTGTAGGCCTCGGTGAGCTCGGTGCGCTGCTGCTCGGGCGCGTTGGCGAGCACGTGCATGTCGGTGGGATCGCTCGACACGAGCGAGGCGCCGGCGAGTGCGTCGTCGACGGTCTGGCGATGCAGGTCGGAGGCCGCGCCGTTCGCGCGCGTCCAGCGATCCAGCTGGTCGGCGGCCAGACGTGCGGCGCTCACGCCCGACAGCTGCACCATCGAATCCTCGAAGTGGTCCTCGAGCTTGATGTAGTTGATGCCACCGGTGAACGCGGTGGTTCCGTCGACGGTCACGACCTTGCGGTGATTGACGTTCTGCAGTGCCGGCTCGTCCTTGCGTGACTTGACGATCGGCGCGCGCACGTTGGTGAAGACCGTGCCGCCGGCGTCCTCGATGCGGTTTTTCATGCGCACGTAGGAGCCGAGCGGCAACGAGAACAGCGAGATCGAATCCGCCAGGACGTTCACCTCGACGCCGCGCTGGGCGGCGCGCTCGAGGGCATCGACCACGTACGTGCCCTTGCCGCCGTCGGTGATCGCGAAGAACTCGGCGTTGACGACCTTGTCCGCACCGTCGATGGCGTCGACGATCGCGCGCGTGGCGGTCTTCTCGTTCCAGAGCTTCCAGCCGGCGGAGCCGACCGCGTCAGGTGCGCCGGCCGGTGGCAGGTTCGCGTCGTCGATCGGCGTGCGCGGCGGCGCCACCGATGGCGTGATCGGCGGCAGCGGCTTGGGGATGGTCGGAGCTGCAGACAGCTGCATGCCTGCTCGTCGCGTTCACGCATGGACATTCGAGGCGGGTGTCGCGAGCGCAGGCCCGCGACGGCCACGGGCGCGGGCTAGAGCAGGCCAGCCACCACGAGCCCGCCGCCGAGCGCGACGCCGACCCAGCTGTTGACGGTGAAGAATGCGTGGTCGATGCGGCTCAGGTCGTCTGCGGAGACGATCGAGTTCTCCCATGCCAGCAGTGCGGCGGCGAGCGCGATGCCGATCCACGCGGCGACGCCCAGATCGAGCAGCACGGCGGCGCCGGCGAACGCGGCGATCGTGACGGCGTGCGCGACCTTCACCGTCGCGAGCGCGCGAGCGATCCCAAAGCGCGCGGGCAGCGACTGGAGGTCGTTGGCGCGGTCGAACTCCGCGTCGGCGGTCGCGTAGATCACATCGAAGCCACCGATCCAGGTCGCGATGCCGATCCACAGCAGGTACGGCGCGAGCTCGTCGCCGGGCGCGCCGGTCGCGAGCCACGCGCCGATCGGTGCGAGGCCGATCGACAGGCCGAGCACGACGTGGCACAGCCACGTGAAGCGCTTGGTGTAGGGATACAGCACGAACAGTGCGACGGGGATCGGCCACAGCACGCGGGTGATCGGATCGAGCTGGAACGTGGCGGCCACGAGGAGCACGAGCGATGCGGCGCACAGCACCCATACCTGCGTTCGCGAGACGCGCCCGGTCGGGATCTCGCGGACCGCGGTGCGTGGGTTGCGCGCATCGATCTCCGCGTCGATCACCCGATTGAGGCCCATCGCGAGCGTGCGCGCGCCGATCATCGCGAGCGTGATCCACACCACGAGCGAGAGCGTGATGTCGGTGTCGGCAGCTTCCGCGCCGAGCACCATGCCGGCATAGGCGAACGGCAGCGCGAAGACGGTGTGTTCGAACTTGACGAGGCTGGCGAGGGTCCGGAGCATGCGCATCGCAGCAGAGCCTACTGCTCGTGCGGTCAGTTGGTCGATGCTGCGCATCGCCCGCTGATCTACGTCGCTCGGTCGTTCGAGCGAGCTCGATGACGCTCGCTCCTTGATCAGTCGACGCCGTGGAAGCGCTGCGCGGCGGCGTCGGATTCCAGCGCCTCGGCTTCCTGCATCGCCAGCTCCACGATGCCGGGCGGCTCATCGACGAGGCCGACCATCGGCGCCAGCCACGTCACGTGCACCGCAGAACCCAGTGCGATCCCGAAGAGCGCCGCGGCGGCACCCGCAAGCGTCAGGCCCGGTGCGCCGACGAGCGCCGCACCGACAAGGCCCACCGCCGCGATGTCCTGACCGACGGCGCAGCCCATCAGGCTCGGCACCGTGACGGCCAGCAGCACGAGCGGAACCGGGAGCGCGAACGCGGCACCACGCCACTCCAGGCCGACCACCGCGGACGGATGCTGCAGCCGGGCGAGCTGCATGCCGATCGCGACGAGCAACGCGCCGGCGCTTAGCAGCGCGAGGCCCGGAAGCGGCGACGTGTCACACGCACGTGCGCGCAGGCTCGTGCCGAACTCCGCGTTGGACAGCGCCACGCCGCCACCGAGGAGCGCCGCAGCACCGAGCGCGAGGAACGCCAGGTGCCACGCCCACCATGGGTGCGGCTGCCATGCGCGTGGAACGGGTGCGCCATGGTCGTCCCCGTCGTGGCCGGCGGCGTAGTCGACGTCGTCGCCGTTCACCGCACCCCCAGCGGCGCTCCGGACTGCAGCGCGTAGATGTCGTCAAGCTGTGCCTGCATCCAGTCACGCACGTCGTGTTCGACGACCTGCTGGCGCAGCGCCTCGGCGCGTTCGCGGCGTTCTGGCGCGGGCATGCGCAGCGCCTCGAGCAGCGCCTCGGACTGCTGCGCGACATCGAACGGGTTGATCGTCACCACGTGTGGTCCGAGCTCGTTGTAGGAGCCGGCCTGGTCGCTCAGCACCACCACGCCGTCGCGCTCGTTGACGAGCGGGCCTTCCTTGCTGACCAGGTTCATGCCGTCGGCGACGGGATTCACGAAGAGCACGTCGTATTCGCGATACGCGGCGACGCCCGCCTGGAAGTTGGAGTCCAGGTTGACGTGCAGCGGTGTCCACGTCGCCGTGCCGAAGCGGTGATTGACGGCGGTTGCCGCCGCCTTCACCTGCGCGAGGTAGTCGATGTAGGCCGCGATGTCCTGACGCGACGGGTCAAGCTGGCAGAACATCGAAACCGTGCCGTGCAGTTCGGGGTGCTCTTCCAGCAGCAGCGAGTACGCACGAAAGCCACGCACGATGTTCTTGGACGGATCGGTGCGGTCGACCCGTACGATCAGCTTGCCATCGTCATCGGGGGTCCGTGGCCGCATCGCCGCGATGCGCGTGCGCAGTCGCTCGACCGTCGCGCTCGCTGCGTGCTCTTCGAACTCGTCGACGGCGACCGAGATCGGGTAGGTCCGCACGCGCGTGAGCGCGCCCATGTAGCGCACGGCACCGGTGCGAAACTCGACGCTCGCGCCGAGGAAGTGGTGCACGGTGCGCAGGAAATTCTCGGAGTCGCGCTGCGTCTGGAACCCGATCACGTCGCACGCCAGCAGGCTCTCGCACACGTCGCGCGCCCACGCCCGCGGCAACGCGCGCCACGCGCCCGGATCGGGCCACGGAATGTGCAGGAAGAACTGCACGAACGGGTCGTGCTGCCCGGCGCGCTCGCGCAGTCGCTCGTGCAGCATGCCCGGCACCAGGAACAGGTGGTAGTCGTGCACCATCACGAACGGCGGGTCGTCGGGATCGGCGAGCGCAAGCTCGTCAGCGAGCGCATCCGCCAGTCGCTGGTTGACCTGGCGATAGCAGCCCCACGCGCGATGCGTGGCGCGATCGACCGTGGGGTCCCACCCGAAGCCGTACAGGCGGTGCTGCAGAAACCACAGCAGCGGGTTGGCGATCTCCAGGTAGTGGCGATCGTACGTCGAGTCGGCGCGGCCGACGAGACGCAGCTGGTAGCTGCCCCCGCCGCGCGCGTGCTCTTCGAAGCTCGCGCCGTCGACGGAGTCGCTCATCGCCTCGTCGCCTTCGCCCATCACGTGCGACAGCCACGTCACGTCGTGCACGCGCGCGAGACCGCTGAGTGCCGTCACCAGTCCGCCACCGCCACGGCGCGCCACGAACTCGCCGCCGTCGGCGACGCGGAAGGTGACCGGCCCCCGGTTGGAGGCCACGAGCAGTCGGTGTCGCTCGTCGCCCGTCACGCCTTGAGTACATGCTGGTAGCTGCGCAGGTGGTCACGCAGGTAGCGGGGCGTCAGGAACTCGGCGCGCACGTGCTCCTTGCCGGCGCGCGCCATCGCGGAGGCGGCGATCGGATCGCGCAGCGCCTGCTTGGTGGCCTCGGCAGCTTCCTCGATGGAGTTGACGAGCCAGCCGGTCTTGCCGTGATGGATCTGTGAGCGGATGCCGCCGACGTTGCCGGCGATCATCGGCCGGCCCTTCCACAGGGCCTCGGAGACCGTCAGGCCGAAGCCTTCCTTCGTGGACTTCTGCATGACCACGTCGGCTGCGACCTGGAACGCGTTGACTTCCACCGCGCCGACGCCGTCGAGGTTGCTGAGCACGAACGCGCCCACGTCGTCGCCCAGATGCGCCTTGGTGGATTCGAGAAACTCCATGCCCTCGGGGTCGTCCGCGGCGAGCGAGCCGACGAGCGCGAGCTGCAGGTCCGGGAACTCCTCGCGCGCGATGCGCCAGGCGTCGACGACGCCGCTCGGGTCCTTCCACGGATCAAAGCGCGAGACCTGGCACAGCAGCGGCTTGTCGGGATCGATGCCGAACTGGCGCACGATGTAGGCCGCGTCGAGCGGATCGAGCGCCATGTTCTTGGGGTTGAGCGGATCGATCGCCGGCGGCACGATCCACGGCTCGCCCTGGAAGCCGTCCGGCACGTACTCCTCGCGGTGGAAGAAGCCGATCTTGTATGGCTCAAGCCACGGCAGCAGCCCGCGGATCATCTGCGGATTCGGGGTCGACAGGTCGATGTGGCAGCGCCAGATCCACTCGGTGTCGGCATCCTCGTGGAGCTTCGCCAGGCCGGCCGGCTGCGGATCGTGCACGAACACGACGTCGTAGTCGTCGGGGTTGAAGCGCTCGGCATTGATGTGCTGGTAGCGCTCCCACGTGGCCCACTGCTCGTCGGTCGGGGATCGTTCGTCGCCCTGGAGCGAGTTGTGGAAGAGCTTGGTGACGTCGAAGAACTCGTCCTCGCCGTGGATGATGCCCCACTCCGGGCGCAGGCCGACGTCCTGCATGAGCGGCATCAGCGTGTACATGATCTCGGCCACGCCGCCGCCATAGGCGGTTGCGGACAGGTGCAGCACACGCGCGCCCTTGAGCGCCTTGCCGAGTTCGAGGATCTCCTCGTACATGCCGGGCACGAGCGTCGTGCGATAGTCGGAGAGGGGGCGGTGGCCGAAGTCGACGCGGTTGAGCGCCGTGGCGATGGGCTGGTTCAGAGTCATGCCGCGCCTCTACCCATTCGGGCACGGATCACTCACGCGAATCGGGACTCGCGTGTGTCAGGCAGCGGTCTCGGCGACGCTGCGCAGCTTGACCAGGCGCAGCGCGGCGCCGGGCTGGTCGCCGTCGAGCGACAGCACTTCAAATTCGTCGCAGACCGCTCGGATGATCGAGATGCCGAGGCCGCCTTCAGGCAGGTCGTCGGTGTTGGCACCCTCGTACTCGAAGCCACGACCGTGGTCACGGACGATGACGACGAGCCGATCGCCGTGCATCTCGTAGGTGACGTAGACCTTCGAGGCGTTCGCCTCGAGGCCGGACTCGTCGTAGGCGTGACGAATCGAGTTGGAGCAGGCCTCGGTGATGGCGAGCTTCAGGTCCGCGATGTCGTCGTCGGTGAAGCGATGCTCGCGACAGATCGCCGTGAGCGCGAGGCGGCAGAGCGACACGAACTGCGGCTTCGGCGGGATCTCGAGGCTGACCCGCTCATGTGCCTCTGACGTCGTCACCTGTCGCACTCACCTTCCATCACACACCTGCCATGACCGATCGTGGGTCGACCGGTCCGCCTTTCGGCGTCCACCGCGCTTGTTTCCCGAGGTGCGTGGCACCGAAACGGCCAATGCGTGAATTACGCGGAGTGGCCGGTGGTGCGTGCGTCGGGGAGGAGCGCGTCTGGAAATGCTACCGACCGGAGCGGCGTCTGACTAGGTAGTCAATTGAAACCCGTGGTGTGGGAGGGGCCGGACGGCCTATCGGGGAGGCGCAGCCGAACTTCATCGACGAAGCTGCCACACGTTCCGACGTTCGTCGATCAAGTTGCGAGGCCCGCCGCATCGCCGCAACCTGGGCGACGAAACGTGCACATCGTCCACGCTTCGTCGATGAAGTCAGGACGCTGTCGGACCGGCTGCTAGAGCGCGCGGGCCACGGGGGTGATCGGCAGCTGCACGCGCTTGCCGCCACGCAGCACCGTGATCGTGGTCGCTGCGTTGGGATCCAGCAGCGTCTGGGCGCGGGCGAGGTCGTCGGCGGAGCTGATCTCCTGGCCGCCGACCGCGACGATCGGATCGCCGAGCACGACGGTGGTGCCCAGGTGCGGAATCGCGCGGCCCTGACCGATGCCTGCGTCGAGCGCGGGGCCGGTCGCGGCCTGCACGATCGCGCCCGTGGAGACGGCGAGGTTGCCGGCCTTGGCGAGCTGCGGGGTGATGTCCTTGGCCTCGATGCCCAGGTCGGCGTAGCGGATGTCGCGCGCGCCGGTGCTCTGGTACTGCTTGAGGGCGCGGGCGATGAGGTTGCTCGACACCGCGAACGATACGCCGGAGTTCGTCTTGCTCGGGCTGGCGATCTGCTGGTTGATGCCGACGACCTGGCCGCGAGCGTTGAACACGGGGCCGCCGGAGTTGCCGGTGTTGACCGGGCTGTCGTGCTGCAGCGCGTCCGGGATCTTCGAGTTGGCGTTGATGCGCGAGTCGAGCACGCGGTGCGTGGCGCTCACGTTGCCGACGGTGGGCGTGAACTCGTAGCCGAACGGCGCGCCGATCGACATGATCTCCGATCCGACGATGACTTCGTCGCTGTTGCCGAGCGGTGCGGCGAGCACGCCGCCGGAGACCTCGGCCGGGTCGACCTTGAGGATCGCCAGATCGTTCATCTGGTCGATCGCCACGACGCGCGCGAGCACCTCGTCGCCCTTGTGGAAGCGTACGACGATCGTGGTGGCCTCCATCGCGAGCTTGTAGTCCTTGATCACGTGCGAGGCGGTGATGATCGTGCCGTTGGTGTGCACGACGACGCCCGAGCCGTTCATCGGCTGGCCGTTGATCGTGGCTTCGATGCTCACGGTGGTGTCGACGCGCTTGGCAAAGAGCGCGGATGCGTTGAGCGCGCCCGGGGCGGCTGCTGCGGTGTCGCCCTCGGCGATCGTCAGCGGCGGGAGCGTGTCGGCGCCGGCCTGCTCGGTCACCCAGCGGGTGATGCCGAACGCCAGCAGGGCGACGACGGCCGCGGCCAGGAGGAAGACGGGAAGGCTGGGAGCTGCGAGGCGGGTTCGAGTCATGTGGGGGGCGGCTCGGTTCGGGGAAGGAGGGGGCTTCGCTTCGAAGGTACCACCGATATCAGAAACTGGAAAGCGTGCAATATCGGCGGTCCTACGTCGGTGGGGCTGCAAGCAGGATTCCCCGCGCGTGCAGCAGTAGTCCTGCGCCGGTGCGGCCGCCGCCGTGGCCTCGACCGCCCCAGAATCGTGGTTTCCGCCGCCGATCGTGGTGAGGTATGCATAGAGTCCTCGCATGGCAAGCCGCCGCCGACCCGTCGATTTCGTGGGATGGCGCCTGTACCGACGAGCCATGGTGGTTCCGGTACTGGCGCTCCTCGTCCTGCTCGTGACCAGCTTCCGTGCCGAAGTGCCGGTGCAGGGCGCGCTGCCGCCGACGCTCGCCAACGAGCAGGCGGCGTCGCTCATGGATGACGGCGCCCAGTTCCGCACGCTCTTTCCCACCCGTGCGCCAGGCTCGCCCGGCTCGATCGATTCAGCGCAGTGGATGCTCGACGAGTTCAAGGAGCTCGGGCTGCCCGCCAGGACCGTTCCGGCGACGACCGTCGATCCGGCCACCGACCGCTCCGTCGGGCTCGTGAACGTGGAAGCGACGCTGCGCGGACGCACCCGCGAACTCGTGGTGATCCACGCGCACCGCGACACCGCCGCCGAGGGACGCGGCGCGGACGCACTCGGCCAGGTGGCGCTGCTCGCACTCGCGCGCGAGCTCAAGTCGACACGCGACCTTCGCCGCACCTACCTGTTCGTCTCAACCGACGGAGCCACGCTCAACGGCGGCGGCGCCCGCGCACTCGCGAACCGGCTCGCACGCCGCGGCGCGGTCGTCGCCGTGATCGGCATCGATCGACTCGGCGCGGGCGGCGAGCTGCGCGTGGACGCGTCCCCGAGTGCGGAGTTCGCACCACCCCTGGGACTCGTGCGCGCCGCGACCGGTTCCGTGGATGCCGAAGGTGGCAACCCGTCGATCGGCGGCGTCACGACACAGATCGCACGCCTTGCGGCGCCGGTCACGCTGCGTGAGCACGGGCAGCTGCTCTCCCGCGGCCTGCCGGCCCTGACGCTCACCGCGGGCGACGACCAGCTGCGCAGCAGCGGCGACAACAAGGCCGAGGCGGGCGAAGTCGGCTCCGGCGTGCGCGCCGTACAGCGCCTGATCGGTACCCTGGAGCAGGTCGATCAGCTGCAGAGCGCCGGCAAGACGTGGGTCGCGAGCGAGCGTCGCGTCTACCGCGGCTGGGCGCTCAAGATCTTCGTGGCATCGCTGCTGATTCCCGTGTGGCTCGCCGCCGTCGACATGCTCGTGCGCCATCGTCGCGGCTGGAACCTCGCCGCGGCCGTCGGCACCGCCGCGCGCGCCATGCTCGCCGGCATCGTCGCCGTCGCGGCGCTGTGGGTGCTCGCAGGCTTCGGCCTGCTGCCCGGGTCGGGCGACCGGCCCCCAAACCCCGGAACCCTCGACGACGTGCGCGTGTTCACCGTCATCGTCTGGGGCCTGATCGTCGCGGTCGCCTGGCTGCTCGCGCGCGGCCCCGACTGGCGCCGCCAGCGACAGGCGAGCCGGCGAGCCGCGATCGGCCCCGACACCCCCGAGCTCGTGGTGGCGATCGTCGGTCTCGTGATCGTGTCGGTGCTGGCGCTGGCGATCAGCCCGTACACGGTGCTGTTCATCGTTCCCGCCCTGCACGTGTGGATGTGCATTCCCTCGTGGCGCGTCGTGTTCTCGCCGCGGCGCGCAACGCTCGTGTGGACTGCCGGCCTGATCGGTCCACTGCTGGCGCTCATCGCCGTCGGGGCACGCTCCGACACCGGCCTCGGTGCCGGGTGGTTCGCGATCCAGCTGCTGCAGACGCGCACGATCCCGCCGATGCTCGCGCTGCTCATCGGCTGTGGCGGCGGGCTGCTCGGCCTGCTGCTCGTTGCCGCCCGCGGTCGCGTCGCACATCCACAGCTGCCGGTGATCATCGATCGCTGGACCGCCCTGCGCGACGGCCAGGCCGGGCTGGTGGACCTCGCTCCCGTGCGGGTGCGACGCCTCGGTGCGCAGCTGCGGGTGCGTGCCACGCAACTGCGCGTGCCGTCGAGGTCCGCGAAGCTCTCCCGTACGGCATCCACTCGAACGGCCTCGCGCACGCGCGGGCGAGAGCCTGAAGCGGGGTACGCCCCCGATGCCGCAACACGTGCACGCCAGCGTGCCGCAGCTCGCACAACGAGCCGATCGCGCGTGAAATCCCGATAGCACGGGTAGGAGGCCACACACGAGGCCTCACGCGGCCGCACCCGTGGCCGATCACGGCCATGGCGGTGCGTGCCTCGCGGGAAACCCTCGAGCCCACATCGGCGAACTGTCGTCATGAATCGTCTCACCTATCCGGATATCGCACGCATCTTCGGGACCGGCCTCATCGCCACGGGCGCGGGGCTGCTATTGTTCGTGGCCATCACCGTCGCGTGGGGTGACCCGTTCACGCGCCTGAGCGAGAGCGGCGACCAGGACAAGCTCGAGCGCGCGTTCGCGGCCGCCACTACCGACGACACGGCTCTCGTCGACACGGCCGACCTGGATCCACTGCTCACGCGACGCGCCGCCGCGCTCGCGCGCAAGGCCACCCCCCTCGGTGACGCAGTCGGCCAGCTTCGCATCCCGCGCATCGGAATGAAGAAGATCCTCGTCAACGGCGCACGCCCCGCCGATCTCGAAAAGGGTCCCGGGCTCTATCGCGAGACCCTGTTTCCCGGCTCCGGTCGCGCGGTCGCGATCGCTGGACATCGCACGACGTTCGGCGCCCCGTTCCTCGACATCGACAAGCTCAAGCCCGGCAACGTGATCGAGGTGCAGACGACGTACGGGCGGTTCACCTACACGGTCACGCACACCGAGATCATCGCGCCGAACGACTGGTCTATCCTCGAATACGGCGCTGCCGAGCCGACGCGCGCCGGTCGCCAGCGCGTGAAGAACACGCGCCAGTGCAACGGCACCTGTGAGCACCTGGTGCTCACCGCATGCCATCCCAAGTACTCGGCAGCCAAGCGCATCGCGGTGTACGCGCGGCTGTCCAAGGTCGAGCTGGCTGGTGGCCTCGCGTGAGCGGCGGGGCATCGCCAGGCGCGTACGCGCCGATGCCGCAGGCGCCCACGGCGCAGGCGCCATCCGGGATGAGCGCCGACGGTGCCGCACAGAGCGCGTGGGCGCCGAACGTGTTCACGTGGGTGCTGACATGGCGCGTGCTCATCTGCATGGAGCTCCTCGTCGCGATCCTCGCGGGCCTTGCCTCGCAGGATGCGTGGCTCGCACTCGGCGCGGCAGCAGGCTGGACCATCGTCAGCATCCTGCCTGCCCTCGCGCCCCCGACCAACGCGCTCGTGCGCCGCGGCGTGCTCGTCGTGGACCTTGCCGCCTGCATCGCACTGCTCGCGATCGCAGGAGGTGACGACGCGACGCTGTCGCTGCTGGCAGCCTACGCCTGCTCGAGCGCAGTGAGCTGGGCCGCACATCGCCCGATCGATGCGTTCATCGCGGGCGGGGCCTGCTCGGCTGCCTTCATCGCGATCGTGGCGATCGGTGCCGACGGCGGCGCGGACCGCCCCGCAGGCATCACCGGCACGCTCAGCCTGTTCCTGTTCTTCTCGCTCGCCACGAGCGGGTTCTTCACGGTCGCGCACCGCATCGGAGCGCTCGAGATCGCCACCGAGATCAGCCGCGAACGCGGCCGCTACCGCCGGGACCTGCACGACCGCCTCGGGCAGGCGCTGAGCGGCATGCACTTCGAGGTGCAGGCAGTGCAGGCGGTCGGGCGCGACGAGCATGCGCCGTCGCGGCTGCTGTCACTCGCCGACGGCTACCGCGACTCGCTGCGCATGCTCAAGGACCTGTTTCGCGTCGGGGATGAACCGATGGTCGGCACCAACGTCGCGAGCGTGATTCGCCAGGAGGCGCGCCGCATGGGCCAGCAGGCCGGCGTGCAGGTGGCGGTCGAGACGACCGGCGACGCATCGCGCGTGCCACCCTGGATGCGCCCGCACGTGGTCGCCGTTGCAGGCGAGTGCGTCAACAACGCCGTCAAGAACGGACACGCCGCGAGCATCGACATCTCGCTCGACGTGACCGACGACCTGCTCGTGCTGTCGATCACCGACGACGGCGTCGGCTTCGACAACCCGCCCGGCACGATCACCGAGAAGGAAGGCCACTACGGCCTGCGCGAGATGGCCGAGCGTGCACGCATCTGCGGCGGCGAAGTCGTGATCGCGTCGCAGCCCGGCTTCGGCACGCGCGTACGCCTGCAGGTCCCGATCCCGGTGGACGCCACCGAGGACGTGCTCGAACGCGACGCATCGAAGCTGCGTGCCAACGTCTGGACGCTGCTGATGGCGCTGCGCGTCGCGCTCGGCGCGGTCGCGCTCATGCAGCTCACGCTCGACGTGGCGACCGGCGACGGTGGGCTCGGAACGATCCTGATCGCACTCGCCGTGCTCTTGGACGTCGTCGTCGTCGCGTGGCTGTCTGCGCCGATCCGCCGCGGACTGCAGGTCGGTGCGGCACCCGCGATCTGGTACTCGGTCGGCACCGGCATCACCTACGGCGCCGTGCTGTACTGGAACATCGCGCCGATCATGCTGCTGTACGCACCGCTCGTGCTGCTCGGCGTCGGTGTCGTCAGCGGGCGACGCGGGGCGGCTCGCGCGTCGTGGGCGATGCTGGGAGTGGTCGTCGCATCGACCGCGGTCGCCGGGCTGCTCGGGCGCCTGTCCGACGACGAGCTGCGCGCGGCGCTCGTGTACGTGACCGACATCGCGCTGCTCGGCATGGCTGCGGTCCAGGGCGCGAAGCTGCTCGACCGGCTCGAGACGCTCCAGATCCGCGTGCGATACCAGGCGCTCGCACGACTGCGACATGGCCTCTCAGGCAGGATGCGCGACCAGCTCACCGAACGTCTTGAGGAGCTCGAACGTCACGCGCGCGAGCTCGCGACCGACACACCGGACGACGACGAGGCCTTCGCCGAGGCCGCGGCGCGCCTCACCCGCGAGAGCACCGAGCTCAAGCAGCGACTTCGCGACATCGTGCACACACTGGCAGATCCAACTCCACAGCAAGGAAGGACCCCGGCCCATGTCTGAGCCCCAGGTCAGCGTCATCGTCGTCGACGACCACCCCGTCGTGCTGGAAGGTCTCAGGCGCGGCCTGGGCCAGCAGCCAGGACTGGAGATCGTCGCCGCATGCAGCGACCCGTCGAGCGTGCTGCGCAACGTCGCGCGGCATCGCCCGTCGGTCGTGCTCACCGACCTCAAGATGCCCGACCGAGAACAGGGCCTCAACCTGATCCGCAACGTGATGGAGGGTCACCCCAACACGCGCTGCGTGGTGCTGACCTACTCCGAGGATCCGGACGACCTGTTCGAGGCCAACCAGGCAGGCGCCGCCGCCTACGTGCTCAAGGACTCCTCGCTCGAGGAGATCGCGACGGCCGTGAAGGTCGTCGCGGCCGGTGGGCGACCGCCGCTCAAGCCGGACCTGGAAGCGATGCTCTGGAGCCGGCTGCGCGAGACCGCGGCACAGGGTCGCCCGTACAACCTCACCGACCGTGAGTGGAACGTGCTGCGCCTCATCAGCCAGGGCTTCACCAACCAGGAGATCTGCCAGCAGCTGTACCTGTCGGGTCGAACGGTGCGGCGTGCGGCGACGGAGATCTTCCGCAAGCTCGGCGTGCGAAACCGCGCGGAGGCTGCGAGCTTTGCGACGCAGAAGGGCTGGTTCCTCAACTAGGAGCCGGGGATATTCGGAGTTGCGGACGCGGGTGCGGTCGCGGGCTTCGGGGAATGCGCGACGGGCTTCGGCATCCTGCCTTCGCCCTGCTCCGCCGAGCCTTCCGGGTTCGGCGAATTCCCCTCACTCCCGCGAGCGCACCCGCGTCCCCTTCTTCTACACCGCGCGTCCTGCGTCTACGGAGTGAGGGTGGCGTGTTGCCGTGAAGGGTGTGGGGCGAACGAAGCTGGTTCGTGGCGTGGGAGTGACTGGTGTGATCGGGTGACTGACACGTGCGTGTGTCAGTCGATGTGGCTTGGGTGTCACTCGCGGATTCGGTGACATCGCCTCCGCAGCCACGGGCGCGGGCACGTGCACTCGTGGCACCCGCACGGCGGCTCGGGGCGGGGCGAGCAGGCCGCGGCGCCACGCGTCGGCGGGGTTGGCGCGGGCGACCGCGCGCACCAGTGGCGGAACCAGCCAGAGCGCCAGGAGCGTCTCGGGAACGACCGTGAGGGCGTTGTAGACGAGCGCATACTCGAGCGCGGCGGCGCCGGCGACGGCCGAGAAGAACACCACGCCGCTCACCACCATCGCCACCATATGCAGCGTCATCGCCAGCAGCAGCGCCGGCGCCAGCCGAGCGCGCGAGGTGCCTCGGCCGACGGCGAGACCCGCCGTGCCAAGGGCGGCGTAGGCGAGCAGGTAGTCCAGGCCGAGCTGTACCGGATGCACGATCGTTCCGCCCGACAATGCATGCGCCATGCCCGCGCACGCGCCGGCGAGGATCCCGATGCGTGGTCCGCGAGTGATCGCCAGCGCCAGCAGTGGCAGGGTCGCGAGCGCGATCGAGCCGCCATTGGGCAGTTCCAGCAGTCGCATGTTGCCCAGCAGCACGCTCAGCGCGACCGCCGCGGCTGCCTCGGTGAGGTGCACGAGCGATTCTCGGCGCGAATGGACCATCACCGATTCCTCGACCCGCGCGCGTGAGCAGCCCCGCGCCGGCGCGGCGTCATGCCCCGTTCGGCCTCGACATGGCCGCAGCCGCCCGCATCCGCTAGCGCGATCGCATGTTCGCGACAGGCGCGGCCGCGGGCGCAACCGGTGCGGGCTCGACGGGCGCGGGCTCGACAGGCGCGGGTTCCACCGGAGCGGGCGTGCCCGGATCCACCGGCGGAGCCGTGCCCTCGGGTACTTCGTCGCTTCCGTCGGTCGGAGCAGCTGGCTCAGTCGGGCTGGGCGTGTACGTGGGGTCGTAGTTGCCGCTGCCGGCGCCGACCTCGAGGCCCAGATCGGTTGCCCAGCGGCCGGCGTCCCAGCCCGGGATCCACACGGGCGAGCCCTTGGCGGTGAACCACTTGCGATCGGGGACATAGGGAAGCGCGTCGCGGAAGAAGTCCCGCCAGATCGCCGTCGGGATGCCGCCGCCCGCCGCACCGGGCATCGGCGTCGGGATGTTGTGGCCCATCCACACGCAGGCGGTGAGCTCGGGCGTCATGCCGCAGAACCAGGCGTCCTTGGAATCGTCGGTCGTGCCGGTCTTGCCGACCGCGTCCTCGATGCCGCTCGCCGTGGTGCCGGTGCCACCCGTGACGTTGTCACGAAGGATCGAACGCAGCTCCTCGGCCTGCCAGTCTTCAAGTGCCTTGAAGCCCTTGGGGTACTTGAGCTGGAGCTTGGTGCCGCCCGGTGTGATGGCCGAGCTGACGGCGCGCGGGTCGCGGCGGATGCCGCCACGCGCGATCGTCGCGAAGAAGTTCGTCTGCTCCAGCGGCGTGACGACCTGCGAACCCAGACCGATCGACCACACGTTTTCGAGTGGCGTCTTGATGCCCATCTTCTGCGCGGTCTGGTTGACCTTCTCCGGACCGATGTCGAGGGTCATCTGTGCATACACGGAGTTGTCGGAGGCGGTCGTCGCACGACTGATCGACATGGTCCCGGCGAATCGGCCCGAGTAGGTCTTGGGCTCCCACCACTCGGTGGAGCCGTCACGCACCTTGATCGGCTTGCTGGTGTAGTACGTGGTGTCCGGATCGACGCCTTCGCGCAGGAACGCCGCCAGGACCCAGATCTTCGCGGTCGAGCCCGGCTGGCGGCGCGCCTGGGCGGCGCGGTTGAATTTCGAGTCGGCGTAGCTCTCGGTCGAGCCCATCGCGCGGATCTCGCCGGTCTTGGTGTCGAGCACCGCGATCGCGCCGGAGCGGCCGGTGCCCGCGAGGTTGTCCGTCACGACGCGGTCGGCGATCTTCTGCAGCTTGGGATCGATCGTCGTCTGGATCTTGAGGCCGCCCTGGCGAACCGTGGCTGCACCGAACTGCTTGATGAGTTCCTGCTCGACGTAGTCGAACACGTACGGCAGCTTGCGTTCCTTGAACAGCGCGGTCTGCTGCAGCTTGATCGGCGTGGCGATCGCCTCGTCGAACTCGGCCTTGGTGATCATCTCCTGCGCGTACATTGCCCGGAGCACGTCATCGCGGCGCGCCTGCGCCTTGGGCAGGTTCTCCTTGACGTACGGGTCGAACTTGGAGGGCTGCTGCGGCAGGCCGGCGAGCAGCGCCGCCTCGGGGATCGTCAGCTCCTTCGACGGCTTGTTGAAGAACGTGAGCGACGCGGCTTCGATGCCGTGCGCGTTGCGGCCGTAGAAGACGAGGTTGAGATAGGTCTCGAGGATCTTCTTCTTCGACCACGTGTCCTCGAGCTCGACCGCCAGCGTCGCTTCCTTCGCCTTGCGCGACAGCGTCTTTTCGGTGGTGATCTCCTTGTAGATGTTGCGCACCACCTGCTGGGTGATCGTCGATGCACCCTCGGCGTTGGTGCCGGCCTCGATGTTCACGCTCAGGGCACGCAGCATGCCTTCGGGGTCGACGCCGTTGTGGGAGTAGAAGCGCTGGTCCTCGATCGCCACCGTGGCGCGCGGCGCCCACTCGCCCATCTCCTCGAACGGCAGGATCTTGCGGTTCTGGTCGGACTTGATGACGCCCAGGCGATTGCCCTTGCTGTCATAGACCACGGAGTTCTGACCGATGCTCTGCGGTGCGAGCGTGTCGATCGTCGGCCACGTCTCGTCGTCGCCCTTGAGGTAGTCGTACGTCCCCCAGGCGGCGCCCGCGAGCATCAATGCTCCGGCGAGGATGGCAAGGAGTGTCAGCTGGGCGCGGCGGCGGGCGGCACGGCGTTCCCGCAGGCGGCGTTGGCGAATGGTTCGGCTCATCGACGACATTCTACGTACGCATGTGCGCGCGAGGGTGCAGCGGGCGGTTCGTTAGGCCCGCTGGGGCCGCAGCCGTTCGCTCTTATGACGACTACGCGAAGTCGTCAGGCGTGACGTCGTCAAGGAAGCTTCGGAACTTCTCGACCATCTCGTCGGTATCGCCGATCGCGTCCTGCTCGAACTCGATGCCGCTGTCCATCACGATCTGCTCGGCCGCGAAGATCGGGGCCTCGGCGCGCACCGCGAGTGCGAGCGCATCGGAGGGGCGTGAGTCGAGCTCATGCTCGTCGATGCCGTTGGAGACGGTCACCTGGGCGAAGAACGTGTTGTCTCGCAGGTCGGTGATCGCCACCTGCGTGACCTCGGCGCCAAGCTCTTCGAGGGCATTGCACATCAGGTCATGCGTCGCAGGACGCGGCGGACGCGCGTCCTGCAGCCGCATCAGGATCGCGGCCGCCTCGGGGTGGCCGATCCAGATCGGCAGGAAGCGATTGCCGGCGAGGGTCTTGAGCAGCACGATCGGCTGCTTGCCGACCATGTCGAAGCTGACCCCGTAAATCACCATCTCGAGCATGTCGAGCGCCTTCCCCCTGCGTGAGAAACGCAACCACCCGGCACGAGGCCGGGTGGTGCGAGGTGGGCGTACCTGGATTCGAACCAGGGACCTCATCCTTATCAGAGATGCGCTCTAACCAACTGAGCTATACGCCCGCGGTCGGGAAGTATGCCACAGCATCGCGAGTGGAGTCACGCGCGATGCGTGACGCGGTCTCGAGCCGCGCGCTCAGCGTTCGTCATGCCGCGCCGCGAACGGCGGTCGGGGCCGACAGCTGCAGCGCGGCCTCGAGGCGGTCGACGAGCTCGAACAGGTCCTGCGGCTTGTCGCAGTGCAGCTCCAGCTTGGCCCCCTGCTCGCCCAGCTTGATCCGTCCGCGAACTCCGAGCAGCTGCTCGGTGAGGCGGTCGACGCGATCGACGAGCTCGGTGTCCGGGTCCAGGTTCCACTTCGATCGCTTGGCGCGTTGTGGCGTGGCACCGTCAGCGCGAGCGGCTTCCTCCTCCCGCACTGCAGCCTCGAGCTGTCGAACCGTCAGGCTCCGGTCGAGGGTGAGGCGTGCGAGCTTCTGGAGGCGCAGGCGGTCGCTGCAGCCCAGCAGCGCGCGGCCATGGCCTTCGGTCAGGCGGCGCTGCTCGAGCAGGGCCAACACCTCGTCGGGGAGCTCGAGCAGTCGGAGCGTGTTGGACACCGCGGGGCGGCTGCGGCCCACCGAGCGTGCGAGCTCGGCGATCGACATGCCGAACTCGTCCTGGAGCGCAGCGTAGGCGCGCGCGGTCTCCAGTGGGGAGAGGTCCTCGCGAACGAGGTTCTCGACGAGCGCCAGCACGAGCGTCTCGCGCTCGTCGACGTGGTGGAGCACGGCGGGGATCGTGGCGAGCCCGACGCGCTGCGCGGCGAGCCAGCGTCGCTCCCCGGCGATGATCTCGTAGCCGCCGGCCTCGCGTGGCCGCACGGCGATCGGCTGGATGATGCCGTTCGCCTCGATCGACGTGGCGAGCGAATGGATCGCATCGGACTCGAACACCGTCCGTGGCTGCGCGTCGTTGCGGTGGATTTCATCCAGGCGCAGCGACAGGAGGCCACTGTCGGAGGCCGGTGGCGTGTCGACCGGAACCGGGGCTGGGGTGCCGAGCAGCATCGAGAGGCCGGCTCGCTTGCGGGACTGTGTGGTGGTGGGCTGTGGAATCTCCATGTCGAGAAGCGTGACGAGGGTGTCGGACGCAGCCCTCGCACGTACGCGCACGCGCGCGCGAACCGACGAGGAGGTGTCGAGCATCCGACGGGGAGGTGGTCTCAGGCAGGGGCGCCGGCGCGAGTTCGGCGCTGGCGGCCGGTAGCGGAAGGGCCTGTCTGGTCAGCGCAGCGGCTTGCGGGCAGCGACACCGACCCGGCGTGGCACCCGCTCCGTGCACGGGGCAACCTTCGGCCACACGATCCGTACTCCGTCGGCGCGCAGCGATGTCGGGGTGGCAACGATGCTCGGTTCGCCGAGGCCGAGCAGTTGCTGCTCGGTGACGGCGGGGTCCTGCGCCTGGGCCCTGGTGGACCACAACACCAGGTGGCCGCCGACTCGCACCAGCGGCGACAGGTACTCAGCGACGACCAGTGGTGCCGCCAATGCGCGGGCGGTTCCGGCATCGAGCAGCTCGCGACCGACGGTCATGTGTGCTTCCTCGGCGCGAACCGCGTGAATGCTCAACCTCGACTCGAGGTCGAGCGCGCGCGCACACGTGAGGAGAAACTCGCTCTTCCGCTGCTGTGATTCGACCAGGTGCACGACGGTGTCGGGGAGCTCGATCGCCAACTGGACGCCGGGAACGCCTCCACCGGACCCCACGTCGACGACGGACGTGACCTTGAGTGAGGCGAGCAGCTCACAGCCGGCGATGCCGTCCTCGACGTGCTCGGACAGGCGAGCCAAGTCGCCTCGCGAGAACAGACCGTTGGGGCCTGCTCGCACGAGGTCGATGTACTGGGCGTGCAGTGGTTTCACGTGAAACGGTGCGGCTGAGCTGCCCGCGGGGTGATCAGTCCTGGCGGGGCTCGACGGCGAGGCGGCGGTTGGGTTCGCGGCCGGCGCTGATCGTCTGGATGTCCGGGACATCCTTGAGGTACTGGTGGATGACCTTGCGCTCGGAGCTGGTCATCGGCTCCAGCTCGACGCGGCGACCAGTGCGCGCGACTTCGCTGACGGCACGGTCGGCGTCCTTTTCCAGCTGTCGAGCGCGGCGCTTGCGGTAGCCCTGTGCGTCGAGCTGCACATGAATCGGGTGCTCGAGGCTGTTCTGCACGATCGCATTGAGCAGGTACTGGATCGCATCCAGCGTCTGGCCGCGACGGCCGATGACAAGTGCGATGTCGTCCTCGTCGCCATCGAGGTCGCCCCAGACGTACCCGTCGTCATAACGAAGATCGACTTCGGTGTCGGGATCAACGTCGAGCGCGTCAAGCGTCTCTTCCATGAACTCGGCTACGAGATCGAGAACCTCGTCGATCTGCTC
>JBBQUY010000020.1:0-46560 GCA_038212015.1 Gaiellales bacterium | reverse complement strand
GCAAGTTGTTCGCCGGGCGAGGCACGGATGCCCAACCGCCCAGGGGGAGCGAGTACACATGCGATACATGCAGATCATCGAGGCGCAGGACGTGCACGAGGCACGAAACGCGTACCTGGAGCTGTTGCAGCGGCGCGGCATTGCGCTGGTGCCGACGATGTCGATCTATGTCGAGACCGTCCATCGGCCGCGGCAGGAGCACGGTTCGTGGCTCTGCTACATCGCCACGGCGATGCAGCACGCAGCCTGAGCGTCTCGAACACGAAGAACTGACACTGACACGGCGGGGGGCTTCGGCTCCCCGCCGTGTCTTCTTCGGCTCCGCGACTGGCGAACGTTGCTACCATCGTCGACATGACGAATCCGACCGTCCCCACGAGCCTCCCGGTGCCCGCAGCCACGCAGCCGAGCGCGCGCACGAACTCGCGCTTCATCATCGAGGGCGGCAACCCGATTGCCGGCACGGTGCGCGCGGCCGCGAACAAGAACGCCGCACTGCCGATCGTCGCAGGGTGCCTGCTCGCGACCGAGCCGGTCGTGCTGCATGACGTGCCGGACATCGTCGACGTGATCCTGCTCATCGAGCTGCTCGACCAGGCCGGCTGCACCGTCAAGCGCCTCGGTCCGAACTCGTGGAAGATCGATGCGTCAGCGGGCGTCGACCCCACGCACCTGGATCCGGTGCTGTGCGAACGCATCCGTGGTTCGCTGCTGCTCGCAGGCCCGCTCGTCGCGCGCCACGGCGAGGTCTGGATTCCCGTGCCCGGCGGCGACACGATCGGTCGGCGCCGCGTCGACACGCACGTGATTGCCCTGGAATCGCTCGGTGCGACCTTCACGTGGGACCAGGGCTACCGCTTCGCGGCGAAGGGCGGCCTCGTCGGCGGCCACATGGTCCTCGACGAGCCGAGCGTCACCGGCACCGAGAACGCGATCATGGCGGCCTCGCTCGCGAAGGGCGTGACCGTCATCGAGAACGCCGCGTGCGAGCCGCACGTGCAGGACCTGTGCCGATTCCTCGTGTCGATGGGCGCGAAGATCGAGGGCATCGGCTCCAACATCCTCACCATCACCGGCGTCGACAAGCTCGGCGGCACCGAGTACACGATCCAGCCCGACCACATCGAGGTCGGCTCGTTCGTGGGCCTGGCAGCCGTCACCGGTGGCGAGCTCATCATCGAGAACGCCGGAGACATCTCGCAGCTGCGCCCCGTGATCATGGGCTTCGAGAAGCTCGGCGTCGAGATGCAGCTCGACGGCACGACCCTGCGCGTGCCACCGGAGCAGCGCCTCCACATCAAGGACGACCTCGGCGGTCACATCACCAAGCTCGAGGACGGCCCGTGGCCGAACTTCCCCGCCGACCTCACGTCGACGGCCGTCGCCATCGCCACCCAGGCGACCGGCACGATCATGATCTTCGAGAAGATGTTCGAGACGCGCCTGGTCTTCACCGACAAGCTCGTGATGATGGGCGCACGCATCGTGCTGTGCGACCCGCACCGCGCGGTGATCAGCGGCCCCGCACGCCTCACCGGCATCAAGATGGAAAGCCCCGACATCCGCGCCGGCATGTCGCTGCTCACCGCCGCGCTCGCAGCCGACGGGCGCAGCGTCATCCAGAACATCCAGCAGATCGATCGCGGCTACGAGCGCATCGACGAGCGACTGCGTGCGCTCGGCGCCGACATCCAGCGTGTGTCCTGACGAACGCGTGACGGTCGTCGAGCTCGGTGCCGAGGGCGACGCGGCGCTCGACGAGTTGCTCGCATTCGCGACCGCGTACGGCACGCCGCGCGTGAACACGGCGGCTGCCTATCGCGAGCTCATGGAGGAGGCCGCCGCGTGGACCGGCTTCATCGCGCGCGCGGAAGACGGTGAGGTCCGTGCAGCGGCGCTGCCGAGCATCCAAGCCGCGATCGGACTCGACCAGGCGCAGCTCAATGCCTTTCTCGTCCCGGGTGACCAGGCAGCGTTCGACGCGGCGCTCGGCGAGGTCACGCGATGGGCACGCGAAAGATCGACCACGCACGTGACAGCCCACGTCAGCGCACCGAGCGAGGCCGACCTCGCGGCATGGGCGAGCGCCGGATACGAGCAGGTCGGCGAGCGTACCCGCGTGACGCTGGCGGTGACGCCGGAGGATGCCACGCGCCCAGCGGCGGAGGTCGACGGGGCGACGATCACGACCCTCGCGGAGCGTCCCGAGCTCGAGGCATCCGCGGACGAGCTGTGGCGCATCGCGCACGACGACGTTCCGTCCGCACTGCGTTTTTCCGCGGCCGACGTTCCCGCACTGCGAAGCGAACTCGGTGTCGACCCGGAGCGCTCGGTCGCATTGCTGGCGGTGGATGGCGTCGATCGCGTGGTCGGCCTCGCGCTCCTCATCCGTGCCGCCGACCGCTCGATCGCCGGGCATCGGATGACGGCGACCGCGCGCGACTGGCGAGGTCGCGGCGTCGCGCACGCGCTCAAGATCGCGGCGATCCGGTGGGCCGCGGCAAACGGCATCACGAAGCTCCAGGCGAGCAACGACGCCGGCAACGCGCCCATGCAGGCGGTCAACGCGCGATTCGGCTATGCGACCGAGTACCGACTCGTGCTCATGCGTCGCGCGATCGCCTGAGGGACAACCCGGCCAACCTTCCCAGCCCCTTGGCGCGTGGCCGCGCCCTTCCCTTATCCTGCGAGACGTTCCCGATTTCAAAGGTTCGTCGCATGGTTCGCACAGTCGCTCGCCAGCTCAGCTCTCCTCCCATGATCGTCGCGCTCATCGCGCTCGCGGTCGCACTCGGCGGAACCGCCTGGGCGGCCGCCACCCTGACAGGTGCGCATATCAAGAACGGCACGTTGACGGGTGTCGACATCAAGGATTCATCGTTGACCGGCCTGGACGTCAGGAACGGCTCGCTCGGTGTCGTCGACCTGTCGCTCGCGGCGCGCCGAGCTCTCAAAGGTGCCACCGGTGCGCCGGGTGCGACGGGGCCGATCGGTCCGCAGGGACCTGCAGGTACGAATGGCACGCCGGGTGGGACTGGTCCGGCGGGTGCAAACGGAACTGCTCGAATGGTTGCGGTCGTGCAGGACGCCGGCGGCGTGTGCGAAATTGCAGCGCTGCGTTCGAGGAACGTCCAGTCGTGCGTCTTCCTCAGCGATGGGCGAGTGGCTATCTACCCTACGTTCGCGCTCAATGACACGACTGACACAGCACTCTGCTCCATGTGGAACAACGGCGGCGTCAACACCACCTACAGCGCCTTCTGCCTTGCAGGGGTGTCCGACGGGGGAGGGTTGCGCGACTACGTCGATGTTCAGGCTCGAATGGTCGACGAAACCGTTCACCCGACAAGTGTCGAGGCCTCGCCATCCAAGGTTGTGGTCGTCGTCCCCTGAGACCCGTCCAGGGAGCTACGCGTGCTTTCTCGCGCACGCGGGAACCCTTCAGGCGTGATCGTCATTCCACAGATCGCCTTCCAGGCCACCCAGGTGGCGATGGGGGAGGAGCTGCCACCGGTTCGGCTGGTGCGTGAGCTCGTGGCGCTCGGAGCGACGGAGGTGTCGATCCTGGATCTCGACGGCACCCTCGCCGACGACATGCTGCCCCAGTGGGTGGAAGCGCTCATCGCAGTCGCCGGCGTGCCGCTGCGCTTCGATGGAAGGCTCCACGAAGGCACGCGCATCGAACGATTCGCGCGCGCCGGATTCGCCTCCATCGTCGTCGACCAGACCGCCGTCTTCGACCCGATGGTGCTGCGCTGGGCGCTCGACCTGTACGGCCCGCGCCTTGTCGTCGAGGTGCAGGTCGACGGCGACTACGTCTTCGACGCACCACCCGCGGCATTCGGTCGCGAGCTCATCGACGTGCTCGGCGACCTGCACTTTCAGGGCGTACGCCGACTCCTGTACCGCAACGTCACCGGCCAGGACCTGCCGACCCAGCGCCTGCTCGAGCTCGTCGACCGCATGCCCGGCACACGGATCACCTACCAGGGCGGCGTGCGCGACGTGGAGGCGATCGCAGAGCTCGCCATGGTCGGCTCGCCGATCGAGGCGGTGCTGGTCGATTCGCTGCGGGTCAGCGACGGCGACATCGACCTGATCGCCGCCAATCGCGCGGCCAGCGGGACGGCCTGACCCCGGCCGCGACCGCTCCGGTAGCATCCGCGTGTCCACGAGGGGAGACGTGACATGCGCATCGCACCGATGACCGACCCGCAGCAGCCTCTGCAGCTGCGCAACGTACACCTGACGAGCCGGGTCGCGACCGACCAGCCGAACGTCACCAACCTGACGACGCTGTTCATCGACAACGATCCGGCGGGCAACAACCACTACGGCGGGCATCGCACGACGAGCACCTGGGTGAACGGGAAGTCGACGGGCATCGGCATCCGCGCATTCCTGAACCGCCCCGCCGAGCGCGCCGCAGCACAGGCCGTCGTCGACGCGATCGTCGCGAGCGGGCTGCTCACCGCCGAGTTGCCGCCGCTCGACTGGAAGAATCCCGAGGTCGGGCGCACGCGCCTGTACCTGGATCGACGCAGCCGCTTCCTCGAGTTCGACACCGCCAATCCGCCGGCGGTCGTACGCCCCGTGCTCGACGGGCTTGCCGCCTACGAGCTCATCGGGCGCCACGGGATTGTCGCCGCCTGACCGACGGTCGGCCTCAGTCGCCCGCAGGGATCCGCGTCTCGTCGACGCGCCGGGATCGCTCCCACGACGTCACGTAGAGATCCGAGCCAATCGAGCCGAACGCGATCGCCCGGAGCTCGCCGGTCTCCTCGTCGAGGTAGATGTCCGTCTGGGACGGGATCGGCTCCCCAGCCGCGATGCCTGCAGCGTCCAGCGGTTCGGCCGGGCGCTCCACGAATCGGATCCTCGTTGCAGAGCCCTCGCCATCAGGCAGGTCGGCGTTTCGCTCGATCGAAGCATCGGCCTCGCGTGCCAGCTGGGCGAGGGCGTCGAACACCGCGCGTCGCTGCTGTGGCGACAGCGGCGCGTTCGCGAGCACGTTGGTCGCCATCGTGACGACGCCCTGATCCACGGAGCCGGGCGACACGGCCGGATCGAGGGCGCGTGGGTCATGTGGGACCATCGCCGCTCGGGTGCGGGTGCGCATCACTTCGAGCAGTTCGTCCCCGTCCGCGGGGATCGAGCTGGCGTCGTTGTCGAACGAGATGCCCCAGTCGAGCGCACCCAGGATCGGCGACGAGACGCGCGCGTGCTCCCCACGGAACGTGACGTGCTCGCCAGCGCGGACCTGGACCCACGTGGTCTCCTTGGGCATGCGAGCCGGCGCTGCCTCCGAGACCGGGCCAATTTCGACGACCTTGGCGCCATCGGGACCATTCGACTCCGTTGCCCCGGGCGGGGGGCCAGATCGTTCGGTCATGGTCGAACCCCACCGCAGCTCGACGTCGAGCTGCACCCCGTAGACGTCGACCCCGTCGACGAGCGCACCGGACGGTGGCGCGTCGACGATCTCACCGAACGCCCCGGCGAGTGCCCCGAGCTTCGCCCAGCACGCCGGCAGAGCCGATCCGGCTGGGACCGTCCGCTGCCGAGTCATGGGCGACGGGACGGACGTCAGGGTCGCGCAGTCCAGTGCGGGGGCCCAGTACACAGTCCCAGCCGGCTGCATCGACGCTTCATGGATCTCCACCGCGCCGGTACCGTCGGCACCCAGCCACCGATGCTCGATGAGGCGAACGCGGCGCATCGGATTGATCCAGGAGTTGACCGTGTAGTGGTACTCGCCGGCTCGGAGCGGGTGCCAGTTTTCGCCGAGCGCTGCGTCCCCGGCGTCGTGCAGCACGGCAGCCGCCGCGAGCTCCGGACCGATGCCTCGGCCGTCCTGGTCCTGACCCGGAGCGAGCAGCGCCACCGCGCCTGCGACCAGCACCGCGCCGGCTGCAAGCGCAGGGCGGAGCATGCCGGCGCGACGTCGGCCAGGTCGGCGCGCGGTGCGCGTGATCTGAGCTTCGGTGCGAGTGCCATCCGCGATGCGTCGCGCGATGCGCTCGGTCGCGTCCTGGTCAGGCGTTGGCAGTGCGTCGCGGATGGCGCCTGCAGCGTCGTCGTGTCGCGTGGTGTCGGTGATGTCGTGCATGGAAAGCTCCTGTGGATGGGGGAGAGTCAGGCGGAAGACGTCGTGGCGAGCAGTGCGGCGAGTCTCGAGCGCGCGCGATGCAGCCGCACCTTCGCCGCGCCGGGCGTCGTCTTGAATGCCGTGGCGAGTTCGGCCGGCAGCAGGTCGCCGGCCGCCTGCGTGACGAGCAGGAGCCGGTCGACATCGGACAGCTGCGCAAGCGCCGTGCGAATACGGGCGGCGTCCGCCCGCGCGATCACGCGATCGGCATGGTCGTCACTCGCTGCGTCGCGGCGGTCACGCACCTGCACCCTGGCAAGCGTCGATGCGATTCGGCGATCGACGCGCCAGCGCCGTCGGACCTGATTCACCGCGATGCCCAGCAACCACGCACGCACCGTGCCGCGCGTCGGGTCGAACGACGCCCCGACCCGGAACGCCTCGAGGAACGTGTCGGCGACGGCGTCCTCGGCGTCGTGCTGGCGCAGCTGTGACGCACAGACGCGGTGTACCGCATCCAGATGGACGCGCCAGAGCCGTTCCTGCGCTGGCACGTCGCCCGACGCGGCGGCGCGCAGCAGCGCCACGTCGTCATCGACCCGGTGAAGGGCCGGAGGCGGCAGGTCCGAGGCGCTCGTCATCAGGTGCGTCATGCCCGGTATTGCCAGCCCACGCCCCTCCGGTTACAGTGCCGTGATCTAGGATCGTCGGGAACTGCCGACCCGCGTCGGCCACTCGACCTGCAGGAGCCCCAGATGAGCCTCGCCGCCGAACGCCACGCCGTCGTCACCGACAAGGCCCCGCGCCCGCTTGCCGGCGCGCCCTACTCGCAGGCGATCGCATCGCGCGGCCTCGTGTTCTGCTCGGGCCAGATCCCGCTCGACCCGGATTCCCAGCAGCTCGTCGAGGGCGGCATCCAGGAGCAGACCGAGCGCGTGCTCGAGAACCTCAAGGGCGTGCTCGAGGCCGCCGGCTCCACGCTTGGCGACGTCGTCAAGACGACGGTGTTCATGACGGACCTCGGCCAGTTCGCGGAGATGAACGAGGTCTATGGCCGCTACTTCACCAGCGTGCCACCCGCCCGATCCACGTTCCAGGTCGCCGGCCTTCCCGCCGGAGCCAGCGTGGAGATCGAGTGCATCGCCGTCGGTGAGTGACGACGCTCGTCCCTCGGCGCTGACGTTCGACGGCGCCACCATCCTCCAGAGAGCGCCGCAGCTGCAGGCGCTCCTCGAGCGCGCGCGCGACTCGCGCCTGTCACTCGACGGCGCGTGGATCGTCGGCGGGGTCGTACGTGATGCGATCCTCGGCCGCGACCCGGGCCGTGACATCGACATCGCGGTCGAGGGCGCCGGCATCGCGTTCGCGCACCTGCTCGCATCCGCAACCGGTGGCGACGTCGCATCCGA
Organism: Gaiellales bacterium; assembly: GCA_038212015.1. Classification (GTDB taxonomy): domain Bacteria; phylum Actinomycetota; class Thermoleophilia; order Gaiellales; family SKUG01; genus JAGQUL01. Next base: position 39,063 of record JBBQUY010000020.1, on the reverse strand, counting down.
GCACACCTTCGGCACCGCCAAGGTGCTCGTGCCGCTGCCCGACCCGTGGGGCGTCGTGCAGGTCGACGTCGCGACCTGCCGCACCGAGTCCTACCGCGAAGGTGGCGCGCTGCCGACGGTGCGGCCCGGCGCGACGATCGACGACGACCTGCGTCGCCGCGACGTCACCGTCAACGCGATCGCCGTCGCGCTCGCCTCCGACACCGAGGGCGCCCACCGGATCGTCGACACCCAGGGCGGTCGAGAGGACCTCGACGCGCGCATCCTGCGCGTGCTCCACGACGACTCCTTCGTCGACGACCCGACCCGCATCTTCCGAGTCGCGCGCTACGCCGGTCGGCTCGGTTTCCGAGTCGACGAGCACACCCGTGCGCTCGCACTCGAGGCCGTCACCGGCGGCGCGCTCGGCACCGTCTCCGCCGACCGGGTCTGCACCGAGCTGCGCCTGATGCTGCGCGAACCCGCGTGGGATTCGCTCACGCTGCTCTCCTCGTGGGGCGTCATCGAGCGGTTCGATCCGCGCCTCGAAGCCGCCTTCCGCCCGCCGCTGCTGCTCCGCTCGATCGACGAAGCCTGTGGCGCCGATCCCGACCGCAACCTCCGTGCGTGGCCGCTTCGGCTCGCCGCGCTCGCGCGCCCGCTCGGCTCGGAAGCTCCCGGCTGGATGACGTGGCTCGGATTTCCCGGCGACGTCGTCGGCCCGGTCACCGATCACCTGCGCGTGCTCGATACCGTCCTCACCCGCGGCAACGAGCTGCGAGCGATGCCGAACTCGCAGCTCTACGTCGAGCTCGGCGACGTCGGCGACGAGTCACTGGCGCTCGTCGCACTCGCGATCGCCGACACCGACCCGTCGCTGCTCGAACACCTCGTCTCCTTCGCCGCGGCCGCCCAGGATGCACAGCTCACGGTTCGCGGCGATGACGTGATCGCTGCCGGGGTGCCGGCCGGGCCACTCGTGGGCAGGATCCTCGGAGACCTGTTCCTGCGCACGCTCGACGGCGAGCTCGCAGGCGAGGACGACGAGCGCCGCGCACTCGAAGTGCTCGTCGCCGAGGCGCAGCAGCTGGTCGACACCGAGGGGGAGTGAGATGGGCGTCGAATCGCTCCAGGAGAACATCCGCATCGCGACGTTCGCGCTGCCGCTCGTACTGCTCGCGTTCGCGCTGCACGAGATGGCGCACGCCTACGTCGCCACGTGGTTCGGCGATCCCACGCCGCGCGAGCACGGACGCAAGACGCTCAATCCGATTCGCCACCTCGACCCGATCGGCACGATCATGCTCGTGGTCAGCATGCTCGTGTTCGGCTTCCCGTTCGGTTTCGCCGTCACCCCGGTCAACGACTCGAAGATGCGAAAGCCGCGCCTGCACGGTGCGATCACGTCGTTTGCCGGGCCGCTCGTCAACATCGTCATCTGCACGATCTCGCTCATGCTGCTCGTGCTCGCGGTGGAGACCGTCAGTCCCGACTCCTTCCGGCTCGGCAACAGCAACGTCCCGCTCATCGTGGAAGCGGCGTATTACTCGATGGTCTTCAACGCGTTCCTGGCGGTCTTCAACCTGCTGCCGATCCCGCCGCTCGACGGTGGCCGCATCATCGGATCGCTCATGCGCCCGGACATGGCGCGCGAGTGGCGCAAGCTCGACGAGTACGGCATCTTCATCATTCTCGGACTGGTCTTCCTCGGTGGCCAGTCGTTCTCGTCGTTCCTGCAGGCGCTCCAGTCGGGCCTCATCGAGCTGGTCGGTGTCTTCGTCAACACCGCAGGCTTCGGCCTCGAGCAGTAGCGACCGCGATGAGCGTCACTGACGAGGACGACCACTGGACCTGGACCGCGCCCGGCGCGCGCGCCGTGTTCAGCTCCCGCGAAGGCGGCGTCAGCCTCGCGCCGCTCGACTCGTGCAACGTCGGGCTGCACGTCGGTGACGACCCGACGAACGTCCTCGAGAATCGTCGGCGTGTCGCGGCGCTGCTCGACCTCGACCCGAGCCGGGTCGCCGGCGTCACCCAGGTGCACGGCTCCGACGTCTGGCTCGACCTGGCCCGTGCCGAACAGCTGGCCGAAGATGTGAGGTGGGACGCCGGTCCATCGCCGATCGAGGCCGACGCGCTCGTCACGACCCGAGCCGGCGTCGCGCTGGCAATCGGGATCGCCGACTGCATGCCCATCGCGATCGTCTGGGGCAACGCGATCGCCGCGATCCACGCCGGGTGGCGCTCGCTCGAGCGCGGCATCGTCGAAGCAACGCTCGCCACGCTGCGCCGCGCCGCCGGCAACGCGGTCGCCATCAGCACGCCGCACGCGGTGATCGGACCCGCGCTCGGCGCCTGCTGCATGGAAGTGGGCGACGATGTCGCGGACAGGTTCGACGCATCGGTCGTGCTCCGGCGCGATGGCGTCCCGCGCCCGTTCCTCGACACACGAGCAGACGCCGTTCGCCGGCTCGAGCTGGCGGGGTGCGACGTCGAGCACGTCGACGTGTGCACGAAGGAAGATCCACGCTGCTTCTCGCATCGTGGCGACATGGGACTCGGTGGTCGTCAGGCCATGCTGATCCGCCGGACCTAGCGAAAATCGACATGGCTCGCGCGAGGTCGACGACCGGTCGATGAAGGGTCGGTGAAACCCCTTCGACTGCGTCGCTCCCGTCAGACTGCTCCCGCGCCCGACCCGGAGCACGATTACTACGTTGCCGTGCTGCGCCTGCAGCTGCTCGTCGCGATGGCGGCGATCGACGACCGGGTCTGCATGGGCGAGGTCGATTTCCTGCACGAGGCGATCGATGGCCGCGGCGTGGACCGAGAACACCAGCAGCGGCTCGACCAGCTGCTGCGCCTCCTGCTCGATGCTCCGCCGTCGATCGAGGAGGTGGTGAAGCGCATCGCCGGTCGACGCCCGCGCCGAGTCGTTGCCGAGGCGCTCGTCCAGGAGCTCGTCCACCTTGCCCATGACGATGGCCAGGTCCACGTGCTCGAGGAGGAGCTGCTCCGGCTCGTCTGCGGGGCGCTCGGCGTCACGCCGATCTCGATGCGTCGCAGGTACGCGCGCGAGGTGCCGCTCACGCCGCGCGAGCAGGAACGACTCGACGAGATCCTGCGCGACGCCACCCGGGCGGCCGTCTAGCCCCTGGTGCGGTGTGCACGCATGCCCGGTGCGCATGCGGATGCGTCATCCTGCTCGGGATCGTTCGACGATGGCCGGTCACCGCCCGATCCATGGGGCATGAAGTTCTTCCGACGCCGCACCGAGATCGACCATGACGCCAACCTGCGCCACCTCGCCCGGGTGCGGCTGCAGATGCTCGTGGCCATGGCCAAGATCGACGATCGCGTGCCGATCTGTGAGCTCGACCTGCTGCACCAGTCGGTCGAGGCATTCGGCTGCGACCACCAGCATCGCGCCGAGCTCGAGCAGTACATGTTCGACCTGCTCGACGATCCGCCGTCGATCGAGTACGCCGCGCATGTCGTGATGGATGATCCGATCGCGCGCGACCATGCCCGCACGATCACCAATGACCTGCTGCGCATGGCGCTCAGCGATGGCTTCGTGCAGGAGGCCGAGCGAGACTTGCTCGAGCACGTGCGCTCCGCGTTCGTCACCATGCCAGCGCTCTGCGTCTGAAGCTGCGTCGGACGGGTCGCACTCGCCGGGTATCCTGTCCGCATGGCCGAGGGAACCGAGGCAATCGTGCTGCGGACGCTTCGCTACGGCGAGGCGGACCTCATCGCGCACGTGTTCACCCGCCATGCCGGCCGTCGCGGCATCATCGCCAAGGGGGCGCGCAAGCCCAGGAGTCGACTCGGAGCGCGGCTCGAACCGTTCCTGGCGCTCAGCCTGCAGCTCGTCGAAGGTCGCGGCGACCTGGCCGTGGTCCGTGGCGTGGATGTGCTCGCTGCACACGACTCGCTGCGTTCGAGCTGGCGCGCGCAGCAGGTCGGCGCCGCTGCGTTAGACCTGGTCTCGCGGATCACCGAGGAACATCAGCCAAGCGAGCCGCTATATCACCTGCTGCGCAACTTCCTCGACCTGCTCGACTCCACGGCAGGTCGCACACCGCCGGACGGCGATGGCGACGATCGGCGCGGCTCGGCGATGCTGATTGCGTTCCAGCTCAAGCTGCTTCACGTCGTGGGCATCGCGCCGCAGCTCGGCGCATGCGTGCGATGCGGCGACGAGACGGCCGGCATCGCCGCGTTCAGCGCAGCCGACGGCGGCGTCATCTGCCGGGGCTGTCGTGCACCGCTCGACCAGTCGCTGGACGCCGCAACGTGGGAGGGCACGGTCGAACTCATGCGCATGCCACTCGCCGAGCTTGCGACCCGCGACCTGGACCTGCTGCCGGCCCCGCGTGTGCTGCGCACGATCAGCGCCGGCATCGTCGCGGCGACGTGCCGCGAGCACGCCGGCGTCACGCCGAAGCGCTGACGTGGGTGGCCGCTGCCCGGGACGCGGCGTGCGCCGCCGACGGCGAGCGATCTCGACGGCGAGCGATCCCGGCGGCGTGCGACGCTCGGGACGGCCGCGGATGTCACTGGCGTTGCGCTGAATGCTACGCCTGTGCCATCAGTGCGGAGTGCGCCGACCGGAACTGGCGCCGATGTCACCAGCGTTGCGCTGAGCGCTACGCCTGTGCCATCGGCGCGGAGCCAGCGGTCGAGCGGTCGATCGAGCCTGCGGTGCGGCGGAGTCGTGTATCCACTCCGGCCGCCGTGGGTAAGCGCCGGACATGATGCTCCTTCGATCACTGCTCCCGTTCGTGGCCGTCCTCCTGCTCGCCGTGTTCGTCACCGCGTGCGGATCCGGCGAGTCGGGGTCGAACGACTCGAACGAAGCGCGCGACGCCGGATCGGCAGCGACCGAGACCACGGACATGGATGCCGACACGGATGCCGACGCCTCCGACGCGGAGCCCGGTTCCGAGGCTGCCGTCGAGGCCAAGGCGGGCATCTCGAGCTTCACGTCGACTCCCGAACTGGTCTCGTGCATGACCAAGGCCGGCTTCCGACAGGACCAGCCGACCGTGGCAGGCGGCGCGATTTCGTGGACCCACCCTGACGGCGCACGCGTCGTGATGGCGGCGTCGTCGGAGACCGCGCTCACCGTCGCCGGTGAGATCGGCACCGCCGACGCACCCGCCAACGTGGACGGTGCGCGCGTCACCGCAGGACCGCCGGCGCTGACGGGCGCGGCCATGTCCTGCCTCGATGCCTGAGCAGATCGACGGACGCCTGACGGTCCCCATCGCCAACCGAACGTTTGTGACCGCATGAGCACCAGACGTTGTGTTGGTCGTCTGCGCGACCGCGCAGCACCTGCTGATTTCCCGTGCCCGTGCGGGTGCGATCCCCGCTAGGATCCCCGCATGCGCACGAAGGAGCACGAACGCATGGCAAGCGCCAACCGACCGCCTTACCTCCAGGAGATGCTGCAGGGCCTCTCGAAGTTCTGGAGCGACTACGGCTGCGTGATCATGCAGCCGTACCACACGGAGGTCGGCGCGGGCACGTTCAACCCCGCGACGCTGCTTCGCTCACTCGGCCCCAAGCCGTGGAAGACCGCGTACGTGGAGCCGTCGATCCGCCCCGCCGACGGTCGCTACGGCGAGAACCCCTACCGGCTCCAGCACTACTTCCAGTACCAGGTGCTCATCAAGCCAAGCCCCGACGACATCCAGGAGGTCTACCTGGAGAGCCTCAAGTCGCTCGGCATCGACCCGCTCCAGCACGACATCCGCTTCGTGGAGGACAACTGGGAGGGTCCGACGCTCGGCGCGTGGGGCACCGGCTGGGAAGTCTGGTGCGACGGCATGGAGATCACGCAGTTCACGTACTTCCAGCAGGCCGGCGGCATCGACCTCGACCCGATCAGCGTCGAGATCACCTACGGCGTCGAGCGCATCGCGATGTACATCCAGGGCAAGGACTCGGTGTACGACATCGACTGGGCGCCGGGCTTCACCTACGGCGACGTGTACCGGGAGAACGAGCGCCAGTGGTCGACGCACAACTTCGAGGTTGCCGACGTCGCGCTGCAGCAGCGCCACTTCGAGGAGTACGAGGTCGAATGCCAGCGCTGCCTCGACGCGAACATCCCGATGGCCGCCTATGACTACGTGCTCAAGTGCAGCCACGCGTTCAACCTGCTCGACGCGCGCGGCGCGATCAGCGTGACCGACCGCACCAGCTACATCCAGCGCGTGCGCAACCTCGCGCGCGCCACGTGCGAGATGTACCTGGCGCAGCAACAGGGCGCCGAGCCCACCGATCCCCCGGCTCCGAAGGAACTCGCGCATGTCTGACGCCGACACCGATCGCCGCAACGCCCGCACCCTGCTCTGGGAAGTCGGCTGCGAGGAACTGCCCGCCTGGTCATGTGACGCGATCGAACGACAGCTCGGCGCACTCGTGCGCGACGCGCTCGTCGACGCCGGTCTCGCCGTGGAAGGCGCCGATCCCGTCGTGTGGGTTGGACCGCGCCGCTTCAGCGTGCTCATCGAAGCGCTCGGCGCTCGCCCCGCCGTGGAGGAGACCCTCTCGGGTCCGCCCGTGAAGATCGCATTCGAAGGTGGCGACCCGAACGCCGCGCCGACGAAGGCCGGCGAAGGCTTCGCGCGCAAGAGCGGCGTGGACCCGTCCGAGCTCAAGGTCGACGAGGCCAAGGGCCTCACCTACGTGGAGCGATCGGTGCCGTCGGCGCCGATCGAGGAGCTGTGGCCGGCGTACGCCGACGCGATCCTCGGCAAGCTGCAGTTCGCCAAGCCGATGCGCTGGGGCTCGAGCCCGTGGCGCTTCGTGCGACCCATCCGCTGGATGGTCACGATGCACGACGAGCGCGTCATCAGCTACGACTGCTGGGGCGTGACGAGCGGACGCACCACCCGCACCCACCGCTTCCTCGGCGAAGCGCGCGAAGCGCAGCTCACCACTGCCGACACGTACGCCGCCACGCTGCGCGACGCGAAGGTCATCGTCGACCACGAACTGCGCCGCACCGTGATCGAGCAGGGGCTTGCCAAGGCCGCGTCCGAGCTCGGCGGCGAGTGGGAGGACCCGGGCAACGTGCTCAAGGAGGTCGTCCACCTCGTCGAGCACCCGACCGTGCTCACCGGCCGCTTCGACGAGCGCTACCTGGAGCTGCCCGAGCGCGTGCTCGTCACCGCGATGCAGTCGCACCAGCGCTACCTGCCCGTCCAGCGGGGGGGCTCGCTCGCTCCGGCATTCCTGACCGTGATGAACGCCGACCCTTCCGCGATCGACTCGATCCTGCCCGGCTACGAGCGCGTGCTCGCCGGCCGCCTCGACGACGCCGTGTTCAGCTTCGGCCGCGACCGCACGCGTGGGCTCGACGACATGGCCACCGACGAGAGCCTCGGTGCGGTCGTGTTCCATGCCAAGGCCGGCTCGCTCGCCGATCGGCGCGATCGCATCACGTTCGTGGCCAAGGAGCTCGCCCGGCAGCTCGACGTCGACGCGAAGCTCGTGTCTGACGCCGCGCGACTGGCGAAGGCCGACCAGGTCTCCGGCGTCGTGCAGGAGTTCGCCGAGCTCGAGGGCTTCGCCGGCTCGCTGTATGCCGAAGCCAACGGCTACGACGACGCTGTCTGCCGTGCGATCGACCAGCAATTCCTGCCGCGCGGGCTCGACTCGAAGCTGCCGGACGCGGGCGTTCCCGCCGTGATCGCGCTCGCCGACAAGCTCGAGCTGCTCGTGACGATGTTCGCCATTGGCGAGCTGCCCACCGGCTCGCGCGATCCGCACGGACTGCGTCGCGCCGCGATCGGCGTCACACGCATCGTGCTCGAGCACGACCTGGCCGTCGACCTGGATGCCGCGCTTGCGGCTGCCGGCGCGGCGATCGACAACCAGGAACTCGCATCGGTGGACGGCGACCTCATCGCGCAGGTCAGCGACTTCATCATCGACCGTGTGGAGAAGCGCCTGTCCGACGACGGCGTGCGCGTCGACGCGGTGCGCGCTGCACGCGCGGCCGACCTGCCGCTGCTGCAGCACCTGGACGAGCTCGCCCGTGCGATCGACCTCGAGGTGAAGGGCGGCAACGCCGAGTTCGGATCCGTGCTCGAGGCGCAGGACCGTTCACGCTCGCTCATCGAGAAGTCCGGTGGCGTCGCCGACGGTCCGGTCGACGTGGCCGCCTTCGAGGCCGAGAGCGAGCGCGAGCTGCACCGCATGCTCGAGGCCGCGAGCGGACCGCTCGCAACGGCCGTGCAGGAGCGCCGCTTCGGCGACGCGGTCGCGCACGCCGCAAGCCTGGGCCCGGCGGTCGAGGCGTTCTTCAGCAAGGAACAGGGCGTGATGATCATGACCGACGACCAGACGCTCCAGGACAACCGCCTGCGACTGCTGCAACTCGTCGTCGATGCCACCGCCCCGCTCGGCGACCTGTCGCAGCTGCAGGTCTGATGCGTCAGGAAGCGGCGGCGAGCGCCGTCGCGAGCTCGCGTCGTCCGCGGATCTCGAGCTTGCGATAGCAGTTCGACAGGTGCCACTCGACCGCCTTGACCGTGACGAACAGGGCCGCCGCGATCTCGCGGTTGGTGCGCCCGCTCGCGGCGAGTTCGGCCACGCGCAGCTCGGCGGGCGTGAGCAGCTCGTGGGCGCGGTCATCGGGCGCCACAACTCCCAGGGCTGCGATCTCCTCCACGAGACGACGCGCGCCACATGCCGCGGCGATCTGCAACGCGCGCACGAGCTCGTCTCGTCGCGTGCTCACCCCGACGAGTTCGGCGCGTCGCACCAGGGTGCGGGCCAGCTCGAGCCGAACGTCTCCGGCCTCGAGCACCTCGACTGCCTCGTCGAGCAGTCGCAGTCGTGCATCGTCGTCTCGCTCGATGGCCGCGCTCGCCCGCAGCGCCAGGCCGAGCGCGCGAGGTGCGCCCAGCCCGCGCGCGAGCGTGAGCGACTCGGCAGCGACATCGCCGAACTCGTTTCCATGTCCGAGCCGGGCTGCGAGCTCGACCGCGCAGTGGCGCCAGTGCGACAACGTGATCGCACGCTGGCGATGGCGCTCCGCGGCGGTGAGTGCCGCTCGCCACAGCTCTAGCGCCCGATCGTCCTCGCCTCGGCTGCGCGCCGCCACTGCGAGACAGTCCCACGCAAACGGCTCGAGCGCGCCCCACGGGGCTGCGGCCGCCGCCGGCACGCACGCCTCGACGGTGGCACGCACGGCCGCGTCGTTGCCGAGCTCCTCGTGCACGCGAGCCGCCATGTTGCCATTCATGGGCAGGTATGCGGACCAGCCGTCATGGCGACCCTCGATCGCGGCATCCAGGTCCGCGGCGGCACGGTTCAGGTCGCCTCGGCGCAGGTGTGCTCCGCCGCGGCTTGCGCTCGCCATCGCGAATCCGATCGGCGCACCGCGCCGCTGTGCCTCGGAGACGGCGGCGTCGAACGCGGGAAATGCCGCATCGAAGTCCTCGCACCATCCGAGCGGTGCCATCGCGACGTACAGGATCTGGGCGTCCGGCGTCACGTCGTCGAGCAGCGCAGTGCCGCCGAGCGCGCGTCGAGCGTACGCGCATGCCTGCGCGGCATCGCGATTGCCGATCACGTGCGCCAGGCCGAGGTTCGCGAGCAGGATGCGCGTCTCCAAAGTCAAGGTATCCGGCTCGTCCGTGAGCGCGCGAAGCAGCGGATCGTCGCCCGTGCCGCCCCCGATGAAGCGGCCGAAGCTCCGCTCACCCGCGCGCAGCATGGCCATGCGAGCCGCGGTTCCCGGAACGTCCGCGAGCTCGGTCGTCGCAGCGGCGAAGTCACGCATGGCGCCGGCGACGTCGCCCGTGCCGATCCGAAGGTTGGCGATCGTGATGCGCAGATCGCTCCGCTCATGCGGGTCGGTGGTCTGTTCGAGCGCTGCCACCGCCGCCTCGAGCGCAGCAGGTTTGTTCTCGTCGAGCATGTGGGCTCGCATCAGCAGGAGCGATGCCTCGACCCGTGCGGGAATGTCCAGGATGGGCTCGGCCAGCGCGCGTTCGAGGAAGGTGATCGCCTCACGTCGTGCTCCGGAATCGATCGCCGAGCGTGCCCCGTCGACCAGGCGACGAGCGGTGTCGGGGTCGCCCGCGATCGGCGCATCGAGCAGGAGCGACGCGATCGCCGTCGGCGCGAGACCATCCGCGATCGCAGCGTCTGCCGCGCGCCGGGCCAGACGCCGGCGGTCAGCGTCGTCGAGCGCGGTCGCGAGCAGTGCTTCGCGCAGGAGCGGGTGTCGGAAGCGGCAGCGTTCCTGCTCTCGGGACGCCACCCCGGCCGTGACGAGTTCGTCGAGCACCGTTTCGGTCAGCTCGACAGGCAGGTCGGCGACTGTGGCGATGCGTGCGATCGTCGCCCACGGCCCCAGCACCGCAGACGCTGCACCCACCGTCGCGGCCTTGGGCGAGGCATGCTGCAGCCGCAGCCGCATGTGGTCCACGATGCGTGGTGGCACGGACCGATGGTCGGCTTGCGCGGAATGTCGGAGCAGCTCTGTGAGGAGGAACGGATTGCCGCCCGATGCCTCGTGCGCCCGCGCGACGACATCGTCGTCGACCGAGCCGATGCTGCTTCGAGTCACGCATGCGCACCCGTCGAGCGTCAGCACGGCGAGTGGCTCGATTCGCGTCGCACCTGCGTGCCGCAGCCGAGCGAGCTCGTCGGGAGCTGCGGGTGCTTCGCCGGTGCGCTCGGCTGCGACGATCGCGCACGGCAGGTCGTCGATGCGGTTCGCGACGTACGCGATGGCGGCGAGCGACGCTCCGTCGATCCACTGGATGTCGTCGATCGCAAGCAGGATCGGTCGGTCCTCGTCGTCGCCGAGGAAATCAAGCAGCCACCACAGGCCGGTCGCCGCTCGCCCGAGCTCCGGCAAGCCGGTACCGGCGCCGGATCGAACTGCATCCACGAGCGGTGCAGCGGGCGACGCGGCCAGCGCCAGGAGATCGTCGGACGTTGCGCCGCGCAGCAGCTGATGCACGAGCTGGAGCAGCGCCGCGTGCGGAACCGTCCGACCGAGTTCGTCACCGCGCGCATGCGCCACGAGGAACCCGTCCGCGCCGGCTCGTTCGCGACCATGGACGAGGAGCGAACTCTTGCCGAGCCCGGCCGGGGCGGCGAACACGACGGTCGATCCCGATCCGCCAGCCGCCCGCGAACGCTGCTCGTCGAGGCACTGGATCGCAGCATCACGCTCGACGAGGTCGGTGAGGGAAAGAACCGGCATCCGTCAGATTCTTTCATGATTTCGACGTCGTCGGGTCCGCGTGGCCGCCCTCGCCGCATCAGTAAACCGATTGTCAGCAGGCAATTCGTAAAGACTGGGGTGTGCCCCCAGCGTCCAGCGCCCCAGACCCGGGAAGCCTGCCCCTCGACCAGCGAGATCGAGTCGAAGGGAAGAACCGGTGTCATTTCGTGTCCTAGTCAGGCGAGCGTGTGTGCTCGTCGCCACCACCATCGTGGCCCTCGCCATGCCGACGGTCGCGAGCGCCGTGCCGGATGCCAACATCTCGAACTATGAGTGGGGCTGGTGCTGCAGCGGGGATGCGCAGTCGCTCGATCGCGAGTTCAAGGCGCACGAGTTCGAGGTGGAGAACACGGGCGATGTCGATCTTGCCTTCGGCACCCTCCGGGTGACGTTCGATCCGACGAAGCTCGAGTGGACGACCGCGGCCGACGACAACGCGAATGATTCCGAGCTCTATGCCGGGTATTACGACGGGGGAGGCGCCTGGACCTATTCCGTCCAGCATGCACCGCTGTCGACGAGTCCGACGAGCTGCGTCGAGGCGCCAGGTGGGACCGCGACGCAGGTGACGTACGAGTGTGACCTCGAGGGAGTTGTCGTCCAACCCGGTCTGATCGGTTGGGCCGGTGTCCGAGCACTGCTCCCGGCGCCCGGCTTCGAATATGGCAACGCGTCCGTCACGTATGAGCTGTCGTTCGTTGGCGACCCGATTCCCCTGCACACCTACGTGGAGGACTTCGAGTACAACGCGATCGCGTCGAACATGCAGGTGCAGGGTGGCTACGTCGGTGATCCGGACCTGCTCGACCACAACTTCGTCGGCGAGTACCGCGACTACGACGGTGAATCCACCGGCGTGGTCCACGAAGTCGGCGATGTCGTCTCGTACCGCTTCTTGTTGACGAACCCGGCGCACGACACCGATCCCACGGGCGTCGCGCATGGCGTGACGGTCGACTTCAATATCCCGACCGACAGCGTGTACGACTGGGAGACGGAGTTCCTCGGCGACGGCCAGGTCGAGGTCACCGGCGACCTGAGCAACCCGGTCTGCGTGATGCAGTTCGACGGCGGCGACAACCAGGACTGGCAGTGCGAGTTCGACGGTGCGATCGCAGTGGGCGGCTCCGCGACCGTCACGCTCCCGATTCGATTCATCGACGCCGTGGACCAGGAGTTCTCATTCGACTTCAACCCGATCAACGGCGTGATCGACTCGCTCCAGAGCGCCGACGAGCAGACCTACACGAGCGCCAACTCGTGCGAGCTGCCGCGCTTCTTCGGGCGGACCTACCCGACCGGCGACAACGATGAGTTCACGCGGTACCAGATGTACGGCACGGCATCGATCGCGAACCTCGAGACGGGCGATCCGATCCGCTTCCAGCTGCCCTGCGAGGAGCCCGAAGCGACGCCGCTCACGAACTTCAGCTCGACCACCGGTCGATGGGATGCTGGTTCGGGCTACTCCACGCCCGGCTCGCACCTGGGCATCTTCCGCGGTCCGGCGAATGCGAGCTATGCGTGGCTGAGCAACGAGCCCGTCGCGCCCGGTCCCAACGGCGAGTATGCGTTCACCTGGGAGGCCGCGGGTCTCACCGGGCTGACCGCGGGTGACGTGCTCGACACCGCTCGGATCGCAGCGCGTCCGGCGATCGGCGGGGACTACTACCGCATCATGTTCCACGTCGCGGTGGAGGCACGGTCCGACCTGTCCGTGGCACTGGCTGGGCCGACCGCGCTCGAGGTCGCGGCGTCAGGGGCGCAGGCCACCTACACGGCGACCGTCACCAATGGCGGCCCCGACGACGCCACCAGCTCGCACATGAAGGTGCAGCTGCCCGCAGCCGCCACTTTCGTGTCCGGAAGCGGAGGAACGGGCGCCGACGCCTGCACCGCCGCAGGCCAGCGCGTGACGTGCACTTTGACGGACCTCGCGAGCGGCGACGAACGGACCTTCACCGTCGTCACGTCATACAAGCCCGGCGTGAACGGCCTGTCGCTCCCGGCAACTGCGAACGTCTCGGCCACCGCCGAACTGCTCGGTGCAGGCACCTCCGATCCCGACTCGACGGACGACGTGGCGAACATGACGACGAGCCTCACGGCCGCACCGACCTGTGCGGCCGGACAGACCGGCACGCCGCCCAACTGCGTCACACCGACCACCACCCAGCCATCGGCCGATCCCACCTGCGCGGCGGGCGAGACCGGCACGCCACCGAACTGCGTCGCTCCGAAGGTGCTCTTCGGTGGCCCCGGCAATCGCACGTACCGTGGAACGGCAGGCAACGATCGCTTCACCGGTGGTCGCGGTCACGAGACGTTCTTCGGTGGCGGCGGATCCGACACCGCCGATGGTGGCCGCGGCAACGACCGGCTCTACGGCAGCCGTGACTCCGACACGCTCCTCGGCGGTCTCGGCAACGACCGGATCTTCGGCGGTGCCGGTGACGACCTGCTGCGTGGCGGCGCCGGTGACGACATCGTCAGCGGCGGGCCCGGACTCGACGACACGCGCGGCGGATCCGGCGACGACAACGTCTCGTGTGGCTCCGGCCCGCGCGAGAAGGCGTTCGGCAACGCCGGCAACGACGTCGTCAGCTGCCGTGACGGAGCTGTCGGCGACACGATCAATGGCGGTGCGGGCACGGACACCTGCATCGGCGACGTCGGTGACGTCTTCGTGGGATGCGAACGCATCGTGCGGATCACGTTCCCGAGGTTCTGACCCGCCCGTCGATCGACGGACACACCCCCCCACGCTGCGGCCCGGCTTCCTGCCGGGCCGCAGTCGTACCGGAAGCGTCTCATCGTCGGAAGGGACCATCGGGGCACGGAATGGCCACCGGGGTGCCGACGGGAACCAGTAGCTTGGCTGCCAGCGCCCTCGGGGGATCCGAGTCGGAGGGCGGATCTCGCTACATCTTCCAGGGGGAAATTCCGTGCTCGCACGTTTTCGCACGCAGCTGAGGCTGCTCTTGTTCACGACCGTGGCAGTCGCCGCGCTCGCACTGCCGGCAGGAGCCAGCGCCGCGGCCGCGCTCCAGTTCAACACGGACCCTGACGGCCCCGACGATGGGCAGACGTTCACGTGGCCGAACGAGGAAGCCCACTACGACTTCTTCGTCCAGAACACCGGTCCGGACGCAACGGTGAATACGCGCATGGAGTTCGAGTACGCCACGGCGGAGCTTGAGCTCGACCTCCTTCAGACCAATGTCGGCGGTGCGTTCGACTGCACAACAGTCGACAACGCCGGCACCACCGTGGCGACGTGTCCGATCGACGACCTCGGCAATGGAGATGCCATCATCGTCATGCTCGATATGTCGTTGGCTGACGGGTTCTCCGGCTCGACGACCACGCTCACTGCCAGGGCGGTCGCTGACGGGACCGCATCCGCAGACCTCGTCGACACCACCATGTGGGACTACGCGCCTACGTGCGAGAACTTCGGCTACTTCTACGACAACCGGTTCACGCGAGCCGAGCTGCAGACGAACGGAACGCTGACGTTCTCGATCGACTGCACCGATCCGGACGGTGGCGCGCTGAACCTCACGGACAAGGTGGGCACGAACGGGACGCTCAGCGGAACCGCAGCCAATGTCACCTTCACGGCGACGGCCGCAGCGCTGGCATCGCCGAACGGATTCCACGAGTACTTCGGGGACGTCGAGCTGACTGATGCACAGGGTGACACGATCACGGCTGACATCTTCCTCTCGGCATACACCCAGTCGAACACCTCGAGCACCGTCTCGGGCGCGACTGCCTACGCCGTCCCGGCTGCCGGCGGCACGGTGACCTACACCAACACTGTCCGCAACGCCGGACCGGACGCGCTCGGCCGGGTCAGCTTCGGCTGGGAGATCAGCGACAAGGCGACGGTTATTTCTGCGACTGCGGATGGCGTTGCCGCCACGTGCCAGCCGGCTGACTACGGTGACGAGGGCATGCGCGCCTTCGGCTGTGGCTCTGCCGCGATGCCTGCAGTCGGCGCATCCGTCGTCGGGACTCTCACGGTCCGCTACGCCGCAGGCGAGAAGGGGCTCACGCTCCCGTCAACGGTCAAGGTCACCGCGCTCGCCGGCCCGGACTCCACCACGGGAGCTGAGGACCGCACCTACACTGACAATGAGTCCGTGATCAACACCGCACTGACCGCATACGTCGCACCGGCCAACCCGACCCAGGGAACCGACGGCAACGACACCTACGCGGGCACCACGGGCAATGACACGTTCGCCGGTGGCGCAGGCAACGATTCCTTCCGTGGTGAAGGCGGCGACGACAAGTTCTACGGTGGCGCAGGCGACGACGTGTTCGACGGCGGAGCTGGCAATGACAGCTTCTACGGCGGTACCGGCGATGACTCGGGCTTCGGCGGACTTGGAAACGACCTCATGTTCGGCGGCCTCGGCAAGGACCGACTCGTCGGTGGAGACGGCACCGACAAGCTGTACGGCCAGGGCGGAAACGACCGGCTGCTCGGCAGCACCGGGAATGACATCGTCAACGGTGGCGCCGGCAACGACGTCGTGCGCGGCGGTACCGGCATCGACGTGCTGTTCTGCGGCAGCGGAACCGACATCGCGATGGGCGACAACGGCAACGACCTGATCAGCTGCCGCGACGGCAAGGGTGGCGACATCCTGTCGGGCGGCAACGGCCGCGACACCTGCATCGGTGACGTGGGCGATCGCTTCTGGAGCTGCGAGCGAATCATTCGCCTCGCCTAGCACCACATCCCGGTAGTACCTGACGACGGGCGTCGTGACCATCTGGTCGCGGCGCCCGTCGCGCGTTCTACGGGCGGGCCGCGTCGTGACCCCTCCGGGCCATCCGCCATCGCCAACAGTTTGGATTCCGGAGCGACATTCGTAGGCTCGGGCAATGACTGTGCACATCGACGGCCATCGCCTCACCATGCCCGCGCTTCCGGTGTCCACCACCGCTGCGTCCAGCCCGCTCGTCGCGACGAGCGTCGCGCCGCGCTTTCGCCCGATCAACCCGTCCGGTCCGGGCACCGAGCAGGCGGCTCAGGGCGTCACGATGCTCAAGGACCCAAAGCTCGGGTTCTGGCCGCCGTTCCTGACCGGCAAGCACTACCGCGACGTCGACGAGCTGCCGCTGACCGGAAAGCGCGAACCCGGCAGGCTCGACGACGAGATCTGGGTCCCGCACGTGCGCCAGGGTGCGCTCGGTGACTGCTGGTTCATGGGCACGCTGGCCTCGATGGCGCTCGCCGGCGACGCCCAGTACCACCCCGGCATCCGTCGAATCGACGACGAACACGTCGCAGTTCGCTTCGGCGATCGCGAGTTCGGCATCGAAGACGACCTGCCCTTCAATCGCAAGGGCAAGATGCTTTACGCGCGCCAGAACGCCCCGCACTTCGAGGCGACCTGGCCGATCTACTACGAAAAGGCCGCGGCGTCGATTCTCGGCGGCTACGACAAGCTCGACGGTGGCTGGCCGTCCGAGGCGTTCGAGCTGCTGCTTGGCACCAAGCCTACCGAGATCGCCAAGCCCTCGAACGTCATCAGCTACGTCGAAGGCGCACTCGCGTCCGGGCTGCCCGTCGCCGTGACCACGCGTTCCTCGCAGAGCGAGCTGATGGACGAGGTCAAGATCCACTCCAACCACACCTATGCCGTGCGCAAGATCATCACGCGCGACGACGACGGCGAAGCCCCGCGCATCGGCATCAAGCTCTGGAATCCATGGGGCGGCGAGCATCCGCGCGTGCTCAGCCCCGAGGAGTTCGAGGCGGTCCTCGACAGCGTCACGACCCCGAAGGAAGCATTCGGCTGGCACGGCGTCAGTCCCGTCTGAGGACGATGACCGCCGGGTAGTGACGCCGCATGTCCGGCGACCCGACGACAGCACCCCCGCGCGACGCCGCGCACGTCGGTGGACGACGCGCGATCGGCGCGATGCTGTCGATGCGCGCGGATCCGCTCCGAACGATGGACGAGCTCGTCGCCACCTACGGCGACGTCGTCGAACTCAAGGTTCCCGGCGACACGTTCCTGCTCGTGGCAGCAGCCGATGCCGCCGAGCAGATCCTCAAGCCGCCGGATCCCGAACACATGCACAAGGGACACGCGATCCAGCGCGTCAAGCGCATCCTCGGCAACGGCCTGCTCACCGCCGACGGCCCCGGCTACCTGCGCCGACGACGCCTCGCACAGCCTGCGTTCCAGCCGCGCACGCTCGACGCGTACGTGCCGACCACCGTTTCACACGTCGCCGAGCTCGTCGACAGCCTGACCTCCGGCGGCATCGTCGACGTCGAACGAGCAATGGATCGACTGACACTGCGCATCGCGGGGATCACGATGTTCGGCGTCGAGCTGGGGGAGGCGCGTGAGCGGCGCATCCACGATGCACTGCGTGTCGTGCGCGCGAGCTTCGTTCCCGGCCTGCATCCGCTCGCGCCAATGCTCGAGCACCTGCCGCTGCCGATCGTTCGCCGCTTCGAGCGAGCCAAGGCCGACCTCGTCGAGATCGTCGACTGGATCATCGCGCAGCGCCGCGCCGATCCGAATGCCGCCGAGCGCACGGACGTGCTGTCACTGCTGCTCGGCTCCACCGACGCCGACGGCTCCGGTCTGAGCGACACCGAGCTGCGCGACGAGGCGATGGTGCTGCTGCTCGCCGGACACGAGACGACCGCCAACGCGCTCGCCTGGACGAGCTATCTGCTCGCCGCCACGCCCGACGCGCAGGCGCCTTTGCAGGCGCAGGTCGACGAGGTTCTGGAAGGCGTCGACGCGCCCGGCGCGATGCACGTGCCACAGCTCACGTATGCGCGCGCCGCGTTCACCGAGGCGCTGCGGCTGTACCCGTCCGGCTCCGTGGTGGCGCGCCGCACGCTCGACCCGCTCGACCTTCGCTGGCACGACCCCGACGGCGCGCCCCGCGCCACCCACGTTCGAGCCGGCACGGAGATCATGCTCTCGCAGTGGAACGTGCAGCGCGACACGCGCACGTGGGGCGACGACGCCGACACGTTCCGCCCCGAACGCATGCTCGAGCCCGCCGGCGCACGCCGCCACCGCGCATCGTTTCTCGCCTTTGGCGGCGGGCGCCGCACCTGCATCGGACGAGCGTTCGCGACGCAGCAGGCGACGATCACGCTCGCGATGCTCGCGCGCCGCTACCGCTTCGAACTGCAGCCCGGCATGGAGCTTCCCAGCCGCGACCGCGTCGAGACCGGATTCATCCTGCGCCCGCGCGACGGCATGCACCTCGTCGTGCGCGCACGCTGACCCCGGCGTCCGATGCACGCGGCAACGTGAGGCGCGAAGGACGTTGGTAGGCTTGGGCACAGGGATCGTGCGCAAGGCGCATGCATGGAGGAGGAGCGCAGATGGCGGTTGTGAGCGGGAAGGTCGCCGATCAATTCCATGCCGCGATGCGCGAGCGCGAGGCCGACACGCTCTCGTCGCTCGCTGCGCGCTCGTACTGCACCGCCGGACGCCTCGACCCCGAAGAGCCCGAGCAGTGCTCGGTGCGCTCCGCGTTCCAGATCGACCGCGATCGCATCCTGCACACGAAGAGCTTTCGCCGGCTCATGAGCAAGACGCAGGTGTACATCGCCCCCGAAGGCGACCACTACCGGACCCGGCTCACGCACACGCTCGAGGTGACCGCCATCGCGCGCACCGTCGCCCGCGCTCTCGCGCTCAACGAGGACCTCGTCGAGGCGATCGGACTCGGCCACGATCTCGGACATCCCGCGTTCGGCCACACGGGCGAGCATGCGCTCGACGAGGCGCTGCGCTCGCGCTTCGGCATTCGCTTCCACCACAACGAGCAGTCGCTTCGAGTGGTCGACCACCTCGAACGCGACGGTCGGGGCCTCAACCTCACGTCCGAGGTGCGCGACGGCATCCTCAACCACACCGGCGCGACCGACCCCCGCACGCTCGAGGGCAGCATCGTCAAGATCGTCGACCGCGTGGCATACATCAACCACGACATCGACGACGCGATCCGAGCAGGCATCCTGCACCGCGACCAGCTCCCCGCCGAACCGATCGCACTGCTCGGCGAGACCGGATCCGAACGCATCGATCGCCTCGTCCACGACCTCGTCGAAACGAGCGCCGTGGCCGGGGCGATCGTCCAGGGCGACGAAGTCGGGCCGGCAATGCTCGACCTGCGCACGTTCATGTTCGAGAACGTCTACCTCAACGACGACAACAACGAGGACAAGCAGCGCGTCAGCGAGCTGCTGCCGCGGCTCGTCGACTGGTACCTCGAGCATCCCGACGAGGTGCCCACGCTGCCGGGCGCGATCGAGCGCGGCGACGACCTGCCACGCCGCATCACCGACTGGATCGCCGGCATGACCGATCGATACTGCCTGCGGGTGCTCGAGGACACCTTCCTTCCCAAGCGCTTCCGATTCGCGCGCTGATCGGAAGCGGCGAGTGCCGAACGCCCGTTCGATAGGATGCCTTCGTGGCGACCGGCGCAAAATCAGGACGGATCACGCAGCAGAGCATCGATGCGGTCCTGCAGCGTGCCGACCTGTCCGACCTCGTCGGCGGTTTCACGCAGCTGCGCCGTACCGGCGGTGATTCGTTCATGGGCCGCTGCCCGTTCCACGACGAGCGCACGCCGTCGTTCTCCGTGAATTCCGCCAAGGGCCTGTACCACTGCTTCGGGTGCGGCGTGGGCGGCGACGTGATCAGCTTCGTGCGCGCCAAGTATGCGCTCGACTTCATCGAATCGGTGGAGTTCCTCGCCGAGCGCTACCGCGTCGAGATCGAGTACGAGGAAGGATCGGGCACGCGCCCCCGTCGTCCCAAGCGACGCCTCTACGAACTCGCCGACGCGGCGGCCGCCTACTACGAGTCCGCACTCCAGAACGCATCCAGCGCGGAGCATGCGCGCGCGTATCTCACCGAGCGCCACGTCACCCAGGACACGGCGCGCGCATTTCGGCTCGGCTTCTCGCCCGAGGGCAGCAACCTCGCGGCGAAGGCGCGCGAACGCGGCTACACCAAGGAAGAGCTGACCGAGGCGGGACTCATCGGTCAGAGCGGTCGCGACTTCTTCCATGGGCGGCTCATGGTCCCGATCATCGACCGTGCCGATCGCGTGGTCGGGTTCGGTGCGCGCAAGCTGCGCGAGGACCAGACCGGCGGCAAGTACATCAACTCCCGCACCGGACCGCTCTTTGACAAGAGCAAGACGGTGTATCTCGCGCCTGGCATTTCACGAGCGGCGAAGACCGCGGGTTGCGTGGTGGTGGTCGAGGGCTACATGGACGTCATCGCGATGTGGCAGGCCGGCTTCAAGAACGTGTGCGCCGTGATGGGCACCGCGCTGACGACCGACCAGGTCGTCGAGCTCAAGCGCCTCGCCCCGCGCGTGCTGTTCGCCCTCGACCCCGACCCGGCGGGCCAGGCGGCGACCGTTCGTGCGCTGGCCGCAGCCCAGGCGCAGGATCTCGACGTGCGCGTCGTGCTGCTTCCCGAAGGTGAGGACCCGGCCGACGTGCTGTTCGAAGGCGGCGGGCGCGAACGCATGAGCGAACTGCTCGAAGCAGGCGTGTCGCTGCTGCACTTTCGAACGAGCGTGCTGCTCGGCAGCGGTGACATGAGCGACGCGAACGAGCGCGAGCGCATCTACCGCGAGGCGATCGAGCTGTTCTCGTCCGCGCCCGACGGCCCCGTTCGGCGCGAGCAGATCAAGCGTGTCGAGAACGTCCTGCGCTTCGACACCGCAGAAGCGGAGGAGTTCCACCGCCTCGTGGGCGCCGCCGCACCGATGCGCCTCACCCGTCAGGACAGCTGGGAACCCAAGCGACGCGGCGAACGCGAAGTCGCCCGACGCGTCGCAACGACCGGTGCCCACTCCACGGTCCTGGTTCGCGAGCGCCGACTGCTCGCCGTCGCGCTTCGTCTCGCCGACGGCGGACGCAGCGTCGCGGAAGGCCTCCCGGACGAGGAAGCGTTCACGTTGGCAGTCCACAGTCGGGCACGCACCGCGCTCGTGACCGGCGGAGCCGACGCGTTGTCGCCCGCGCGCGTGCGCGAGGACGAGGAGCTGTTCGCGCTCGTCGCGCAGCTCGCGACGCTCGTGGAGCGCGATCGCGTCGGGAACGAGGACCTCGATACGTTGCAGGAGACGTTCGAGGAACTCGCTCGAGCCGTCCAGCTGCAATTCCTCGACCGTGCGGCCGGGGAGTGGTCGGCGAAGCTCGGAACCGGCGATGACTTCGACGCCGAAGCCGCCGCCAAACTCGCCGAGATCAAGCTTCGACAGCGCGAACTCAACCCGCGCGCCCGCGACGCAGTCGACCGCTGACGCGTCGCGCCCATGCATAACGGCTGAAGATCCGGTCATTACTTCGTCACGACCACAATTGACGGAGGATGAACATGGATATCGGAAACAGTGCCGAGCGAGGATTTGACGCCTTCTTCGCATGGCTGCCAAACCTGGTGGGTGCACTCGTCATCCTGCTCGTCGGCTGGATCGTGGCACGGGTGGTCAAGGCGATCGTCGTGCGCGGCCTGGAAGCCGTCGGACTGAATCGGGTCGTCACCAAGGGTCGGGTCGGTGAGTTCCTGACGCGTGTCGTGCACAATCCCGCGGAGCTCGTCGGAGTCGTCGCGTTCTGGCTCGTGTTCCTCGGCGCGATCTCGCTGTCGGTCACCGCACTTGGCATCGACGCGCTGACGGCGTTCGTCGCCTCCATCTACGCGTACCTGCCGCACGTCATCGCAGCGACGCTCATCTTCGTCGTCGCGGTGGCCATCTCGGGTGCCGTGGCAGCGCTCGTTGCACGAGTGATGGGCGACACGCCGACCGGCAAGGTCATTGGTACCGTCGCACCGATCCTCATCATGACGATTGCGACGTTCATGATCCTCACGGAGCTCATGATCGCCGAGCAGATCGTCCTGATCACGTACGCATGTCTGATGGGCGCGATCGCGCTCGGTTCGGCACTCGCGTTCGGCCTCGGTGGACGCGAGGCCGCGAGCCGACTGCTCGACACGGCCGTCGAGAAGGGACGAGAGCAGCAGGAGCAGGTCAAGCGTGACCTGTCGGAGGGTCGCACGCAGACCAAGCGCTTCGTGCGCGATCAGGACATGAGCGACGACAAGACTACGGCTCACGCCGTCGACGGTTCCAGCTCGCGACCGCAGGGCTGACATTCGGCGCACCATCCGGAAACAGCTCGGGGCCCCGCTCATGCGGGGCCCCGATGCATTTCCGGGTCGTGGTTGGTCAGTTCACCATCGCTGCGGCGCGGGCCTCCAGACGATCTGCGCGCCGGTCTTTGGCCGCAGCCTTCAGCTCCAGTGCGCGGATCTTGTCGACGACGTCATCGTCGACGTCGGCACCGTCGAACGCCGTCTCGCGCAGGGTGTCGGCGTATGCACGCAGCCTGCTCGCGCCGTCGCGCAGCTTCGCGGCCTTCGTCAGCAAGCGCTCCGCGCTGCCCTCGCCGCTCGCACCGAGCAGCTTCGCCGCCTTCTCACGCAGCTTGCAGGCATGCTTCTGCATGCGCGCTGCCGCCGTGTCGAGCGCACCGGCGCGGTGCTCCAGACGATCTGCCGTGCGCAGCATGCGACAGACCTGGTCACCGTTGCCAGCAGTCTCGCCCTCCATCGCCGGATCCTGGGCAAATTCACGGCTGAAGCCGAGGTCGTCGTCGCCGCCCCAGAGACAATCTCCCTGCGATGAGTCCTCGCTCGCATCCGTCTCCGGTGCCGTGGTCTCTCCACCTTCGCGGCCGGTCGATTCGAACGCGGCAGTGTCATCGACGGGTGCGGCGCCGCTGGGGTCGGTTGCCGTCGTGCCAGCGAGCTCCTCGGCTTCCTGGCGCAGCTTGAGGGCGGTCGAGCGCAGTCGCCCAGCGCGAGTGCGCATGGCTCCGGCCTTGCGATCGAACCTGTCGGCCGTGCGCATGAGGCGTTCGGCTTGTTTGGTGTGGTGGCCGGCGGAGGAGGAGTCGCCGGTTTCGGACGTTGCCAGCGCCGTGGGCGCTGCCGTGAACAGGGCGAGGGCGGTGATTGCCGTCGCAGCCAGGGCGGTTCGCATGGTGTTGCCTTTCCGTCGGGTGAACGAGATGACGTGAGCGGTGAAGACAAGGAATGAACCGCCCACTCCTTGACATGAACGCCGACGGCACCCCGTACGTTCGTCAAATTTGCGTACGGCACGAAACCTGCAGGGAAATCGTGCCAAAAGGCCCCCTTGCAAGTTCCACTTGACGTATTTCCAGTTTGCACCGACATTGGAATGGCCGGTTCCCGTGGTTCGCCCTCCTGTCCCGGCTCAAGGCCCACCCCCGCGGTGCCGATGCCCCACCGGTCCGCAGACAGGAGTAGTCCCCCGTGAGCGAGAACACCGCCCGCAACGAGAATCAGCAGCCCGAGACCACCGAGGACGAGACGTTCACGGTCGCGGAAGCCAAGGCTGCATCCACCCCACCCCGCCGCCGCGTGTCCAAGCCGGTGAGCAGCGACGATGGCCCGGTGGGCTTCGACGATGCGACCGAGGCTGACCTGGACCTGTCCGAAGGCAAGGGTGGACCGTCAATCGGCGACGACCCGGTCCGCATGTACCTCAAGGAGATCGGCAAGGTCTCGCTCCTGACCGGTGAGCAGGAAGTCTCGCTCGCCAAGCGCATCCAGCGCGGCGACATGGCAGCCAAGCGCGCCCTCATCGAAGCCAACCTGCGCCTGGTCGTGTCGATCGCCAAGCGCTACCAGAACCGTGGCCTGCAGTTCCTGGACCTCATCCAGGAGGGCAACCTCGGCCTGATGCGCGCCGTCGACAAGTTCGACTACACCAAGGGCTACAAGTTCTCGACCTACGCGACGTGGTGGATTCGTCAGGCGATCACCCGCGCGATCGCCGACCAGGCACGCACCATCCGCATCCCGGTGCACATGGTCGAGACGATCAACAAGCTCATCCGCACGCAGCGCTCGCTCTCGCAGACGCTCGGTCGCGACCCCTCCCACGAGGAGCTCGCGGTCGCCATGGAAATGACGCCCGACAAGGTGCGCGAAGTCCTCAAGCTCAACCAGGATCCGGTCTCGCTCGAGACCCCGGTCGGCGGCGAGGAAGACAGCTCGCTCGCGGACTTCGTCGAAGACCACGTGACCCCCGTTCCGGACGCAGCCGTCACCGGCAAGATGCGCCGCAACGAGGTTGCCGAGATCCTCGAGACGCTCTCGCATCGCGAGCGCAAGGTGCTCGAGCTTCGCTTCGGCCTGCGCGGCGAGGAGCCCCGCACGCTCGAGGAAGTCGGCCAGCGCTTCGGCGTCACCCGCGAGCGCATCCGCCAGATCGAGGCGAAGACGCTGTCCAAGCTCAAGAGTTACCGCGATTCCAAGAAGCTCGAGGCGTACATTCGCTGACCGAGCAACAGCATTCGCAGTATCGACGGGCGGTCCTTCGGGGCCGCCCGTATTCGTTCTGATGGTCCGAGGCGCTCATGATCGTGAATCGCCGCGCCGATACCTGTCGGCGATGCAGCGTCGCCTATGACGACGTCTCGAGCCGGCGATCCAGGCGCTGTTCACGGCGGAGCCAGCCGCACCTGCGATCCCTGCTCCCGCCCCGGGCGCCGGCTACGACCCCGCCCGAATGAAGATCGCATTGCTTGGGCGGGACGTCCGTGGGTTCGACCGGGCGCTCGTGCTGGCTCGGGGCACATCGGTGACTGGCCGATTCAAGCGCCACCATGCGGCATTCGTTCGCGAACTCGAGCTCGGACATACGTACCGCGTCGCGTGGCTCGAAGCGGTTCGGGCAGGCGGCACCGATTGCCGCTCGACCGATCAGGCGGCGGCAGTCGAAGTCGCTGGCGCGGCGCACCACGCGCAGTTCAAAGTCGCAGCACGCGAATACATGGAGGCGACTGGCGGAGCGGACGCGGCGAGCCTGCCGACGTTCGATACCACGCCCATTTGCTCCAGGCCGGCCAGCTGAAGAACAGACGGGGGCGAAGCCGAAGCCGCGCCCCCGCCTGAGGGGAGATAACGACGGGTACCCCGCCGGTGTTCGGCGTCCGTGCCGTTCACCGTTGGTTGCCGCCCGCGGTGGCTGAAATCCCTTCAGCTGGTCCGGAGGGGCCGATCGAGCCACGAGGGCCCGACCGTCGTCGTAGTCTTGTTGCGCAGTCGGAGCTCGGAGGGGGATTCGAGCTGGGTCCGGCTGCACGAACAAGTGTCACGGACGCGCGCGCAGGTCGCCAATGATCCCGGGAGCGCGTGGCCCGGTGCACACGCTGGTCCGGCCCGGAGCGGCCAGCGGCGGATGCGTTCGATTCCCGGTCGCGGGTACACCCGTGACCATGGATCGACCGCACGACCACGGATCGCACGAGACCGGGCTGGGCCCCGATCCCGCGGCCGTGCGCTCGCTGCTGGCCATTCGCCCGGGGGGAGTGGGCGACGCGGTGCGCTCGGTGCCCGCACTTCGCCACCTGCGCGAGACGTATCCGGCGGCGCTGGTGACCGTCGCCGCGCACGCGCCGGGTCGCGAGCTGCTCGAGGCCTGTCCGTACGTGGATCGCGTCGTTGACCTGGCCCGTCCCAGCGAGGCGCTCGTGGAACGATTCGACGTCGCGCTGTCCTGGGCCGACCCGACGCTGTCCGACGCCGACCTGGACGTGGATGCCGTCAACGCTCGATTCCGCGCAAGCTGGCGCCCGATCGGCGACGGTGAGCGGCGCGCGATCCACCCGTCCTGGCCCGAGCGTCTCGACGACACCACCCGCATGCTGCGGCTGTCGTGGCTGCTCGGTGGCTCGCTCGACGCGGATGCATCGCTCGGCCTGTGGCCAAGCCTCGCCGACCGCAACGGCGCCGCCCGCCTGGTCGCGAACACGCACCGCCCGATCGCACTCGTCCACGCCGGCGCGGGGTCCGCAGAGCGGCGATGGCCCGCCGAGCGCTGGGCACTCGTCGTCGACCTGCTCCAGTCCGCCGGCCTCGACCCAGTGCTCGTGGGAACGCGCACGGATCGCGTGATGACGAAGCAGGTGCTCGCGCGCGCGACGCGCCCGCCCGCGAGCCTCGTGGGGCAAACGTCGATCGGTGAGCTCGCCGGGCTGCTCGAGCGCGCGACGATCTTCGTCGGGAGTGATTCAGGGCCCGCTGCGATGGCCGGCGCGCTCGGCGTGCGAAGCGTGATCGTCGGCCCGGCTTCCGCGTTCGAACACGTTGCACGGCAGGGGCTGGTCGACCTGGTCGATGCCGGTCCATGTCCGGCATGCGGCGAGCACGCGTGTCCGCACCCGTCGGCGCCCGCACGCGATGTGCCGCTCGAGCGGGTGCTCGCGCGCGTGGAGCTCGCCGCGGCGACCGCACTGCAGCGCTGGCGCCGCTCGCGCCTGGCCTGAAGGCCCGCGGAGCGTGAGCGATGGCGAGCGGCACGTATGCGTGGCGCTGAGCATCACTCGCGGTCGCATCTTGTTGCGACTGATGCCGAACGGCACCCGAAGGTGCCGTCAGGCATCACTCGTGGGGTGGATGTGATGCGCGGGGCGATCGCGCGCAGGGAGTGCTGAGGTCACGAGCGTCGCGCTGCGTTGGGAAACGACTCGGGCTGGGCGGCATCCATGCCGCCCAGCCCGG
This sequence comes from Gaiellales bacterium, assembly GCA_038212015.1. Classification (GTDB taxonomy): domain Bacteria; phylum Actinomycetota; class Thermoleophilia; order Gaiellales; family SKUG01; genus JAGQUL01. Next base: position 12,192 of record JBBQUY010000020.1, on the reverse strand, counting down.
TCGAGGGTGGAGCATGCGCGCATCCTGCGCGCGAAGGTCGAACGTGGATCAGGTCGTCGGCACCAGGTCGGCGGGCGGCGCATCCTGGACGGGCGGCGCATCCGTGACGACCGGAGGCTGGACCGGAGCATCGTCCTGCACGGGCGCCACGGTGGCGTCCGCGCCGGCCGCGGCATCCTGCATCGGAGCGGGATCGGTCGACGGCGATGCGACGGATGCCGCAGCTGCTGCCGCCATGACTGCAGGATCGATGCCTGCCGGATGCGACTGGGGTGAGACGTCGCCGCTCGGTGCGATGCCGCGCGCACCCTCGGGCGTCGCGCTCACTTCGACATCGCCACCGCCGCCTGCCGCCGGATCGACCGGAGCTTCGTCGCTGCCACCGCTGGTGGGGGCAACGTCGCTTTCGGCGGGGGGAGCGTCGGCGGGGGGAGCGTCGGCAGGAGGCGTCTCGGCCGGAGCTTCATCTGCCGGCGGCGTGTCAGCCGGAGGAGTGTCCGCGGGAGGAGTGTCCGCGGGCGGAGTGTCAGCCGGAGGGGTGTCTGCCGGAGGCGTATCCGCGGGAGGGGCGTCTGCCGGGGGCGTGTCGGCTGGCGGCGGCTCCTCCGCCGGCGGGGGCGGGGTCGGAAACGTGAAGGTGAACTTCGTGGATTCCGGATTCGGATCCGTGATGCTGCCGAGCAGCGTCTGCAGCGCAGCGGGATCCTCGGGGATCTCGAACCCTGCGCGCTTGGCGTAGAACAGCGCGAACGGATTGGACACGGCATGCCCGACCTGGTGCGCGCCGTTGCTGAACGGCACCCAGAACACCTCGGTCGCCTTCTTGGCCTGGCCCGCGCTGTGCACGAGCGAGCCATCGACCTTGCCGAACAGCTTGTCCAGCAGCTTGGCGGGTCCACGCGGCTCGAGTGCGGCGACCGCATCGGCAGCAGCCTTGTTCACGGCGCCGACCGCTGCGTGGATCGTTCCACCCTGCAGCAGCGCCGACTTGGTCATCTCCGTCGGGACCTCGAAGGGCTGGTGCGCGATGCGACCAGCCGTGAGCACGGCCTTGGGAACGAACTTGGGTCCATCGAGCTGCATCTTGGTGTGACCTCCATTGGGGCTGGCCGGGAAATGGGTCGCTCCCACAGCGTCCGCATGAGCCATGTTGCTGGGATGTGCGTTGCCCGACGCGCTGTGCGGTGCACGACGAGCACCAGTCCTTCGGGGGCCGTTGCAGATCCGACAGGTGCGTTCGCCGGGTGTGGCCTCGTCGGCCGGCGTGGGTGGCCGCATGGGGGTCGACGCACGCATCCGAGCTGGCCGTTTCACCGCGAAGAATTGCGACGGGCGCGACCCGTACCTGCCCCAGGAAGGTACGTGTCGCGCCCGTGCGCGGGTGGCATGCGGCAGGCCCCAGCAGCCGCGCAATGCCGTTGTGACATGGCGACCGCCGTGCGTCGACCCGACGGGGCCGACGCGCGACGCGCGCCGTTCCTTGCTAGGCAGCGACCACTTCGGCGGCCGACACTTCGCCAGCGCCTTCCGCAGCCTGGTTCGCACCAGCCTGCTGAGCGGCCTGCGACTGCGCATCCGCAACTGCTGCCTCGACCGCAGCCGGATCGACCTCACCACCGGCGGGAGCGGCAGCGCCGCCCACGACCGAGAAGTCGAACAGCTTCTGCTGCAGCGTGCCCTTGATCTGGTCTGCCGTCGGAGCTTCAACGCCCGACTTGCGCAGGAACCAGTAGGCGCCGGGGCCACCGACCGCTCGGCCGATGCCCTCGAAGCCATCCGAGAGCGGCTGCCAGAACACGTCCTTGTTGCGGTCGGCGATCCGGGTGCTCTCAGCGACGGCCGTGTCGACCTTCGTGAAGAGCGGCAGCAGCCACTTCGCCGGGCCACGCGGCTGGAGCGCTGCGTAGGCATTTCCGATCGAGGCGTTGATGCCACCGACCATGCCGTTCAGTGCCTTGCCCGTCTCATGCGAGGACGTGGTCAGCTTCTGCGGGATGGTGAAGGGGTAGTACGCGGCCCTCGAGGCAACGACCGCGGTCTTGGGCAGGATTCCTGGAGAGTTGGCAACCATGCCGAGCTCCTATGGTAGTGCGCTCCCACGGCGCTGGGGGACTGGGTGGGACTAGCTTCCGTGCTTGTGCAACACCGTCTGCGAGGGGGTGTTGCGATCTGTTCTCCCCGGGGGCGCCCCGGCCGTGTCACCCTTTCGCATGACGTGGCCCACTGGTGGCCCGGCCGTGGGCAGGGGCGGCCACGCGGATGGCGGTCGCGCGCAACGCGCATGCGACATGACCGACACGGGTACCCACGCCTGCATGCCGGCCGTTTCGCGCATCTCGGGTCCCACCGCGCCGCCGAGCGCGCTGCAGGACTTCGCGAACGACATCGACCAGTTGTTCGTGCCGCCGCGACCGCTCCCGTCGCCTGCCGATCGAGCGCGGGCGCTCGTCGATTCGATCGACTGGAGCCAGCAGGTCGTCGTCATCTGGATTCCGGGCACGAGTGGGCACGAAGTGCCCGAGTACGTCGCGTCGCGACTGCGGGCCGCGGGCGGTTCAGCCGCCGTTGCCCTGATCTATCAGGCGACATGGCGGCTCAAGGACAGCGTTCCGGACGGCGAAGCGACCCTTCGCGCCGTGCTCGAGCTCATCGCGGGTCGCAAGCGTCCCGGACAGCGCGTGGTGCTGCTCGGCGAAAGCCAGGGCGCGTGGGTCATCAGCAGCATTCTGCGCGACCCGCGCCTCGCGAAGGTCGTGGACCGCGCATCGCTCGTTGCGCATCCCGCCCTCGCGCCCGCGCACGCGCACGCGAGCACGAGCACCCCGACGCGGCTCGGGGCGAGCGTCCGTGAGTTCAACGGCTCGACGGACGTCGTCACGCGCGAGGTCGGTCGGAGCGCCGACACGGTGCTCGACATCGTCGATTCGTTCGCACGGCTCGACGTGGGTCGCGCACTTCGCGGCGCCGCGAGCGTGCTGTTCACCAATCCCGGTCTGCTGCAGGCGCTCGTCGCCAGCCAGCTGTTTCGGGTCAAGGGCGAGACGAATCCCCATGGATCCGATGACTTCATGGCCGACGCGATCGCGTGGATCCTGCGTCGCTGACCTTCGCCGCAGCGCGGGTTCGCGTCGCCTGATACCATTCCCGACGGACAAGCAGGGGCCCGCGCTCCTCACCTGATGACCCTCGTAGGTGATCAGGTTCAATCGAACGGGTATGCAACCGGGCGCAAGCGCGTCCGGAGGTCTCCGAGCGATCTGGAGCGGGCGGCATCTGCCGCCCGTGATCGTTTCACGAGCGACGTCCGGACCAACCGAGACAACGAGCACCTGGAGACGGAACCCTGCCTGACACCCTGGCAACCTGTTCGACCTGCAACGCGGAGGCCATCCGATGAGGCCCCGAGGCGGACGACGTACTGACAACGAGCGCGATCGAGGCCCGCAGACGCGGGTCAACGAGATGATCCGCGTTCGTGAAGTCCAGCTGATCGGCGAGGACGGTGCCAACAAGGGCATCGTCGCGATCGCCGAGGCGCAGCGCTACGCGGAGGAGAAGTCCCTCGACCTCGTCGAGATCTCGCCCACCGCGAAGCCGCCCGTCTGTCGAGTGATGGACTTCGGCAAGTGGAAGTACGAGCAGAACATCAAGGCCAAGGAAGCTCGCAAGAACCGCAGCCAGATCATCACCAAGGAGATCAAGTACCGGCCGAAGATCGGCAAGGCCGACTACGAGACCAAGACCAACCACGTCCGTCGATTCCTCGACGCCGACGACAAGGTCAAGGTCACCATCATGTTCCGCGGCCGCGAGATGGCGCATCCAGAACTGGGACGCAACATCCTCGAACGCGTGGCACAGGATGTCTCCGACATGGCGACCGTCGAGACGAAGCCGAATCTCGAAGGCCGAAACATGACGATGATGCTCGCGCCGCTCAAGAAGAAGGAGCCAGTCGCCCCGAAGCCGGAAACGGCATCGGACAACGGCGATTCGCCCGCTCCCGACTCCGCAGCGACCTCTGATGGTGCGGACGCCGCGACGGCGTAGCGAATCACGGAACGATATCCAGAACACGACCCAGGACGGGTGACCGACACCATGCCCAAGATGAAGACCAAGACCGCTGCCAAGAAGCGGTTCAAGGTGACCGCGACCGGCAAGCTCATGCACAAGAACGCGTTCTCCAGCCATAACATGGAGCACAAGACGCGCAAGCGAAAGCGCCAGTTCCGCAAGGACCACGCGATCGCCAAGAGCGACTACAAGGAAGTCAAGAGCCTGCTCGGCTCCTACTACTCCAAGTAGTCACGCCCCAGCTCGCCCGAGTCACCCGATCCCCCGAAAGGTTCCATCATGGCACGCGTCAAGCGTTCAGTCGCCGCCCAGAAGAAGCGCCGTACGATCCTCGCCCAGGCGAAGGGCTTCAACGGCCAGAAGTCCAACGTGTACCGCCGCGCGAAGGAGCAGGTCTACAAGTCGATGGCGTACCGCTATCGCGACCGCCGCACCAAGAAGCGCGAATTCCGCCAGCTGTGGGTGACCCGCATCAACGCGGCTGCTCGCCTCAACGGCCTCAGCTACAGCCGCTTCATGCATGGGCTCAAGCTCGCGGAGATCGACGTCGACCGCAAGGTCCTCGCCGACATCGCGGTGCACGACGCAGCGACCTTCACGGTGCTTGCGGAGGCCGCGCAGACCGCGCTGTCGGACGAGAACAAGGCCCAGGCCTGATCTCCGATCGCCACTCGAAGTCGCGCCGCGGCGCGCATGGGATCCGTCCCGTGCGCGCCGCACGCAATTCGAGAAGGATCGCCGCGTGATCGAACCCATCGTCAACAGCCCACAGAACGTGCAGCTCAAGCTCGTCCGCAAGCTGCAGCGCCGCCGCACCCGCGATCAGGAGGGCGCGTTCGTCGTGGAGGGCGAGGACCTCGTCCTCGCGGGCCTCGAGACCGGCGCCACGCCGCGCGTGCTGCTCGTCGACGCCGAACGCCGCCCGGACATCCCCGCCGACCTCGCAGCCTGCCCGATCGTGCGCGTCGACCCGAAGCTGCTTGCGCAGGTCAGCAGCATGCCGCACCCGCCGCGCGTGATCGGCATCTTCGACCAGCCAGCCGACCGCGACGCGGCCGTCGCCATCGACCTGCGCGCTCGCGAGCACGACACCGGCCCATGGCTCGCGCTGGACGCACTTGGCGATCCCGGCAACGTCGGCACCGTCCTGCGCACCGCCGCCGCGCTCGGCGCCGGTGGCGTGGTCACGCTTCCCGGCACCGCCGACCCGTTCGGCCCGAAGGCGGCCCGTGCCAGCATGGGCGCCTGCTTCCGCGTTCCCGTCGCACGCCTCGACGCGGCAGACACCGACGTCTCGCTCGAGCTGCAGGCGATCCGCGCCGCGGTCCCCGGCCTGCGCATCGTCGCGCTGGATGCCGAGGGCGACGTCGACCTGTGGGACGCCCCGCTCGATGCCACCACGCTCGTCGTCATCGGAGCCGAGCGCGCGGGACTGTCACCCGCGATCCGCGCCAACGTCGACGTCGTCGCGTCGATTCCCCAGGATCCACGAGTGGAGAGCGTCAACGCCGGCGTCGCCGCCTCGATCGCACTGTATGAATGGCGTCGCCGCTCCGGTGGCGCCGACGGAGGGATCGAATCGTGACGTTCGCAATCGCACATCGAGGCCTGAGCGAGACGCACGTCGAAAACTCGCTCGAGGCGATCACCGCCGCCCTCGACCACACCAACATCATCGAGGTCGACGTTCGCTGCACGCACGACGGCATCGTCGTCTGCACCCACGACGCCTCGCTCGAGCGCGTGCACGGCATCGCCGGGAAGATCGGCCAGCTCGACTACGCGGCCCTGCGTGCCGCGGCCCCCGGTATCCCCACGCTCGAAGAAGTCCTCGACGTGATCGCCGAACGCGACGGCGGCGCGATGCTCGACGTGAAGGTCTCGCGCCCGCGTGCAATCAGTGCGCTCGAGGATGTCGTCAAGCGCTCGCGCTTCACCTGGAACGATGGACGGCAGCTGCGACGCGGCGAACCGATCGACGCCCGGACTGCAACCTTCCAGAGTGCAGATTCGCAGCTCCTGCAGGCATTTCGCGCCCGCACCGGAGCCGGCTGCGTGGAGCTCGTGCGCGGCGCGTCCACGGCGCGCGAACTCGTCCTCGGCGCACCGTTCATCACGGCCTACGCCCAGGGCGTGACGATCCCCGACCTGCTCGCCACGCGCGGCATGATCCGCGTCCTGCGCGGTCTGCGACTGGGCAGCTACGTCTACACCATCAACGACCAGTCACGCTACGACACGCTGTGTCGTGCCGGCGCGTCGGGGATCTACACGGACGTCGCCGACCGCATCGGCTGATCACCGCGGTCCGCCCGCGCCGCAACTCCGGCGGATCCCAGCCCGATATGCAGGTGGACGGCGCGTTTCGGACGAGCGCGCCACGTGGAAACGGGATGATGGGCGCCTCGACGATTTCGCCATACGCGAGCCTGCCGGCCACGGCACCGGCGTTGACGCCTGCGCCGGCGACCATGCCTGCGCCAGTGCCGACGCCCGCAGGCATGGGGTTCCTCGGCCGCGGCGCGCTTGGCTCCCACCCGGTCTCGACCGGCAACGCCGCCGACCTGCTCGTGGGCACCGCCGAGTGGCTGCCGCGCCAGATGGCCGACCTCAAGGCCGCACCGGTCGGATCGACGATCTTCATGCACCAGTACAACTGGGAGCCCACCGGGCCCGGGCTCGAGGTCGCCGAGGTGCTCAAGGAGCACGCTCGCCGCGGATCGCACGTGATCGTGTCGACCGACAAGCACGGCAGCTTCGGCACCGACTCCGAGATGTGGCGCTCGAACAAGGCGTCCGTCGATGCGATGTTCGACGACCTTCGCGCCGCCGGTGTGCAGGTGCTCGTCAATGAGCCCAAGGAAGGTCGCGGGCTGTTCGGGATCGAGGTGCTGTCCAATCCGCTCAAGCAGCACCTGGACCACCGCAAGTTCCTCGTCATCAACAACGAGATCGCGCACGTCGGTGGGATGGGTCTCGCCGGCAGCGCCTCCGGCAAGTACGACACGTGGCACGACCTGATGCTGCGCGTGGAAGGCCCGGCCGCCGCGCAGCTGGGCGCCGAGTACGTCGCGCGCGCCACGGAGATGGGTGCGGAGTTCTCGCCCGAGATGGTGCGATCGCTCAACGCCGCGGTGCAGCACCCGGCCCGCGTGGGCGCTGCCGAGGTCCGCGTCGTCGCCAATCACCCGAACATCCGAACCGACGCCACCGAAGACTTCTACGCCGCGGCGAAGTCCGCGAAGGAACGCCTCTGGGTGATGACGCCCTACATCGGCGACGAGGACGTCGCCAAGGCACTGCTCGAGGCCAAGCGCGCCAATCCGCAGCTCGACGTGCGCGTGCTGGTGCCCGGCCTGGGCGTGAAGCAGAACCCACTCTTCGCGAAGCTGAGCCAGTCGTATTACGCCGAGCTCATCGAAGGCGGCGTGGAGGTGTATGGCCACGAGCGCATGATGCACGCGAAGGCCTGGCTGGCAGACGACGCGTTCACGATCGGCTCGACCAACCTGTCGCGCGGCTCGCTCGTGCACTACATGGAGCTGAGCGCATCAGTGCGCGATGCGGGCGTCGCCGCCAAGGCGGTGCAGATGCTCGAGAGCGACTTCAGCCCGGCGCGTCGACTGTCAGTCGATGACGTCGACTCCGTCGGGCTGCGCGCGATCGGGTTCGTGCGCCGCGCGTTCAACCTCTGGTTCTAGCTGGAGGGCCGACCGCCGGATCCCGGTTTGGGTTCGTACGTGACGTTCGGTACTCGACCTTGTCGTACGAAGGTCGGCGACCCGGCGACCCGGCGACCCGGTGACCCGGCGACCGATTCTGTACCGCCTTCACGAGGCGGACGCCGGCCCGATCATCGCGGCCGCGTCACGCACGAGCTGCGCCGACTGCGTGAACCATGCGTCCCAGCTCGCATCGTCGGCCTCGAATGCCGCGTCGAACGTCGTCATGCCATCGACTGACTCCAGATCAGCCAGCGATTCCCGCAGCATCCCGGCGGAGTTGCGGATGCGGTCCAGCTGGTCGACGAGGCCGAATCCGCCGCGCGATGCCTCGAGCGCGGGCAACGCGTCGCGGACCTGCGACTCGACCTCCCCGAGTGCGGCGACGACCGGAGCGACGGGAGCGCCGGGCGCGGTGAGCGTCACGAGCCGGTCGAGCGTGGATGCGGTGGTGATGAGCATGCGTGCATCGTCGCGCACGCGCGATGTGTCGGGACATGCAGGATTCATCACCATGGCCGCCCGCGAACGGTCGGTGGCCGCGTGTGATCGGTAATATCCCCGCAGACCACTGAAACGAGGGGATCCACCATGCAGGCACTCATGTCCACCAGCGAGGGCGACATCACGTTCGAGCTGTTTCCCGACGCGGCTCCGAAGACGGTCGAGAGCTTCGTGAAGCTGGCGAACGACGGCTACTACGACGGCCTCACGTTCCACCGCATCATCAAGGACTTCATGATCCAGGGCGGCTGCCCCAAGGGCACCGGCACCGGCGGCCCGGAGGACAAGGGCTACGAGGGCTACCCGTTCGAGGACGAGTTCAACGAGCACAAGATCGTGCGCGGCGCGCTGGCGATGGCCAATGCCGGCCCGAACACGAACGGCTCGCAGTTCTTCATCGTGACCGCCGACGCGGCCTCATGGCTCGACGGCAAGCACACGGTGTTCGGCAACGTCGTCGACGGGATGGACGTCGTCGACAAGCTCGAGAACCTCAAGACCGACGGCATGGACCGACCGGTCGACGGCGCGCTCATCGAGAAGCTCTCCATCAAGGAGACCGCCAGCGCCTGATCCAGGCACCGGCGAGGCAGTTCATGTGGGGCGTGTGGTCGGGTCGACTGCGCGCCCCACGTCTTCTTCCGAGGCGCAGGACGTCAGGCGTCCTCGCCGCCGCAGCAGGACGTGGAGGAGCCGTCCGCCACGCCGGGGATGCGGCCGAGCAGCTCGACGAGCAGCGCGGCGTCGGCGTCGCTGAAATGGTCTGCGAACATGCGACGAATGCCGGCGTGATGCGTGCGCCGTGCAGCTTCGATGCGCTCGATGCCGACCGGGGTCAGGACTGCGAAGGACACGCGTGCATCGGTCTCGCAGGGCCGACGCTCGACGAGGCCGTCGCGTTCGAGGCCCTGGACCAGGCGTGTCATGCCGGAGCGGGTGAGCAGCGTGCGTCGCGACAGGTCGCTCATGCGCAGCGAGTGGTCGTCGGCGTGGCGCAGCGACACGAGCACGTCGTAGTCGCTGATCGTCATTCCGTGCTCGGCCTGCAGTTCGTGGTCCAGCGTCCGCATGAGCACGCAGTTGGCGCGGAGCAGCCGCTGCCATGCGTCGAGCACGGTTCCTTCGACCCACTCCTGCTCGCTCGTCTTCATCTGGCCTGGCCCCTCGAAACGCGATCCGTGCGCACGCAACGATCGCGCGCCCGCCTCACATGGTGACGTGTGGATCGGCAGGTCGCAAGTGCTGGCGGCCGTCAGCGCGCCGTGGTCGTCGCAAGGAGGATGGTGGCGACGGCGCCGAACACCAGGGTTGAGAGCAGCAGGGTTGCGAGGATACGAGTTCGCACAGGACCGTTTCGTTGCCGAAAATCGTACGATCGTTCCACAATCGCACGTTACACATGGCGCATCATGCCGGCGTCATCGGACGTGCGCCACGGGCCGGACGACAGATTACGGCAGGTTTGCCGCTCCCACGTGCTCCGGTTCGCGCAGGTGCGTTCGCACGTCCCACAGCTCGGGGAAGAATTCGTGGTCGATCGCCTTGCGCAGGAAGCCGACGCCGGAGCTGCCGCCCGTCCCGCGCTTGAAGCCGATCACGCGCTGCACGGTCATCATGTGCCGGAAGCGCCAGAGCCGGAAACGTTCTTCGACGTCGACGAGCTTCTCGCACATCTCATACTCGTCCCAGTACGTCTCTGTGTCCTCGTAGATCGTCCGGAACACGTCGATGAGCGCCGGCACGGCAACGTACGGCTGGGTGAAGTCGCGCTCGATGCACTCGGTCGGGACCGGTGCGCCGCGCCGCGCGAGGTAGCGCAGGAACTCGTCATAGACGGACGGCGCGTGGAGGATCCCGTCGAGCCAGCCATGCAGCACGGGGTCGTGGCGATGCGGGCCGAGCATCTTCGCGTCCTTGTTGCCGAGCAGGAACTCGAGTGCGCGATACTGCGCCGACTGCACGCCGCTCGCGGTGCCGAGCGCGCCGCGAAACTGCACGTACTCGCTCGGCGTGAGCGTCTCGAGCACCGACCACTGTTCGAACAGCTGCGTCTGGATCGCCGCCACGCGGGCGAAGATCTTGAATGACGGCTCGAGGTTGTCTCGATTGATCCACGAGATCACTTCGTGCAGCTCGTGGATGAGCAGCTTCATCCACAGCTCGCTCGTCTGGTGCTGCACGATGAACAGCAGCTCGTCGTGGTGGGGCGGGTTCGAGCGCGGCTGCTGCGCTGCCAGGAGCAGGTCCAGGCGCAGGTAGTCCGGGTACGTCTCCCGGTTCTTGAGGTCGTCGGTGTGGATCGACGATTCGAATTCGCGGTGTGGGGTGTGGGGGGCGGTCACGATGCCAACTGTATCGAGCGCCGTGGCCTGTCGCGCCGCTCCGCGCGATTCCGTGTTGCCGGATTCGGCCGGCCCTGATCTTGATCGACGAAACGTGCACGTGATGCGACCTTCGTCGATGAGTTTGGTCGGGCGTGGCGCTCACCCAGATTTCGTCGACGAAACGTGCACATGATGCGACCTTCGTCGATGAAGTCCGGAGGCGAAGCGCTCGAGACCCGAGCGGGAACGGACGCGGGGCTCGATCGGGCGCGGCGCGCGACCTGAAGCCGGAGGGGGTCGCGCACGACCTGAGGACGCAACGCGCGGCCTGCGATACTCGCGTTCCACGATCTCGCGCGCGGGAGGCACCCCATGAGCCCCGACACCATGAGCCACGACGACCTGACCAGCTATCGCGATCGATTCCCGATCCTGGAGCAGTCGACGTACCTGGTGTCGCACAGCCTCGGCGCGATGCCGCGCGACGTGCACGCAGCGCTCGAGGAATACGCGACGATGTGGCAGACCCGCGGCATCCGCTCCTGGGCCGAGGGCTGGTGGGACATGCCGCTCGCGATCGGCGACGAGCTCGCCCCGATCCTCGGCGCCGCGCCGCGCACCGTCGCGATGCACCAGAACGTGAGCGTCGTGCAGTCGCTCGTGCTGTCGTGCCTGCGTCCGACGCCGGAGCGCAACCGGATCGTGTACAGCGATCTCGAGTTTCCGAGCGTCATGTACGTGCACGAGGCGCACGCGAGGCGGGGCGAGGTCGAGGTGCACCGGGTCGAGTCGCCCGACGGGATGACCGTGCCCACGGAGCTCATGCTCGAGGCGATCGACGAGCGCACGCTGCTCGTGCCGATCTCGCACGTGCTGTTCAAGAGTGCGTTCCTGCAGGACGCGAAGGCGATCATCGACCGCGCTCACGAGGTCGGCGCGCTCGTGATGCTCGACACGTATCAGTCGGCGGGCACAGTGCCGATCGATGCGACCGGCTGGGATGTGGACTTCATCTGCGGCGGTTCGGTGAAGTGGCTGTGCGGCGGCCCGGGGGCCGGGTACCTGTACGTGGCGCCGCGCCTGCACGACGAGCTCGAGCCGCAGGTCACTGGCTGGATGGCGCACGAGGCGCCGTTCGCGTTCGAGCCGGAGCTGCGCTACGCCGACGGCATCGCGCGCTTCCTGCACGGCTCGCCTGGTGTCCCGGCGCTGTATGCGGCGCGGTCGGGGTATCGCATCATCAACGAGATCGGCATCGACCGGATTCGTGCCAACAGCACGCGGATGACGACGAAGCTCATCGAGCTCGCCGACGCCGCGGGGCTCACGGTCACGAGCCCTCGCGATGCCGCGCAGCGCGGCGGCACGGTCACGATCGACGTGGCAGACGGCGCTGCCGTCGTGGCAGAGCTCGCGAAGCGAGACGTGCTCGTCGACTACCGCCCCGGCGCCGGAATCCGAATCTCGCCGCACTTCTACACGCGCGACGACGAGCTCGAGCGCGCGATCGGCGAGATCGGCGACATCGTCGCGACCGGTTCGTTCGACCGCACGGTTGCCAGCGC
>JBBQUY010000019.1:0-49386 GCA_038212015.1 Gaiellales bacterium | reverse complement strand
CGTGGCGGCGGGCGCGCAGGACTATCTCGCGAAGGGGTCGGTGGGGCGGTCGGAGCTCGAGCGCGCCATCCGCTATGCGATCGAGCGGCACGCGGTGGGGCGCCAGCTGCAGGAGGCGCTCGGGCGAGAGCAGCGGATGGTCGAGCAGCTGCAGGAGCTGGACCGGCTCAAGAACCGGTTCGTGGCGATGGCGTCGCACGAGCTGCGCACGCCGCTCGCGTCGATCACGGGATTCTCCTCGACGATGCTCGAGATGTGGGACTCGATCCCGGAGACCGAGAAACGGACCTACGTCGGGATCATCGACGGCCAATCCCAGCGCCTCGCACGACTGGTCGGCGACCTGCTGTCGGTCTCCAACATCGAGAGCGGCGAGATCACGACGACGCCCGTCGCGATCAACATCGCTGGCGCAGTGGAACGGACGATCCGCGAGATGGGCGTCGACGGCATCCGGATCGAGTGCGACTCGGACGCCGAGGCATTCGCAGATGCCGACCACCTCCAGCAGATCCTCGTCAACTTCATCTCGAACGCCGTCAAGTACGGGGACGCGCCGATCACCGTCGACACCGTCGTCGAGGACGAGTGCGTCTCGATCCGGGTCACCGATGCGGGAGCGGGCGTCCCGGCACACTTCGTTCCTCGCCTCTTCGACCGATTCGCGCGGGCCCGTCAGGACGGAAACGCGAACGGAGCCGGCACCGGTCTGGGGCTGGCGATCACCGACGGGCTCGCCCGCGCACAGGGCGGCTCGGTGTGGTTCGAACCGAACGACCCGGTGGGAGCCCGATTCACCGTGCGACTGCCCAGGGTCCGCGCGGCCTGACGCAACGATCGGCTGCCGAGCCCCGATGTCCCGGTAGGACATGCGCGACCTCGGGACGGTCCGCAGCGGGACAAAGGGACGAGACATGAACGTTGCTGCACGAGTCGCGATCGGTGCTGGATCCATGGCGCTTGCCGGATATGGCGCGAAGCAATTCGCCGACCTCGCCAACCGGCAGATCGAAGCCGAACACGCCGAGCTGCAGGACGCCACGGCTGACGCGCGTCAGCAATGGGAGAGCTGGAAGTCGAAGCTCGACGCAGAATTTCCCGGAGGCAGGCTGCAGACGCCGCAGGACCATGCCCGGCTCGACACGTTCCTGCAGCAGACCCCTGCGCCCGACTTCATCAACGTCGAACACGAGGAGTTCACGCGTGTTCGGCTCACGACGGGCAGTCCGGTGGACCCTGACCTGCTGCCGGTCGAGTTCGAGAAGTCAAACGGCTACCCGTTGGCATTCGGCGGCATGATGGCCATCGGTGGCGTGGGCATGCTCGGCACCGGCGTCATCAAGGGCGCTGGTTCGATGCGAGGGACCGTCGGACTCATCGCCGGCGGCGCGCTGCTCGCCGGACTCGGTGCCGCTTCGCTCTTCAGCGGCCTGCACGGCTTCCGCGTCGGCGAGGGCACCGACGGCGTGACGGCGCTGCGGGAGGAGATCAACGCCTCCTGACGGCCTAACCGTCTCCCGTGCGGACACCTCCGTACGTATGGAAGAACGGATCGTCGTCCACGGGGCGCGCACCAACAACCTGCGATCGGTGTCGCTCGAGGTCCCCAAGCGCCGACTCGTCGCGTTCACGGGCGTGTCCGGATCCGGCAAGTCGTCGCTGGTGTTCGACACGATCGCCGCGGAATCACAGCGCCAGCTCAACGAGACATTCTCCGCGTTCGTGCGCCAGCGCCTGCCCCACTACGGCACGCCCGACGTGGACTTCATCGACGGGCTGTCGACTGCGGTGATCGTCGACCAGAAGCGACTGGGCGGTGGACCCCGCTCGACGGTCGGCACGGTCACCGACATCAACCCGCTCCTGCGCCTGCTGTTCTCGCGCGTGGGATCACCTGCGGCGTACCCGTCGAACGTGCTGTCGTTCAACGATCCCGACGGCATGTGTCCCCGCTGCCACGGCACCGGCGTCACCAAGGAACCGGATCCCGACCTGCTCGTGGACCGCACCCTGTCACTCGACAAGGGGGCACTCCTGCACCCGACCATGAGCGTCGGCACCTGGCCGTGGCGCATGTATGCGCGGTCCGGATTCGATCGCCGTCGGGCCGTCAAGACATGGTCTCGTGCAGACTGGAAGTTCTTCCTGTACGCCGACGAGCCGGAGTTCGAGGGACTCATCACGCGCTTCGAGCGCATCTACCTCACGCGCGATCCCAGCGAGGTGTCCGACGCCTACCTGCGCAGCTTCGACCGATTCGTGACGACGGCCGTGTGCAGCATGTGCGACGGCGCGCGACTGGGTCCGGTCGCGCTCGCGTGCCGCATCGACGGACGCAACATCGCCGAGTGGTGCGCGATGGACATCGAAGCCCTGCGCCCGCTCGTGCGCGCCGTGCGAGATCCCGAGGCAGCCACGATGGTGGAGGAGATCGACGAGCGGCTCGGTCAGATGGAACGCATGGGCCTGGGATACCTGACGCTGGAACGGCCGACGAGCTCCCTGTCGGGCGGGGAGTCGCAGCGCATCAAGATGGTTCGCCATCTCGCGAGCAGCCTCGTCGAGCTCATGTACGTGTTCGACGAGCCCACGGTCGGGCTGCATCCCGCCGATGTGGACCAGGTCATCGAGCTGCTGCTGCGCCTGCGCGATCGGGGCAACACCGTGCTCGTCGTCGAGCATGATCGCGACGTGATCCGCGCGGCCGATCACGTCGTGGACGTGGGTCCCGCTGCCGGAACCGGAGGCGGCACGATCGTCTACGAGGGGCCGCCCGCCGGGCTCGCGCGCGCGGGCACGCCCACGGGCGAGCACCTGCAGGCCGCCGTCGAGCTCAAGGATGTCGTGCGTGCTTCCGCCGGATTGCTGCGCGTGCGGCGTGTCACGGCCAACAACCTCAGTTCGGTGAACGTCGACGTGCCCACGGGCGTGCTCGTGGCGATCTCCGGAGTCGCCGGCTCCGGAAAGTCCACGCTCGTCATGGACGGGCTCGTGGCGCAGCACCCCGACACGGTGGTCGTCGACCAGTCGCCGGTCGGCACCTCGATCCGATCGTGCCCGGCGACCTACACCGGACTGATGGACCACCTGCGCCGCGCGTTCGCGAAGGCCAACGACGTCGATGCGTCGCTGTTCAGCTTCAACTCCGAGGGCGCATGCCCCGAGTGCGAAGGTCGCGGCTTCCGGTCGACGGAGCTGTCGTTTCTGGATCCAGTCGTTCGCGCGTGTCCCGCGTGCGACGGCGGTCGCTTCCGTCAGGACGTGCTCGAGCACCAGCTCGAGGGGCGCAGCATCGCCGACGTGCTGGCCCTGACGGCCGACGAGGCGCTGGACGTGCTGGACGCGGCACCGATGCAGCGACGCGTGCAGAGCCTCGTCGACGTCGGCCTGGGCTACCTGTCGCTCGGCCAACCCCTCAGCACGCTGTCAGGTGGCGAATGCCAACGCATCAAGCTGGCCACCGAACTGGGACGACGCGGGTCGACGTTCATGCTCGACGAGCCGACGACCGGCCTGCACATGCGTGACGTCGCGCGCCTCATCGCGCTGCTGGATCGCATCGTCGACGCCGGCAACTCCGTCGTCGTGGTCGAGCACAACCTCGACGTCGTCGCCCACGCCGACTGGGTGATCGAGATGGGCCCCGGTGGCGGCCAGCGCGGCGGCACGGTGATGTTCGAGGGCACGCCGCACGACCTGAGCCTCGACCGTCGCTCGCTCACGGGACGAGCCCTGCGCCGCGCGCTCGACACGGCTCCACGCGCGCCACGCCTCGCCTCGGTGTCGTGAGCAGCCGGTCATCCGAGCGGAAACTGCGTCGGATGTGCACCGTGTGAATGACAACAGCCCGGCCCGCCGACGGGCGGGGGCGGCACCGGCGACGGCATCGGAAGCGGCGGCCGCGGCCTGGGCTTCGGAACGGGCGTCGGCTTGGGCACCGGTCCGGGTCGACCTCGTTCCTCCAGCTCCGAGAAGCCGGGGACATGCCCGCCGAACGCCTGCTCGAGCGGCTTGTCGAACCAGACATGCATGAGCGGCGAGTTGCCGCCTTCGCCCTCGTGGGCATGCCATTCGCCGGCACCCAGGTCCACCGCGCCGCCGGGCGCTCGCAGCATCACGCCGGTGATCCTGCCGTCTTCGACCATCACCGAGAACGGGCGGCTGAAATCGGACACGCCACCGTCGGGCGCGTTCGGATCGGGATTGGTGTACCCGCCGAGCGTGTAGTGGACGGGGCCGTCGATGCCCTCCATCGTCGGCCGGTAGCCGGCCGCGACCAGCGCATCGACGTCCGGAAATCGCTGCAGCACCGCGTCTCGAATGTAGTCCTGGAAGAAGCGCGCGCGATCTGCATCACGCACCTCGTGCGGGTTCGCAGTCGCGTGGCTGCCCCCAGCCGCCGTCGCCGCCGCCGAATGCGTTGCAGTCGCCACGCCCGCCGCTGCGTTCCCCATCTGCATAGAGCTGACCATCATGTCGTCCCCCCTGAACGTCCGTGTCCCGTGACTTCACGAAACCACGCGATTCGACGTCGTCGTGTGAGCTTCCTCACAAACGAGTCCGCACCGGGCCACCCACAGGGAACATCCGGCCTCGACACGCCGCGATGCGTTCGGGTTTCGCGCGTGCGCTCGACATGATCAACCTGATTTTCGAACCTCCAACGAAGGGCCCTCCCGCCATGACCGTGCTCGCCGCTCCCGCCACCCCCGCCACCAACGATGTTGCCGTCCAGTTCAAGGGATGGGCCAAGCCCGTGCCGGTTGCTGGTGCCGCGGCCGGTGAGCTGGGCGTGCAGACGCGCGTCGACGTCGGTCCCGCCACGCTCCAGAACCGCCTCGTCGGCTACGGCCAGGTCGGTCCGGACAAGGTCCTTGTGCGTGGCGAGAAGGAAGCGGTCTTCGAAGCCGGTCCCGTCGAGGTCACCGGTCGCGTGCGCAGCACCGGTATCGCCACCACCGAGAAGCTGTTCGCCGAGAGCCGCACGAGCGCTTCGGTCACCGCTGGTCCCGTCGCCGTCGGCGGTGCTGTCGAGGGGCGCGCCAGCGTCGGCCTGAACGGCGTCCGCGTCAGCGGCGACGCCGCCGCCAACGTCGCCGGTGGCCCGGTCGCACTCAACGGCAAGGTCGCCGCCAGCGCCGCCGTCGGTCTCGACCGCCTCGAGGCTGCAGCATCCACCTCCGGCACCGCCAACGTCGGCTCCGCCGGCATCGGCGGATCGCTTGCCGGCGCCGCTGCGATCACGGGAAGCTCCGCCACGCTGAGCGCCGAAGCCGCAGCCAACGCCCACGTCGGCGCCTACTCCGTCTCGCTCGCCGCCAAGGGCAGCGTCCGCATCGACGGCGAGTTCCCCTTCCTGCACATCGACGCGTCCATCAGCGGCTCGATCGACAAGAACTAGTTCACAGCCAGCGGCGCGTGCTCGACGCGTACTCCCGCCACGCATCGTCGCCGTAGGCCGCGCGCAGCATCGCTTCCTCGTGCCTGATGAAGCGCCACCGGATGACGCCGACGAACAGCAGCGGAACGATCAGTCCGCTGAGCGAGCCGAAGAGCATCGCGACTCCCGTGAGGGCCGTCGTCATGCCCAGATACATCGGATTGCGCGTGAACCGGAACGGGCCGCTACGCACGAACGTGGTGATCGCGCGGCCCGGGATGATGCCGGTCTTGACGCGCGCGAACTCACGCTCGCCCCACAGTGCGAGCGCGGTGCCCACGACGATCGGCGCGATGCCGACGAGTCGCCAGCGTCCATCGAGCAGCTGCACGATCGGCGCCCAGCGATGCAGCGCCCACAACGCCGCCACGGCCACGCCAACCCACATCGGTGGGAGCATCTTCGGCTTCCAGGCGTCGCTCATGGGCCGATCGTACCCGCACGCCGTGCGCGACGCACGTGCGACGATGCCACCATGAAGCGCTTCCTCCTCGCACTGCTTGCGCTGGTGCCCGCCCGCATGCACTCGAATCGGACGCTCACGACCACCGCCGGACCGCTCGGTGAATTGCAGTCCACCGAACGCTTCGAGTACGAGCTCGCATCGTTGGCGCCCGCCTCGCTGACGGGCGACTGACACGGCCGCACGTCACGGCCGGAAGTGCTCCACGTCCACCGTGATGAACAGCCCGCGACCCTCCGCGACGACGGTACCGTCGTCGTCGACGAGCTCCGCCTCCAGGTGCACCTTGCGACCGTCGATTCCGGAGCAGCGCGCACGAACGTCATAGTCGTGCTCCAGCAGCACCGGTCGCCGATAGTCGACCTCCAGGTGCGCGGTCACGAACATGCGCTGCACCAGGAAGCTGACGTAGCCGCACGCATCGTCGAGCACCGCAGCCACCAGCCCGCCATGCGCATAGAACGGCGCGCCCTGGTGGCGCGCATCGAAGCGCACGCGTGCACCGACCGTCGACGCATCCCGTACCTGGAAGCGTTCGAGCAGCGGCGACGTGACGCTCGTGCGGCCGCACACGATGCAGTCGTCGTTGTGTGAGGGCAGCTCCTCGCCGACCTGCCACTCGTGTCGCGCAATGTCATCGTCCCACGCCATCTCAGCGACGCACCGCCCAGCGATGCAGCACGACACCGTCGTCGTACTGCTGCTGTTCGAGCAGGTCGCACTCGAGCGGCGCTGCCAGCTCGTCGAACAGCGGCCTGCCCGACCCGAGCACCACGGGATGCGTGAAGAGCAGCAGCTCGTCGAGCAGTCCGTGCTCGAGCAGCTGCGTGGCAATGGTGGCGCCGCCCACGCCGATGTCGCCGTCGGTCTCCTCGCGGAGGCGGGCGAGCTCCTGGATCGCGTTGCCGTCGCCACCGATCACGCGCGTGTTGTGCGACGCATCGGTACGCGTGCGCGACACGAGCACCTTCGGCGCGTCGGTCCAGATGTGTCCGTACTCGCGCAGCACCTCGGAAAGCGATTCGTCGTCGCGCGCCGCAGGCCAGAACGATTCCATCGTCTCGTAGATGACGCGCCCCTCGACGCTGAGCGCCAGGCGCCGCGCGCGGTCGTTGAACTCCGCGTGCAGCGCGTCGCTGATGCGCATCCAGCTGCCACCGCCGTTCTCCGCCGAGCGATGCTCGATGCGCAGGTCGATGGAGACGTTCATCCAGTACACGGTGCGGCCCATGCGCTCGTCGTACCCGTCGCGGCACGTGTCACATCAGCTCGAGGATCACCTCGACCAGGTCACCCTCGCCGACGTCCTCCGCCTTTCGGACATCCGCCTTGACCGGCAACAGGAAGCTGCCGTCGTCATCCGGGAAGATCGAGGTGTTCCACGTCGTCTGGCCGACGGTCGCTTCGACCTTGAGTGATCCCCAGCGTCCGCGCATGCCTGATCCGGAGGCGATCTTCGCAAGCTCCTCACCCAGGTCCAGGGGGAGTTGGATGAAGTGCCAGGCACCCTCGCCCTGACCTTTGACCACCTCGCCATCGAACGTGAACTCGAGCATGTCGGCAGGATAGCGCGACACGCAACCATGAACCAGAAGTACTCAGTTCGGTGCTACTGGGCGCTTGTGGTTCATGCACGCGCCTCGTATCGTGCTCGTCGACAACCGTACTCCCAACGACTGGATGTCCCGATGAACGCCATCACGCCGCTCGCTTCCCCCACTGCCGTTTCCGCCGCGCCCGCATGGCCGTCGCGCGCGTGGCACACGTGGGAGCCCACGCACGATCGACACATGGTCCGCAATCCGACTGAGCTCATGCAGGCTGCGCCGATCGCGCCCAACGCGCAGGCCGTCGCCCAGGCCGACTTCGCATTTGGCGGCAACTTCATGGCGCACGGCAGCCTCGACGTGTTCACCGGCGCGACGATCGCGCGCCACGCCGATCGCGCCGCCGCATTCGCCGCAGCACAGGCGCTCGACGGTGCCCGCGGCATCGTCGGCGTCTTCCGCGCCGCCGACCAGTTCGAGATCCGCGAACTGCTCGTCGGGAGCTACCAGTACCGAAGCCCGGGCGACGACTACCGCGACCCGCGCCCGGCACCCCGCGATCGCCCCGAGCAGCTCATCGCCCTGACCGACGTCGGCGAACCCAACGGCAGCTGGGGACACGGCGACTACCGCACGCTCTCGGCGCTGCGCTTCGTCAACGATGACCTGCTCGGCTTCGTGCGCGGCACCGACCGCATCGAACGCTGAGACGGCGCGGCTACGTCTGAAGTCGGAACGGTGACAGGTCGATCGCCGAGCGGTCGCGAGTGAGCTGCTCGGCGATCGCCTCGCCGATCGCCGCCGAGTGCTTGAAGCCATGACCGCTGCACGGCGACACGAGCAGCACGCCC
Organism: Gaiellales bacterium; assembly: GCA_038212015.1. Taxonomy (GTDB): domain Bacteria; phylum Actinomycetota; class Thermoleophilia; order Gaiellales; family SKUG01; genus JAGQUL01. Next base: position 41,085 of record JBBQUY010000019.1, on the reverse strand, counting down.
GGCAGCTCAGGGTGATCGTCGATCCTGAACTGCGAGTCGCTCGTCACCGTGTACAGGCACGTCGCGCTGCGCAGCACGCGATCGGACGCGGCGGCATGTCGACCGCGCAGGCAGCGCTCGTACATCGCGACCGCCTCGCCGACTGACACATCGCGATCGACCGACTCGGCCGTCGTCGTCTGCGCGAACTGCTCCGTCGCCACCTTGATCCCGCCGGCAGGGCCGTCGATCGCCGGAAAGCCATAGAAGAAATCGGTCGCGCCCGCGCCGTAGGACCACAGGTGCACCGGCAGCTCGTCAGCCGACACGCGATCCGCCCACGCCGGGTCGACGTCGAACCAGTGCAGCACCTGCCGATACACGATGAAGTCGGCGCGCAGCGCCGGATCCGACACGAACGACGGCAGCCACGCCCCCACGCTCAGCACGACACGCTCGGCGCCGAGCATCGCGCCATCGGCCGTCGTCACTTCCACGCCCGCGCTGGTCGAACGAACGTGCACCACCTCGGTGTCCAGCTGCAGTCGTGCCCCGGCGCGCTGCGCGAGCTGCAGCTGCGCCGCGACCGCCGCTTCCGGGCGCACGAACCCGCCTTCCGGTTCCAGGTAGGCGCGAGCGGCGTCGTCAAACGAGAACATCGGAAATCGCTCGCGCGCCGTCGCGCCGTCGAGCACCTCGTGCGGGACCTCGAACCGCTCGGCCAGGTCGATCGACGCGCCGACCCAGTCGTCAGTGCCGTGCATCGATCCCATCCCGGAGCCGGGGCCCACCATGAGCACCCCGCACGCGGTGTAGATCTCGTCGCCCGTCGCCACCTCGAGCTCACGCCACAGCTCGTGCGAGCGTCGCGCCAGCGGCACGTACGCCGCACCTTCGGCGCACGCCGAGCGCGTCACGCGCGTGTCGCCGTGCGTCGACCCGAAGGTGTGCGGCGGGGCGAAGCGATCGATGCCGACGACGTCCACGCCGCGCATCGCGAGCTGGTGCGCCGTCGCGCTGCCCATCGCTCCCAGCCCGATCACGATCACGTCCGCGCGTTCCACGCGTGAGAGCGTACCCGCCCGCGCGTCGCGCTGCGATCAGCGCGCGACGATCCGCGTGACCTGCGCCTGCGCGGGTTCGTCGATGCGCGCGGCGACGCCCACGGCGGTCGCGCCGGCCGGCACGTCCTTGACCACCACTGCGTTCGCACCGACCCGCGCGCCCGCACCGACGGTCACCGGGCCGAGCACCCGCGCACCTGCGCCGATCATGACGCCGTTGCCGATCGTGGGATGGCGCTGCCCGTCACGCGCGTCGCGGCTGCCGAGCGTCGCGCCGTGGTACAGCAGCACGTCGTCGCCCACCACGGACGTCTCGCCGATGACGACGCCCATGCCGTGATCGATGAAGCAGCGCCGACCGAGCTGCGCGGCCGGGTGGATCTCCACGCCCGTCACTGCGCGAGTCGCCGTCGACAGCATGCGCGCAGGCATGCGCAGTGCGTCGCTTCGCGTCCACATCGCATGGGCGACGCGGTGCGACCAGATCGCGTGGAGGCCGGGGGAGTTGACGAACGCGTCGAGCGTCGATGTGAGCGCCGGATCGCGATCCTTCGCGGATTCGACATCCTCGGAGACCGCGGCGATCATGCGCCGCGCGAGTGTCCAGGGCGTTGCCATCAATCCACGAGCCCGTCGAACAGCACGGTCGACAGATAGCGTTCGCCGAACGAGGCGAGCACGACGACGATCGTCTGACCGGCATGCTCAGGGCGCGCGGCGACCTGCGCCGCTGCCGCGAGTGCCGCGCCGGAGGAGATGCCCACGAGCAGGCCTTCCTCGCGTGCCGCGCGCCGCGCCCACTCCACCGCGGTGTCCGCATCGACGTCGATGACCTCGTCGTAGACCTCGGTGTCGAGGATCTCCGGAACGAAATTCGCGCCGAGGCCCTGGATCTTGTGCGGCCCGGGTGCACCGCCGTTGAGGATCGCCGACTCCGCCGGCTCGACCGCGTAGACCTTCAGGTCCGGATTGCGCTCGCGCAGCACCTGGCCCACACCCGTGATCGTGCCGCCGGTACCGATGCCCGCGACGATCACGTCGACGTCGCCGCCCGTGTCGCGCCAGATCTCCTCGGCCGTCGTGTCGCGATGGACCTGCGGGTTCGCCTCGTTCGCGAACTGGCGGGCCAGCACGGCACCCTCGCGCTCGGCGGCGATCTCCTCGGCCTTGTCGACCGCACCCTTCATGCCGAGCGCGGGGTCCGTCAGCACCAGCTCCGCGCCGAAACCGCGCAGCAGTGCACGGCGCTCCTTCGACATCGACTCGGGCATCGTCAGGACGACCTCGTAGCCGCGCGCTGCGCCGACCATCGCAAGTGCGATGCCGGTGTTGCCGGAGGTGCCCTCCACGATCGTTCCGCCGGGCTTGAGTGAACCGTCCCGCTCCGCGGCGTCGATGATCGCCACGCCGATGCGGTCCTTGACCGAGCCTGCGGGATTCTGGAATTCGAGCTTCGCGGCGATCGTCGCGCCACTCGTCGTCGTATCGATGATGCGGTTGATGCGTACCAGCGGCGTGTTGCCGACGACGCTGGTCACGTCGGGGTGGATCGCCGCGGCACTGGTGGGCTCGACGGTCATGCGGGGGCTGCTCCTGAGGCTGTTCGTTGCGGGGTCAACCACTAGAACAGCAGGTTCTGGAGCCGGGTGCGAATCCACAGGCCCTGCAAGCGACGGCGCGGCTCGCGGTCAGGGCGCGCGCAGGGACTCGCCGAGCTGGTGGGCGACGACCGAATCGGCTGCCGCGTACCAAGCGCGCTTGTCCCACAGCGAACGCGTGTCCGACGTCGTTCGCAGCTCGTCGGGATCCCAGTAATAGCGGCTGGTCACCCATTCCAGGTAGCCGTCGCCGTAGCTGCCGAACGCGAGGTCCCAGAACGTCGGGTCGGTCGCCTCCTCGAGCCAGGGAGGCTGCTCGTCGCCGGCGGCGTACGGACGGGCATCGTGGGAATGTGCCGTCGACATCTCAACGCTCCTTTCACAGTCAACAACGGGGTCATCAACCACGAGAGCAGTGTGCTCGTTCGCGCACCTCGACAATTAGCGCGCGAGTCGCCTGCGCGCAAGTTCCGCGCGGATCTTCGCCTCAGGCCACGCCGAAGCGCCGGGCGGAGCGTTCGCGAGCCTTTGCGGCTTCGACGTCGCGATCCTTGGGCGGGGCGGCTGTGACGAGCGAATCGACGAGCTTGCGGGTCGCAGCGTCGATCGCCGCGACAGCCCGATCGAACGCCGCCTCGTTGGCATGGGACGGCTTGGTGAAGCCGCTCACCTTGCGCACGTACTGCAGCGAGGCGGCGTGCACCTCCTCGTCGGTCGCGGGCGGGTCGAAGTTGAAGAGCGTATGGATGTTCCGGCACATGAACGTCCCGTACCCGACCCGTGTCGTGCTGCACCATCGACGCGTCCACGTGGGCTCGCTGCAACTGCCGCACGCCGGGGGCGGAGGCGGCTACGATCCTCCGGTCAGACGCTGCGGCCTCGCCGCAGCACGGTTGCCGAGATGAGGAGGGGAGTTCATGGTCGACGAGTCGCCAGCAGCGACCAGCGTGCGCAGCGCGACCGACTGCGCCGTGTGCCGCCGCTCCGTGCTCGTCGGGGAGCCGCTGACTCCCTTCCACGATCCCAAGGGCGATCGCCACGTCGCGGTGTGTGAACTGTGCCGTGATCGCGCTCGTTCGCGCGGCTGGACGCATGCCGGCGAGCCGGTTCGACGCCGCGGCAGCGGGCGCCTGCGCGTCGAGCACGTCGGCGGCAACGACGGGCCGGCGACGATCCTGGCGCTCGCGCCCGATCCCGCCGTCGATTCCGCGCCCGCCTTCACCCCGCCGCAGGCGGCGATCCTCGAGCGAGCGATCGGCCTCGATGCGCAGCCGGTGGATCCGCCAGCGCACGCGAGCGACCTCATCGACCGCCTTCGCCGCCAGGACGTCGAACTCGAGTGCCTGCGCCGCGACCTGAACCCTGCCCGCCGCGCCGAGGAGCAGCGCATCGCCGAGCGACAGCAGGCCCAGATCCGTGAGCTTCGCGGCGAGCTGCACGAGCGCGATCGTCGCATCGAGCAGCTGCAGCGCGCGCGCCACGACGAGACGAGCCCGATGCGCATGAGCGGTCACGCGCTCAACGCCTTCAACCAGTCGCGCGACCTGGAGCGCATGGCGCGCATCGCGCGCACGCTCGGCGAGCCGATCGTCAACGTCCACGACGAGGGCGCCGGCATCCCGCGCCGCGTGCGTATCACGATGGCGTGGGACATCGCCTGGTACGAATTCACCGTGAAGCTCGACCTCGGGGCCGGTCGTGCGAGCGTGCACGAGACCGGCGCCGGCGGCGAGCCGTCCGTGCTCCCGCTCGAGCGTCGGCGCGCGAACGCCTGCTGGAGCGGCAGCGGCCTCAAGCTCTCCTGACGCGGCGCGGAGCCGTCTGCCCTCGTTCACGTTCGTGACCGGGGCCTGTCACGAAGGTGTGCTGCCATTTCGGTTCCGCCATCTCGCGCGGCAGGGCCGCCGCCGACCCTGGCGGGCCGCACCCGCCAGCTCCTGCGGCCACCGACGGCCATCTCGCATCCGATCCACGACATCGGATACTTAGCTGTCGCTAATATAGCGGCTACTAAGTTATCGAGATGTCCCCAGGAGCACCGCCATGCAGGTCCTGCCGAACACCACCCACACCTTCGAGCCGCTCGCGCCCCGCGCCGCGAACCAGCTGCGTGTCGGGCAGCTCAACGCCTACAACCTCTTCGACACGAAGGACAACCCCGGGACGCAGGAGCCGGTCTCGGAGCGAGCCGCCTACAAGGACCACGTCACCAAGCTCGCGACCGCCATCCGCGACGCGCTCGGCGGTCCGGACATCATCACGATGCAGGAGGTCGAGAACCTCAAGGTGCTCAAGGACCTGGTCAAGCACCCCGTCATCAAGCACCTGGGCTACACCCCGCTCATCCGCGAAGGCACCGATCCGCGTGGCATCGACAACGCGATCCTGTACCGCAACGAGGCCGTCGACCTGATCCAGACCATGCAGGTCGATCCCATGCGCATGAACGAGAAGGACCGCGGCACGAAGCTGTTCACCCGGCCGCCGCTCATTGCGCAGTTCGCCATTCGCGGTCGCGAGCAGGCTCGTCAGGGCGTGCAGTCGCTGTGGGTCATCGGCAACCACTTCACCTCCAAGCTCGGCGGCGAGGACGCGGCTCGAAAGCGGGGCGAGCAGGCGAGCGTGCTCGCGCACTTCGCGCAGGGCCTGCAGGTCATCGACACGCGCTCTGCCGTGCTGGTCGCGGGCGACCTGAACATGGAGCGCAGCGAGCCGGAGTTCGCGCCGCTGCGCCAGACCAAGCGCGGCGCCGCGCTCGTGGACGTCACCGCACGGATCCCGTCGGAGAAGCGCTTCTCCTACCGCGACGGGCGCAAGCACATGCAGCTCGACCACATGCTCGTCTCCGCCAACCTCGCCAAGAAGGTCGAGGAGGTACGCATCCCGCACGTGTCCACGCGAACGCTCAAGACGCTGCACCCCGACCCGGTCCGGGCCGAGGGCTTCTCCGATCACGACCCGATCGTCACGACCTTCGAGTTCTGATCAGACGAACGGACCCGGCGTCGGTGGCTCGCCGTGCGGCGCGTGCCCGGAGCCGTACAGCTCCTCGTAGTGCGGATTGCGCCGCTCGGCGAAGAACGCGATCGTCGCAAGTCCCAGCGCGAAGCCGGCGAAGTGCGCCATGTACGCAACGCCGCCATCGAGCGCGGCAGGCGCGAACAGGCTCTGCCAGGTCGCCAGGAACTGCAGCAGCCCCCAGCCGCCCGCCACCACCCATGCCGGCAGCCACAGGAACAGCGGGAAGAACACCATCGTCAGGATGCGAGCGCGCGGATACAGGAACAGGTACGCGCCGATCACCGCCGCGATCGCCCCGCTCGCCCCGACGGTCGGCACGGTCGCATCCGCGGCCACCAGCACCTGGGCGATGCCCGCCGCCATCCCGGCCACCAGGTAGAAACCGAGGAACCCGAGCGGATGCATCGCATCCTCGACGTTGTTGCCGAACACCCACAGGAACAGCAGGTTGAAGAGCAGGTGCAGGAAGCCGCCGTGCAGGAACATGCTCGTGATGAGCGTCAGTGCCGGCGGTTGCTGGTCGACCTGCGCGCTCACCTGACGTGGCTGCGGATCGAGCAGCCCGCCATCCACGACCACGACCGCGTCCTGGTTGGCGCAGCGTCCGCTCACCTCGCACGGGATCGCGCCGTACTCGGTCAGCCACACGTCGTGCTGGCTGATCTGGCGCGTGGAGCCCTGCGCCTGACGATCGGCGGGCAGGAATCCGAGCACGAACACGAGCACGTTGATCGCGATCAGCGCGATCGTGACGATCGGGAACCTGCCTGTCGGCAATGCGTCCTTGATCGGCAGGAACATGCGGTGCCCGCCTCGCGTTCCGCGTCAGCCGTTGTGCTGCAGCGCGATGGGCTTGTGCTGCCAGCTCGTTCGCGCGCGACCGGTGTACACGTCGGCGATCGGGCGCACCATCGCGATGCGCTCGAGCGCGACCTTCTCCGCGGCCCGGTGGGGCGGGATGCCGAGCTCGTCGGCGAGCGTGAACACGCGGGTCAGGTTGTCGTAGATCTTCTCGACTCGCTTGCGGGCCTGGTCGACGTTGTAGCCGCCGAGCTCCTCCGACACGTTGATGAGGCCGCCCGCGTTGATGACGTAGTCGGGGGCGTACAGGATGCCGCGATCGTGCAGCAGCTGACCGGTCGAGTCGTGGTCGAGTACGTTGTTGGCCGCGCCCGCGATGATCTTCAGGTCACCCGACGCCATGAGGCGATCGAGGTTGCCCGGGTTCACGATGCCGCCGAGCGCGCACGGCGCGAAGATGTCAGCCGGCACGTCGTAGATCTTCTCGGGCGAGACGCTCGTGGCGCCGGACGCGCTCGTCACGCGCTCGATGTTGTCGTCGTGGATGTCGGTGACCGTCAGCACCGCACCCGCATCGGCGAGGTGCTGGGCGAGGTACGTGCCGACGTGGCCGCAGCCCTGCATCGACACGCGCAGGCCCTCGAGCTTGTGCGTGCCGTACGCCTTCTTGGCTGCGGCGCGAATGCCCTGGAACACGCCGAGCGCGGTCATCGGCGACGGGTCGCCCGAACCGCCCGCGGCGTCGATGCCGGTGACGTACGGCGTCTCCATCGCGACGAAGTCCATGTCCTGCGTGGCGGTGCCGACGTCCTCGGCCGCTATGTAGCGACCGTTGAGCGTGTCGACGAAGCGGCCGAGCGCGCGGAACAGCGCCTCGCTCTTGTCCTTGCGCGGATCGCCGATGACGACCGTCTTGCCGCCGCCCAGGTTGAGGCCCGACACGGCGGCCTTGAACGTCATGCCGCGCGCGAGTCGCATCGCGTCGACGATCGCCTCGCGCTCGTGCTCGTACGGCCACATGCGAATGCCGCCGAGCGCCGGACCGAGCGTGGTGTTGTGGATGCAGATGATCGCGCGCAGGTTCGTGTACGGCTCGTGGCACATGACCACCTGCTCGTACTGGTACTCGTTCATCAGGTCGAACAGCTCGAGGCCGGCGGCGTCGGCGGCCTGCGCGATCTCGGTGGTCGAGGTCGGCGTGATCGTGCTCATGGCGAGGAGACCTTCCTGCGAGGCGACTGACATTGCTGTCTTCGCCGGGGGGCAAACAGAGCGCCGATGCGCATGTTCGCGGGGAATCACGGCGCCTCGGGCAGCCGCTCGATGCTACCATACGACCGGTTTGTGGCCCTGCCGGCGATCGCCGCATGGTCCCCTCGTTCGACGGGAGAAACAGCGTGTCAGCAGCGCAGGCGCGCACCAGCCGCGGGACCGGAGCGGTCGCTGCAGGCCATGAGGCGGTCGCCCGTGTCGGTGCCGACGTGCTCGAAGCCGGCGGCAATGCCGTCGATGCCGTCGTCGCGATGGTCGCGGCCGGCTGCGTGTGCGAGCCGACGCTCACGTCCTTCGGTGGCGGTGGATTCCTGATCGTCGGGGGAGGGGCCGACGACCTCGCGCCCGTGCTCGTGGACTTCTTCTCGCGCCAGCCGGGTCTCGAGCAGCGCCCGTGGCTCGCGCCCTGGGAGACGCACGCGCTCGAACTCGATGGAACCGTCCTGCGCTACGGCACCGGGCCGGCGTCGGTCGCGGTCCCCGGCGTGCCGCGCGGCATCGCGCACGCGTCGCGCCGGTTCGGACGCCTCCCGTTCGCGGACGCACTGGCGCCGTCGGTGGTGCTTGCGCGCGACGGCGTCGAGCTCACGCGAACCCAGGCCGGTGAGCACGTCGCCAACGGACCGCTCATCGCGCGCGATCCGCACGGCAAGTCGATCTGGTACGTCGATGGCCACGTCCGCGGCGAAGGCGAGATCTTTCGGCAGCCGGCGCTGGCGGCAGCCATCGAGGACCTTGCCGCGACCGATGGCGAGTCGCTCTACACGGGCGCGCTTGCCGATGCGCTCATGGACTGGAGCGATGCGCGTGGCGCCCGCATCTCGCGCACCGACCTGATCCGATACGCCGTCCACGAACGCGTGCCCGACATGCTCTGCGTGGGCGACGTGTGCATGTACGCCAATCCGGAACCGTCGATGGGCGGCGGCATCGCGGTGCGGCTGCTGCAGGAGATGCTCGACGCGCGACCCGACCCGGCGCTCGCGGCCGGCGGTCGTCGACCCTCGCGTGATCTTGCTGTCGGCCGCGCGCTCGTACGGGTGCTGCGCCAGCTCGATCCCCCGCGAACGCGCGTGCCCGACCATGGCGAGGAAGTGGTGCCGTCGCACCTGGGTGGCATCGGGTCGGATGCGGTGCAGGGCGCCGTCGCCGATGCATTCCATGACCGCGGCGGCATGCCCGATACCGATGCCGACGGAAGCGGGTTCGCGCGATCGCCGAGCACGACCCACGTGTCGGCGATCGACTCGGACGGGCTCATGTGCGGCGCGACCACCACCGTCGGGTATGGCGCCGGCGACTTCGTGCCGGGTTCCGGCATCCAGCTCAACAACATGCTCGCCGAGTACGACCACACGATCGTGCGCATGGCCGGCATCACGGTGCCGAGCATGATGACCCCCGGGATCCTCACGAGCCCGCGCACGCTCGTGCAGCTCGGGTCGGCGGGCAGCGATCGGATCCCGCACGCGATCGCGCAGATCCTCGAGCGCATGTGGCACGGCACGCCGCTCGAGGAGGCGATTCGTGCGCCGCGATTCGCGTGGGACGGTCGCGTGCTGCACGCCGAGCCCGGGCTCGACGAAGCCGCGCTCGACGAGCTCGCGGAGGAGGTCGAGCTCGTGCGATGGCCGGTGCACGACTCGTTCTTCGGCACCGCCAATGGCACCGCCCTGCGTGGCGGCCGCTCGTTCGCCGCCGGCGACCCTCGCCGCGAGGCGACCGGCATCGTCCTGTAGCGAATCCGGGCCGGAAGAACACGATGGCCGAATCCCCCGAGGGGAATCCGACCATCGTGACCTGAGGAGCGCCTCGCCGGATGGTGCGTTGACCGACGAGGACCCGTGCCGTCAACCGGCAAGTCGTGTGTTACTGCAGCAGCGAGAGCACGCTCTGGCTGGACATGTTGGCCTGGGCTAGCATCGCCGTGCCGCTCTGCTGGAGCACCTGCAGCTTGGTGAAGTTGGTCATCTCCTGCGCCATGTCAACGTCGCGGATGCGGCTCTCGGCGGCCATGAGGTTCTCCTGGTAGATGCCGAGCGCGTTGACGGTGTACTCGAGGCGATTCTGGATCGCGCCCATCTGCGCTCGGGCCGTGGAAATCTGGTTGACGAAGGAATCGATGTCGGCAAGGACATCGCCGGTTCCACCGGTCATGTTGCCGGCGATGAAGTTTGCCATCGTCGTCGCCAAGTCATTGTTCGGTGCGCTGGAGGAGCCCATCGCCACGAGGTCGACGACGTTCACGGTGAGTTCGTTCGTGCCGCCGGCGTTCGGTCCGACCTGCAGCGTGATCGGGGTGCCGCCTCGGAGCAGGTCGATGCCGTTGAAGTTGGAGCCCATAATCATGCGGTCGAGTTCTGCGGCGAGCTGGGTGACCTCGGTGGTGATCGCCAGGTGCGCTTCGGCGCCGTTGGTGCCGTTCTGGTACTGGACGGCCAGTTCGCGGACGCGGTGGAGGATCGAGTGCAGCTCGGTCATCGCGCCTTCAGCCGTCTGGACGAGGCTGATGCCGTCCTGGGCGTTGCGCTGTGCCTGTGCCACGCCGCGGATCTGGCTGCGCATTCGCTCGGAGATACCGAGTCCTGCTGCATCGTCGCCAGCGCGGTTGATGCGGAAGCCCGAGCTGAGCTTCTCCATCGACTTGGCAATCTTGTTCGAGGTCATCGACAGGTTGCGATGCCCGTTGAACGCCTCGATGTTGGTGTTGATGCGCAGACCCATGACGGTCGTCCTCCGTGACGATGGTGACCTCTCGGGCAATCCGAGAGTGCGAGACAGCTTCCTGCTGTCGCGTCACCAGCCACATCGGACAAGCTTCACAGTGCCTTGAGCGAAAGAATGCAAGTTGTCAGATCTGCAAAAACCCTCGCATGAAGCGAAGGCTGCCGGAGGACGGGGTCACGGCCACCCGTGAAGGTGACCGTGACCCCTCAAAGACCGGCTACTGCAGCAGGCTCAGGATGCTCTGGCTCGACATGTTCGCCTGGGCGAGCATTGCCGTACCGCTCTGCTGGAGCACCTGCAGCTTCGTGAAGTTCGTCATCTCCTGCGCCATGTCGACGTCGCGGATGCGGCTCTCGGCAGCCATCAGGTTCTCCTGGTAGATGCCGAGCGCGTTCACCGTGTACTCGAGGCGGTTCTGCACCGCACCCATCGCAGCACGCTGGTTGGAGACGAGGTCGACGTAGGCGTCGATGTCCGCCAGCACCGCGCCGGCACCCATGCCGGTGCCGTCCACGAACGACAGCAGCACGTTGTCGAGCGTGTCGCTCGCTGCCGCCGCCTGGGTGACGAGGTCGGGCATCGTGACGCTGAGCACGTTGGTGCCGCCGGCGTTCGGGCCGACCTGCAGCTGGATCGCGCCGCCCGTTCCGTCAAGCAGGTTGACGCTGTTGAAGTTGGCGCCCGTGATCATGCGATCGAGCTCCTGGCGCAGCTGCTCCACCTCGGTGGTGATCGCCATGTGCGCTTCGGCGCCGTTCGTGCCGTTCTCGTACTGGATCGCCAGTTCGCGAACGCGGTGGAGGATCGAGTGCAGCTCGGTCATCGCGCCTTCCGCCGACTGGACGAGGCTGATGCCGTCCTGGGCGTTGCGCTGTGCCTGGGCGACACCGCGGATCTGGCCGCGCATTCGCTCGGAGATGCCGAGGCCTGCTGCGTCGTCGCCGGCGCGGTTGATGCGGAAGCCCGAGCTGAGCTTCTCCATCGACTTGGCCATCCGATTCGACGTGGCCGAGAGATTCCGATGCGCATTGAACGAATCGATGTTGGTGTTGATCCGAAGACCCATGGTGGTCGTCCTCCGTGACGATATGTGTGGCTCTCCCCCCGAGTTCCACCGGGGGGTGGCGCAACATCCTGTTGCCCCAACGAAAGGCGCATCGGCACGCCTCGACAATACCTTTATAGCGAATCTGCAAATATGCAAAATGGGCTTGCGAAGAGGCGGTCGCGCAGGTGGGTTCGAGCCGTGCGATGGTGGGTAGGCGTTGAGCGATATGTCGCATTCCAACGACGAATTCCTCACGGTGAACGAAGCCGCGCAGATCCTCCGGGTCAGCGCGACGACCGTTCGCAACTGGGCAGCCGATGGCAAGCTCGAGGAGCAGCGGACGGCCGGTGGCCACCGTCGCTTCCGCGCGAGCGAGGTGCAGCGCCTGGCGCGCACCGTGATGCCGAACGCAAAGCCAGCCGTGCTCGTGATCGATGACGATCCGTCGATCCGCTACGTGCTGCGCGAAGCCTTCTCCGCCGTCGGATTCGACGTGGCCGAAGCCGAGAGCGGTCTGCTCGGGCTCGATTCGCTCGACCAGTCGCCCCCGTCGCTCGTGCTGCTCGACATCATGATGCCGGGCATCGACGGTTTTCAGGTCATGAAGTACCTCTCGCAGTTCGGCGTGAAGGTGCCGGTGCTCGCGATGAGTGCACTCGGGCCGCGCGTGGAAGAGCGTTCACGCGAACTGGGCGCCGACGCATTCATCGCCAAGCCGTTCGACATTCGCGAGCTCGTGGTGACGAGCCGCCGGCTCATCGACCAGCACGCCGCCGCAGCAGCTGCCGCCGCGCGCAGCTGAGCTCGCCGCAGCTGCCGTCCTGCGCAGCGAGCGTGCCCAGCGTCGGGTATTGGTCGACACTCCGCACGCTCGATGGGGATCGGGTCAACGCAGGTCGCGGAATGATCGGCGCAGGTCACGGTCGGTACAAGGAGGTCACGGTCGGTACAGGCTCTTCACGCGCGCGCGTGCGCGCGCACGCGAGGCATGGAATTGCGAATCGCGTGTTCCGGGCCAACGCGTGGCCCTCGTGAAACGACATACGGCGCCGAGTGCGACAGCAGGGTACAGGTCAACCGAGGAATGGAATCCGACATGGCTCACTCGCTCACGATGCACTACCGACGCCGACGCATGCAGCGCTGGCTCCGCCGAGAGGCTCTGCTTCTGGCGCGTGAATCGCGGGTGTTCGACTGTGTCGAAGCCACTTCCGAGGCGCAGCGCCTGGTGGACATCGTGGAGGGCCGGGACGGCTATCTCTACGAGCTGACTGCCTAGGCCGACCTGCTGTCCGTGGCTGGACTCTGAAACGTTGGGCGAGGATCACCAGCGAGCTTGCTCGCACGAGCCGCCAACGGTTTCACGGCCGTGAGAGATCACGGTCACACGTGGTGGTGTGGCGGGGGTGTCGTTCCAGGCGAACGACACCCCCGTTCGTAATTCCGGCCCGAATCGACGGCGATGCACATGTCGGAAAACGACATGTCGACTGCACTGAAACGACATCGTCGCCAGATGCGACACACAGGAGATGCGGAACGGCCGCGCGGCGTCACGGGGGTGACGACCACGACTACCGGTCGATTTCTGCGAGGGGAACCGAGGGGGAAAGACCGGATGACGAACTCCGTTGCTGGCAGCACGCCGACGCTGCCGACCACCGTGAGCGCACCAGCCGCAGGGGCACAGCCCGCGCCGGCAGGAACTGGTTCATACGTCGACGCGGCACTCGCCGACGTGCTCGGCACGACCGTGACGGGTGGAGGCGCCGCCACCGCGGATCCCGCCGCGGGCATCCCGGATTTCGTGCAGCGATTCCTGCCGAAGGACACAGGTGCTCCGATGCCCGATTCCGTCGACGGCGCGCTGCAGCAGCAGGCTCCCGGCAAGGACGGCTACGCACCACAGGTGCAGCAGGGCTGGGCCTACCTCGGCTGCAACCCGTCGGTCCCGTCTGCGCCGCCGGCAGTGCCGCAGCAGCCGGTGGACCAGACGCCGACCACGCCGCCGCCCGGCACGATGCCGCCGCAGTCACCCATCGACCAGACTCCGCCGCCGAAGGGTGGCATTCCGACGCCGCCGCCGGGCGATCAGCTTCCGCCGCCTCCTGGAAAGGACGAGATGCCGCCGCCCCCGCCCGGCAAGGGCGAGCCGCCGAGCAAGGGGGAGCTTCCCCCGCCCGGCAAGGGCGAACCGCCATCGAAGGGCGAGCCGCCGCGCAAGGGTGAGCCGCCGACCAAGGGTGAGCCGCCGAGCAAGGTCGATCCGCCGAGCAAGGTCGACCAGACCCCGCCGGGGCGCGGAACGCACACGGTCGGCAAGGGCGAGTACCTGTCGGTCATCGCACCCAAGTACGGTGTGACGTGGCAGCAGCTGTACTGGGCGAACCGTGACCAGATCAAGCACCCCGACCTGATCCATCCGGGCCAGGTGCTGCAGATCCCCTCGAAGGACCTCAAGGTCCCCAAGTTCGACTACGACCCCAAGTTCACGGGCCCGGCCAAGCCGCACACGCCTGGCACGCACACGCCCGGCCCGGGAAAGAAGGACGGCCCGCCCGCGAAGGATGGCCCGCCCAGGAAGGACGGACCGCCCGCAAAGGACGCGCCCCCGAAGAAGGATGCGCCGCCCAAGAAGGACGGTCCCAGCACGCCGCCGCCGAATCCCACGGACGACGGCCCTGACAAGCCGCCGACCGCTGGGCCGAAGCCGCCCGGCTGGCCGAATCCTGGTGGCGAGCTGCCGCCCCCGCCGCCGGTACCGAACGGCTCAGGCGAGCTGCCGCCGCCGCTCCCCGGCTGACACGACTTCATCGAGATCCCCCTGGGACACCCTGACGCCTCAGTCAGGGATGGGACGAACACGCACTACGGGGTCGCCTTCGGGCGGCCCCGCGTGTGCGTGTGAGCTCGATCACGATGCGCGGTTGTACGCACCCCACGCGGCGAAGCCCGCTGCGATGGCCGTCCAGGCAAGATAGCCGCTGAACCCGCCGCTGGCGAGCACCGCGGCGACCGGGAAGCTCGCGACGCCCACCGCTGCCGCGATCGCGGCACCGCGAGCGAGGACCGGGTCACGATAGCCACCGCTCGCTCGGCGCGTGGTCTCGCCCGTTGCCACGCCGACGAGGTAGGCAAGGATGATTCCCAGGAACGGGACGCGAATGTAGAAGAGCATCGTTCCCAGTGCGAGCGCGACGAGCGAGGCCGCGACCATGCCCCGCACGAGGCGCTGGGTGGGAATCACGCCGCGTGCCGCGCGCGACGTTCGTGCGCAGTCGGGGCACTTGATGCCCACTGCGCCGTGGGTGGCGCAGTCCACGCAGATGGGACGATCGCAGCTGAGGCACTGCAGCGCGGTCTCGCGCGACGGATGCCGGTAGCAGTAGAGCGTCTCGTGATCGTCGTCTTCGTGACCGGCCTGCATGGCGCGATCGTATCCGACGCGTCCCCGGTCAGGCAGCGAGCGGGACCGGCAGGAACTCCTGCTCGATGACTTCGAGGATCTCGACGCCGTATTCACCGTCGACGACGACAAGCCGCGCGGTCGCGTATCGAGTGCCGTTCACGTACACCGAAACCGGCTCGTTGACCATCTGGTCGAGCGTCAGCACGCTCTCCGCGGCCAGCGCCGTGATGTCGCGCAGCGCCAGGTCGGCGCGGCCGAGTTCGGCGGACAGTTCGACTTCGACGCCGCTCAGCAGCTCGGTCCAGCGTCCCGTTGCGGTCTGATCGGCAAAGCTGGGCAGCTCGGCGGCTGCAACGTTCGACATCGCGGTCGCGGCTGTGTTGGCGGCGAGCGATGCGGCGGCCGCGGCGTCTGCGCGCTCCTGCGCAGCGAGCATCGCATCGAACTCCTCGACGCCGCCGCTCGTGACGGCTCCAGCGCCACCGAACGCGAGTTCCGACTCGCCGGCTGGAGCGATCTGGCCGTCTCCAAGTTCAATGCGATTGCCGCCGTCGCCGAGCTCGATCGCGTCGCCGAGCTCGAGCTCGGTTCCAACGGGAAGGAAGGCTGCTTCGACCGCGAACGGGTCGGCCACGCCGTTGGCGAAGCATGCGGCGGATTCGAGCAGGCCGGTACCGATCACCATCTGCAGCTCACCGGTCGGCAGCTCGAGCGAGTACGTCGCCTCGAGATACAGCGCATCGACCTGCTCCAGCGCTTCTTCGGGAGTCTCGTACTCGATCGCGTCAGCGATCGTGAACCGGCCGAGTGGACCGTGCTGGTCCGGCGACGTCGGCACGTCGAGCGTCCCGATCGCGGACGCCGCGACGGCCTCCACGATCGGACGAACGGCGTCTTCCTTGAGCGACGTGATGAACACCATCACGTCTCGAAGCGGGCGGTGGAACGTCACGACGATCGCGCGCAGTGGCACGGGGCGTCCGACGACCATGTCCTCGGGATCGCCACTGGTCGCGATTCCCAGGTCCACGTTCGTGCCGAGCGCGCCGCTTGCGGCGTCCGCAGCTACCTGACCGATCGATTCGGCGAGCATGCGGTGCTCGTTCCACGGGGACGAGTGCGGGGAGCTGAAACTCATCGAACGCCGCCGTCGTCGTCGATGCGATTGACGATGCGAACCGCAACGCGATTGCCGTCACGGCCAGGCATCGCGCTGTACGCCCGGGTGTTGCCGATGACCAGGCGAACGCCGTCGTCGACGCGGCGCCCGAGCGGCACGACATCGCCCGGCTGGAGGCCGAGCACCGTCTCGACCGGCACCTTCGTCGCGCCGATTTCGGCGCGAACCGGCATCGATACGCCCTGCAGCGACTGCAGCAGCGCGGCGCGATGATCCGGCGAATCGTCGCCGGTGGAGAAGTAGCGATGGGCCGCGAGGTCGCCGACGACCGGCTCGATCGAGCGATACGGCAGGCAGATCGACAGCGAGCCGGTCGCCGTGCCGATCGAAAGTTCCATGACGATGAGCACGCTCGGCTCCGACGCCGGCACGATCTGCGCGAACTGCGCATTCATCTCGATGCCGCGCAGGCGGAACTCCACGGGCACGAGGTCGCCCCAGGCGCCGCTCAGCTCGTCGAGCAGCCGCTCCATGAGGTTCGATGCGAGCCCGGCTTCGATCTCCGTGAGCTCGCGGACGCGGGAGACGTTCGTACCCGGGCCGCCCAGCATGCGATCGAGCATCGCGAACAGCAGCGGCAGGTCGACCGAGGCCATCGCGTTGGTTCCGAGCGGTGAGACTTCCAGGACGCTCGTGAAGGTCGGGACGGGCAGGGAGGAGACGAAGTCGCCGTAGGGGATCTGTTCCGCGCCGGTGACCGACACCTCGACGAGCGAGCGGACCGTGCCGGACAGGTACGTCGATGCGCGGCGGCAGAAGGCCTCGTGCAGCATCTGCAGCGTTCGCAGCTGGTCCTTGTTGAACTTGGAGGGGCGAGCGAAATCCATCTTGCGGACGTAGCGATGACGAGCTGCTTCGCGCGCTGCGGCGGTCGATGCGGAGCCCGCCGTGGCAGCAGGGGCGCTCGCGGCATCGCCGTCGCCACCCGCGGCTGCGGGATGTTCCGCAGCCATCGCGAGCAGCGAATCGATGTCGCTCTGTGAAAGGGCTTCCGCCACCTGTTCCCCTGGCTCTGGTGTCCGTGGGTGCATCGCCGACGAACCGGTCGGGATACGCCGTACTGCACGCATCGGCGCTCCCATGCGGTGCCTTGAGGCTTCCTCGCATGTTGGACGTATCGCAACGGCGACGGTTTGGGGACGGATCACCCTCTTGTCAGATCGTCGAAGCTGGTGCACGGTGGAGTGGAGGAAGCCACGCCGAGTCAGCACGCCACTGCTTCATCGGCTTCCTCATGTTCGCTTGTGAGCCACCACATGCGAGCTCCTGGAGGGGGAAACGCCGATGACACCGACACTCAGTCCGGTCACGGGCGCGCTGCCGCAGCAGCCTGCGCCGACCAGTACGAATTGTGCTGCACCACCGCCGCCGCTCTCGGCGACGCCGGTGCCGCAGACCCAGCAGGCGGTGGTCGGTGCCGATCCGAGCACCATGTCGCCCCCCGCGCCGACCGTGGGCGGCGGAACCGTCCAGGCCGCCCAAGGCGCGATAGCTGTCTCGCCCGAGCAGCTCATTCCGGCGATCCAGGGCCTCATCGAATCCATCAACAAGCTCGTCGCCGCGCTGCAGGGCGGTGTCACGGGTGGTGGCGCGCCGGGCGGCACGCCCGGCCAGGTCGGTCAGTGCGGCATGCCGGGCTGCACCATGGACCACGCCGCGGCGGGCGTGGGAGCGCTCGGCGCCCCGCCGACGCAGGGCGGCGCGAACGCCGGCCCGACGCCGTCGAACGCCGACACGCAGCAGTCACCGAACGCCCCGCGCGCCGAAAGTCCGGCGGGCGCGAACCCGGCAGGTGCCGCGCGCGTCGATCCGTCGAGTGTGAAGGACAAGTCCGGCACGGGCGGCCTCACCGGCGTGTCCAGGCGTGGCCTGGAGGAGGCGCACACGTTCGGGCTCCCGCTCGTGAGCGGCAAGCGAAGCGGCAACGGCTCGTCCGACCATGATCACGGCAATGCGATCGACGTCGGCACGCTCCCGATCGGATCGCCCAGTTCGACCGGCGGGACGCCGCAGATGAAGGCGTTCGCCGAGCACATGCGCCAGCAGGGCAAGGCCGGACAGCTCAACGTCAAGTACGTCATCGCCGACGGCCGGATCGCCTCGGCGACGAACAACTGGGAATGGCGCGAGTACACCTACCCGGGCAAGTCCCGGGAGTCGCTCGACGCGCTCAAGCAGTCCAATCGCGGCGAGTACAACCGCATCCAGCATTACGACCACGTGCACGTGTCGTTCAGCTAGCGCCCGCGGGGCGCCGCCGCGAGATCCCCATTGCGTGATCCGCACGCCCGTCGCATCCTCGTGGTGGGACGGTCGTAGTGGACACCACGACCGGTACCGACCCGCTGGGTGGGACCGTCGGGTCGGTGCAGCTAGGGGAACGCCAGTTCATGTGCATGACGACGCCGCCCGCAGTGGGCACTCCGTCCGTGCAGCAGGTGCCGCCATCGGGCGGTCCGACCAGCACGCCACCAGCATCGCCAACGCCAGCTCCGGCACCGCCCACGAGCGGTGGCGGCGCGCAGGTCATCGCCGGAATCGAGGCGCTCGGCCCCGTGCTCAGCCAGCTCGCGAGCGTGCTGACGAGCCTGGTGCAGGCGCTTGGCGGCGCATCAGGTGGCGGTGGCTCGCTGCCGCCCGCACCGCCGCTGCCGGACTCGAACGGTGCAGGTGCCAACGCCGCGCCCGCTCCGGGCGGCGGGAAGGTCGACCCGTCCACCGTCAAGGACAAGACGGGCACCGGCGGACTCACCGCGGTAGCGCTGCGTGGTCTGGAGGAAGCGCACACGTTCGGTCTGCCGCTCGTGAGTGGGAAGCGAAGCGGCAGCGGCACGTCCGACCATGATCACGGCAATGCGATCGACGTTGGCACCCTGCCGATCGGGTCGCCGAACTCGACCGAGGGCACGCCGCAGATGCAGGCGTTCGCCGAACACATGCGCCAGCAAGGCAAGGCCGGACAGCTCGACGTCAAGTACGTGATCGCCGACGGCAGGATCGCCTCCGCCACGAACAACTGGGAATGGCGCGAGTACACCTACCCCGGCACGTCTCGGGCGTCGCTCGACGCGCTCAAGCAGTCGGATCGCGGCGAGTACAACCGCATCCAGCACAACGACCACGTGCACGTCTCGTTCGGCTGACCGCCAGGCAGGACCCGGGAGGGCTGCGCCGAATGCCAACGGTGGGCATCGACGCCCGAAGTGGACCCTCGAGCGACACCACGGAGACGCGCATGGCGACCCCTGACATCAGCACGTCAATCAGCGAGGGCTACAGCCGCGGCATGGACCGCGTCGGTCCCTGGCTGCCGACTCTCGCGGTCTTCGCCGGCATCACGGCGCTCGTCGCCGGCGTCGCAGCCCAGGTCCAGTCCTCGCTCGTGCCGAACGCGGAGGACATCATCGCCGCGGTCTTCTCTGGTGACTTCGACCCGGCGGACATGCGCACCATCACGCTCATCGGCGCGGTGAGCGGCGCCATCAACATGCTCATCGGCTTCGGTGCCTACGTCGTGTTCGGCGGGGCGCTCCACCGCGAACGACACGGCGGCGATGGCAGCATCCCGGGCCCCGGCGCAGCGATCCCGGCGCTGGTCGCGGGCATCAGCGCGCTCATGCCGAAGGCCGCGATCCTGATCGCGATCATGTTCGGCGCACAGGTGCTCGGCGTCCTCATCGGCGTGATCGGAACCCTCCTCGGGATCGCGCTGTGGGTCGCATACATCATGCTGGCAGTCCGCTGGATCTATGCGCCGATCGTCGCCGGCGGTGGCGAAGGGACCGGCGACGCAGCGTTCGCACGCAGCGAAGCGAAGGTATCGGGCAGCTGGTGGGGCACGTTCGGC
This sequence comes from Gaiellales bacterium, assembly GCA_038212015.1. Classification (GTDB taxonomy): domain Bacteria; phylum Actinomycetota; class Thermoleophilia; order Gaiellales; family SKUG01; genus JAGQUL01. Next base: position 21,139 of record JBBQUY010000019.1, on the reverse strand, counting down.
ACCTTCATCGTGATCGGCTTGGCAACAATCGTGCCGTTCCTCATCGCAGGACTCATCGTCGCTGCACTGTTGCCGGGTGCGTTCCTGTCAGCCGCGGCCTCCGCATTCGTGCTGACGCTCCTCGGCACGCCGATCTTTGCCTCGGCGCTCGAGTCGGCCTGGGCGCAGGTCGAGGCAGGCGGCGACGTGCCTCCCGCACCGCCCGCCACCGAAGCGTCGCCGCCGGCCGACGAGCCGCCGTCGCCCAGTGGCCCGTTCGTCTGACTCGACGCCGCGCGTGCGCCTGCTGCGTCAGGCCTCGGTCGCGACCCGCCTCGTGAGCGTCAGCTCGCTCGAGTCGGCGCCGGCCACGTCCACGACGATTGCATCGCCCGGATGGAACTCGCCCGCGAGCAGGCGCTGCGCGAGCGGGTTCTCGAGCAGGCGCTGGATCGCGCGCTTGAGCGGTCGGGCGCCGTACACCGGGTCGTAGCCGGCGCGTGCGATGGCATCCTTGGCGGCGTCAGATACGTCGAGCTCCAGGTCGCGTTCGGCGACGCGGCGCGCGACGCGCTCGAGCTGGATGTCGACGATCGAGCGCAGCTGTTCGGGGCCGAGCGGCTCGAAGATCACGATCTCGTCGAGGCGGTTCAAGAACTCCGGTCGGAAGTGTCCTCGCACGTCCGAGAGCACTGCCTCGCGCTCTTCGTCGCCCATCACGCCGAGTGACAGGTGTGCGGAGCCGAGGTTGCTCGTCATGCAGATGACCGCGTTGCGGAAATCGACGGTGCGGCCCTGCCCGTCGGTCAGGCGACCATCGTCGAGCACCTGCAGCAGCACGCCGAACACGTCGGGGTGCGCCTTCTCCAGCTCGTCGAGCAGCAGCACGCAGTACGGGCGTCGCCGCACGGCTTCGGTGAGCTGGCCGCCCTCCTCGTACCCGACGTATCCCGGAGGCGCGCCGATCAGGCGACTGACGGAATGCTTCTCCATGTACTCGGACATGTCGATGCGGACCATCGCCTGGTCGTCGTCGAACAGGAACTCCGCCAGCGAGCGCGCGAGCTCGGTCTTGCCGACGCCCGACGGGCCCAGGAACATGAACGAGCCGATCGGACGCTGCTCGTCCGCGAGGCCCGCGCGCGAGCGACGGATCGCGTCGCTGACGGCCGTGACCGCTTTGTCCTGACCGACCACTCGACCATGCAGGCGCTGCTCCATGTGCAGCAGCTTGTCGGCCTCGCCTTCCACGAGCTTGGCGACGGGGATGCCGGTCCAGCGACTGACGACGCCTGCGATGTCATCGCCGTCGACTTCCTCCTTGAGCAGCTCCTCGCCTTCCTCGCGGATCGCGGCGATGCGCTCGCGGCACTGGCGCAGCTGCTTCTCGATGTCGGCGGCGTCGCCGTAGCGAAGGCGGGCAGCGGTCTCGTAGTCGGCGACGCGCTCGGCCTGATCGGCCTCGAACCGGACACGCTCGAGGCGCTCGGTGAGCTCCCCGATCTCGTCCATGAGGCCCTTCTCGCCTTCCCACTGCGCGCGAAGGGTCGACGCTGTCGCTCGCAGCCCGGCGATCTCCTCGTCGAGCTTTGCGAGCCGCGCGCGCGAGGCGTCGTCGGTCTCGCGCTTGAGCAGCTCGGACTCGATCATGAGCTGGTCGATGCGTCGCTCGGCCCGATCGAGCTCCTCCGGGCGCGAGTCGGCCTGCATGCGCAGCGTCGCGGCTGCTTCGTCCATGAGGTCGATCGCTTTGTCGGGCAGCTGGCGATCGGAGATGTAGCGATCCGACAGCGTCGCGGCAGCCACGAGCGCGGAGTCGGTGATGCGGATTTTGTGATGTGCCTCGTAGCGCTCCTTGAGCCCACGCAGGATGCCGATCGTGTCCGGCACGCTCGGCTCACCCACGAACACGGGGGAGAAGCGACGTTCGAGCGCCGCGTCCTTCTCGATCCCGGTGCGGTACTCATCGAGCGTCGTTGCGCCGACCACGCGCAGCTCACCGCGCGCGAGCATCGGCTTCATGAGGTTGCCGGCGTCCATCGCGCCCTCGGACTTGCCGGCACCGACGATCACGTGGATCTCGTCGATGAACATCACGACGCGGCCCTCGGCTTCCTGGACCTCGCGCAGCACCGCCTTGAGGCGCTCCTCGAACTCGCCGCGATACTTCGCGCCGGCGACGAGCGCGCCCATGTCGAGCGACCAGAGCATGCGATCCTGCAGCGTCTCGGGCACGTCGCCCGCGGCGATGCGGCGCGCGAGTCCTTCGGCGATGGCCGTCTTGCCGACGCCAGGCTCTCCGATGAGGACGGGGTTGTTCTTCGTGCGGCGCGACAGCACCTGGATCACGCGACGGATCTCCTCGTCGCGCCCGATCACGGGGTCCAGCTTGCCCTCGCGCGCGAGTGCAGTCAGATCGCGACCGTACTTCTCGAGGGCCTGGTACTGCTGCTCGGCGTCCGGCGAATCCACGCGCCGCGATCCGCGCAGCTTCTGGATCGAAGCCTGCAGCTCGCCGTGCGTGGCGCCCTGCTCCTTCAGCAGCGCCTGCACGGGCGATGTCACCTCGGCGAGTGCGAGCAGCAGGTGCTCGCCGGCCACGTAGCTGTCACCCCACGCCTTCGCCTGGCGCTCCGCTGCCTCGAAGACCTCGCGCGCGGCACGCCCCATCGTCGGCTGGTTGTTGGTGGCGCCCATCACGCTCGGCAGCTTCGCGGCAGCCTCGTCGGCAGCGGAGCGCAGCGACGTCACGTCGACCCCGGCGGCCGTCAGTGCATCCCGTTCGATGCCCTTGTCCAGGTCGAGCAGCGCGAGCAGCAGGTGCGCAGGTGCGAGCTCCTGGTTGTCGCGCGCCTCGGCGTGGCGGATCGCCGCCGACAGAGCTTCTCGGGATCGGGTGGTGTATCGCTCGGCGTCCATGGTCGCCTCCTGTTCAGATCACTCTTCGTTGCGCCAGCGCGGGCTGCGCCGGGGTCGGGGTACGTGCACGAGTTCCAGCGACATCGATGTCGACACGACCTGCTGCGACGTGCGTGCGTTGCCGGCCTCGAGCTCGGCGATCCGCACGCGTGCGCAGCGCAGTTCGTCCTCGAGGTCGAACACGTAGCGAACGCCGGCGAGGCTCAGCCCCTCGGATGTCAGCCGCTGGATGCGCGCAAGCCGTTCGACTTCTGCCTGTCCATAACGTCGCGTGCCGCCCGGGGTGCGCTGCGGCGTGACCAGCCCCTGTCGCTCGTACTCGCGCAGCGTCTGTGGGTGGATGCCCAGGGTCGTCGCCACGTGTCCGATCGAGTAGAGGCGGGTCACGTCGATCACTTCCTCCGGAACCACTTCGTGCGCGGGTCGGAGCTCGTCGCGCGCTGGTAGGCGCGCAGCGCCTCCTCCTGGTCCTTGTTGAGCTTCGTCGGCACCGCGATGCGCACACGCGCCAGCAGGTCGCCTCGCTCGTCGCCCTTGGCTCGCGCGATGGGGGCGCCACGGCCCTTGATGCGCAGCAGCTTGCCATCCTCGGACCCGGCCGGGATCTTCACGGTGACCTGCCCGCCCTCGGGCGTCGGCACCTTCACCTGCTCGCCCAGGCCAGCTTCGGCGAGCGTGACCGGAACGTCGACGATGAAGTCGTCGCCGCGACGCTCGAACAGCTCGCTCGCCTCGACCTGCACGCGCACGATCAGGTCGCCCGACGGTCCGCCGTGCTCGCCGGGCTCGCCCTTGCCCTTGAGCCGCACCTTCGAGGCATCCTTCACCCCGGGCGGGATCTTCACGCGATAGCGGACGACCTTCGTCTGGTGGCCCGAACCCTGGCACGTGGTGCACGGGGTCTCGACGATCGAGCCCGCGCCGCCGCACGTCATGCACGGCGAGCTCATCGCGAACGGGCCCTGGCTCTGCGTGACCATGCCGCGCCCGTCGCAGGTCGGGCACTCGCGACGGCTCGTGCCGGGCTTCGCACCCGATCCGTGGCACGTCGCACAGTCGACCTGACGCTCGACCGGGATCTTCACCTCGACACCGTCGAGTGCGTCCTCGAACGACAGCCGCACGCGCGCGGCGATGTCGTGTCCACGCGTCGCGCGCCGCGGTGCATGGCCACCAGCACCCGTGCCCGCGCGCGAGAACAGGTCACCCAGGTCGCCGAGGTTGATGCCGCCGCTGCCGAACAGCGTCGAGAAGTCGAACCCACCGGCGCCTCCCGGTCCGCCAGGCCCGCCCGCGCCGCCGAAGCCCGGGAACCCGCCGCCGGCAGCGCCCGGGAATCCGCCACGACCGTTGCCTCGCACGCCCATGTCGTAGAGCTTGCGCTTCTGCGGATCCTTGAGCGTCTCGTAGGCCTCGTTCACGGCCTTGAACTGGTCCTCGGCCTTTGGGTCGTCCGGGTTGCGGTCGGGATGCAGCTCGCGCGCCTTCTTGCGATACGCCGTGCGCAGGTCATCGTCGGAAGCGCCCTTGGGCACGCCCAGCAACTCGTAGAAATCGGTCGTGCCCGCCATGGTCACCCCCCTCCTGCAACGATCACGCGCGCATGGCGCAGCACCCGATCTCCGAGCGCCCAGCCCGACTGCAGCTCCTGCAGGATCATGTCGTCCGGCTCACCGTTCGGTGCCGGCTGCACCATCATCGCTTCGTGCAGGTTCGGGTCGAACGCACCGGAGGTGTCGATGCGCGTCAGGCCGTGCGACCCCACCACCGCCGTCAGTCGCGATCGCACGGTCGTGAGGCCGTCGACCACCGCGTCCTTGGTGGTGTCGTCCTTCGCGGCGTGCTCGAGCGCTCGCTCGGTGTCGTCGATGACGGTCAGCAGTTCGCCGAGCAGCCGACTCTCCGCCGCTGCCGACGCCTGCTCGCGCTCGCGCGCCGCGCGTCGCTTGTAGTTCTCGAAGTCGGCCGCGACGCGCTGCAGGTCATTGCGCATCGCGTCGCGCTCGTCGGCCACGACCAGGAAGTCCGCCTTGGTGACGTACTCCTGGCCCGGCTCCATCGGCAACGGCTCGCCGGCCAGGCCCTCGACGGGCAGGCCGGCCGCGGCGGCCGCGGCAGCCTCGGCGAGGCCACCGGCACCATCTCGGGCACCGGTGGTCCCGCCGGGACCTTTCCGCGAATGTGAGTTGCTCTCAGACATCTGTCAGTCCTCGATCGAATGACGTCCGGCTTACGCCTTTGCCGCCGGCTCGTCCTCTTCGATGACCTCGACGTCCTCGACGTCCTCGTCCTCGTCCTGCGTGTTCGCCTCCGCGGCGGCTGCCTCGTCGCCTTCGGCCGTCGCGCCCTGGTCGGCGTAGATCGCCTTGCCCAGCTCCTGCGACTCCTCGGCGAGCTTTTCCACCAGCGGCTGCAGCTCCTCCGGCGTCGTCGCGGTCTCGATCGCGTCCTTGAGCTCCTTGAGCGCGGTCTCGATCTTTGACGTCACGTCGTCGCCGACCTTGTCGCCGTGCTCCTTGAGCGCCTTCTCGGTCGAGTAGGCGAGCGCCTCGGCCTGGTTCTTGGCCTCGACGAGCTCCTTGGCGGAGCGCGCCTCGTCGGCGTGCGCCTCGGCGTTCTTCATCATCTCCTGGATCTCGGCCTCGTCGAGTCCCGAGCCGCCGGAGATCTTGATCGCCTGTTCCTTGCCAGAGCCGTTGTCCTTGGCCGTCACGTTGAGGATGCCGTTCGCGTCGATGTCGAACGTCACCTCGATCTGCGGCAGGCCACGCGGCGCCGGGGGAATGTCACTCAGCTGGAACTTGCCGAGCGTCTTGTTGTAGGCGACCATGTCCGATTCGCCCTGCGCGACGTGGATCTCGACGCTCGGCTGGTTGTCCTCGGCGGTCGAGAACACCTCGCTCTTCTTGGTCGGGATCGTCGTGTTGCGCTCGATGAGCCGCGTGAACACGCCGCCCTTGGTCTCGATGCCGAGCGAGAGCGGCGTCACGTCGAGCAGGAGCACGTCCTTGACCTCGCCCTTGAGCACGCCGCCCTGGATCGCGGCGCCGATGGCGACGACCTCGTCGGGGTTGACGCCCTTGTGCGGGTCCTTGCCGGTGATCTCCTTGACCTTCTCCTGCACGATCGGCATGCGGGTCATGCCGCCGACGAGCACCACGTGGTCGATGTCGCCCACCTTGACGCCCGAGTCCTTGATCGCGGTCTGGGTCGGCTTGACGAGGCGGTCGAGCAGCGTGCCGACGATCTCGTTGAGCTTGGCGCGCGAGAGCACGGTGTCGAAGTGGCGCGGCTCGCCGTCGACCTGGGTCAGGTACGGCAGATGGATCTGCGTCGACTGGGCGGAGGAGAGCTCGATCTTCGCCTTTTCCGCGGCGTCGTACAGGCGCTGCAGCGCGACCGGATCCTTGCTGAGGTCGGTGCCCTGGTCCTTCTTGAACTCGGAGATCATCCAGTCGACGAGCGCCTTGTCGAAGTTGTCGCCACCGAGGTGGTTGTCACCGCTCGTGGCCTTCACCTCGAACACGCCGTCGCCGAGCTCGAGCACCGACACGTCGAACGTGCCGCCGCCGAGGTCGAAGACGAGGATCGTCTGGTCGTCGTTGTCCTTGTCCAGGCCGTAGGCGAGCGATGCCGCGGTCGGCTCGTTGACGATGCGCAGAACGTTGAGTCCGGCGACGCGGCCGGCGTCCTTGGTCGCCTGGCGCTGGGCGTCGTTGAAGTACGCCGGAACGGTGATCACCGCGTCGGTGACCTCCTCGCCCAGGAACTCCTCGGCGTCGGCCTTGAGCTTCTGCAGGATCATCGCGCTGATCTCCTGCGGCGTGTACGTGTCACCACCCACCTTGATGATGGCGTCGCCGTTCTTGCCGGTGCCGACCTCGTACGGGACGATCGACTCCTCTTCCTTCACCTCGGATTCCTTGCGGCCCATGAAGCGCTTGGCCGAGAAGACGGTGTTGCCGGGGTTGGTGACGGCTTGGCGCTTGGCCGAGGCGCCGACGAGGCGCTCGCCGGTCTTGGTGAACGCGACGACGGACGGCGTAGTGCGCGCGCCCTCGGCGTTCGGGATGACGGTGGGCTCGGTGCCTTCGAAGACAGCCATGCAGCTGTTCGTGGTGCCGAGGTCGATGCCGATGGTCCTGCCCATGAGGTAGCTCCTGTGTTCTGGTGGGGGTCTCGGGAACCGGGGCGGGGCCCAACGGTGCCGAATCTGAGTGTGGTGCGCGCAGGTCTGCGCCTGTCAACACGCTTCACTGTAGACCCTGATACCCCGAGGCGCAAATTCGGTTCGCACAAACCTGCGCGTGCCTCACTCAGGTGTGCGGAATTCCACTGCTCGCCGAGCCCGAACCCGAACCCGAGCTCGAGCCCGAGCCCCGCTTGGATCGGGGCCATGCCGACCGATGGCGCAGGCGTTGCGCTCAGCGCAAGGCTGGTGCCACGAGCGCGGACCGGAGCCCCGCTGAGGCCGGCTGATGGCGCAGGCGTTGCGCTCAGCGCAACGCTGGTGCCACGAGCGCGCTGTCGGTCGCGTGCGCCACGCCGATGTCGCTCCGGTGCCAGGCCCCGGTGAAGTGCACACGCGAGGCCGCGGCGGTCGCCGCACCCCGCGCCGAATCGACGTCGTCGCCGAATCCCACGACCGTCACCACGCGTCCGCCGGCGGTCGCGAAGGTCCCGTGCTCGTCGACCTTCGTCCCTGAATGGAAGACGATCGCGTCGTCGGGCATGCGGTCCAGCTCGATCGCATCACCTGTCCGCGGCGCGGCCGGATAGCCCTCGGCTGCGACCACGACGCCCACCGCGACGCGCTCGTCCCACTGCAGCTCGGGCGCATCGGCCAGTTCGCCGCGTGCGACGGCTGCCAGCAGCGCCGCGACGTCGCCACGCAGTCGTGGCAGCACGACCTGTGCCTCCGGATCGCCGAAGCGGACGTTGAACTCGATCACCTTCGGGCCATCGGCGGTGAGCATGAGCCCGGCGTACAGCACACCTCGATAGTCGACGCCTCGCCGCACGAGCTCGTCGACGACCGGACGCAGCACCTCGCGCTCGATCTGCTCGAGCACGTCATCGTCGACGTCCGCCGGCGGGCACACCGCGCCCATGCCGCCCGTGTTTGGGCCCGCGTCGCCGTCGTAGGCACGCTTGTGGTCGCGTGCGGGCGCGAGCACGCGCAGGTCGCTGCCCGACACGAGCGCGAGCACCGACAGCTCGGGCCCCTCCAGGCATTCCTCGAGCACGACGCTCGCGCCGGCCGCACCGAAGCGCTCGTCGAGCAGCGCATCGCGCAGTGCATCGATCGCCACATCCGGCTCGTGCGCCACCACCACGCCCTTGCCGGCGGCGAGCCCGTCGGCCTTCACGACGATCGGCGCGCCGACCGCCGCCACGAATGCCGCCGCGTCCTCGAAGTCGGTGAAGCGCTGCGCGTTCGCCGTCGCAACGCCCGCAGCCTGCAGCAGCTCCTTGGCATGCCACTTGCTGCCCTCGAGCCGCGCGCCGTCGGCGCCCGGACCGAACACGTCGATGTCAGCCGCCCGCAACCGATCGGCGAGCCCCGCCACCAGCGGTGCCTCGGGACCGATGACCACGAGATCGGGGGCCTCGCGGCGTGCGAGCTGCTCGAGGTCCTGCGCCGAGCCGTCCGTCGCGATGCACCGCGCGTGCTGGGCGATGCCGGGGTTGCCCGGTGCGCACAGCACCTCGTGGCAGCCGGTCGACGAGCCGAGTGCGGCCACGAGCGCGTGTTCGCGTCCGCCGCTGCCGATGACGAGGATTCGCATGTCAGTCAACTCCTGCTGGTCTTCGTGCCGTGTCAGTGTCGGAAGTGCCGAACGCCGGTGAACACCATCGCGATGCCGGCCGCGTCGCATGCCGCGATCACGTCTTCGTCGCGGCGCGAGCCGCCCGGCTGGATGATCGCCGCGATCCCGGCCTCGGCCGCAAGGTCGATCGAGTCGGGCATCGGAAAGAACGCGTCGGAGGCCAACACGCTGCCACGCGCCGCATCGCCCGCTGCCTCGATCGCGAGCTTCGCCGCACCGACCCGGTTCATCTGGCCCGCGCCGATCCCGAGCGTGCGCCCGTCCCCCGCGAGCACCACCGCGTTCGACGTCACGTGCTTGACTACTCGCCACCCGAACGCCAGGTCCTCGCGCTGCGCATCCGTGGGTGCGACCTTCGTCACGACCCGCAGGTCCGACGGCGCCAGCGTCCGCACGTCGCGCTGCTGCACGAGCATGCCGCCCGCCACGGTCGACGCATCCGGCCGCTCCGTGCCGCCCGCCTGCTGCATCACGTCGAGCTCGAGCACGCGCAGGTTCGGCTTCGTCGTGAACAGCTCGAGCGCCGCCACGTCGAAGCCCGGCGCGATCACGACCTCCAGGAACAGCTCGCACAGCGCCGTTGCCAGCTCCAGGTCCACGGGCCGGTTGAGCGCCACGATCCCGCCGAACGCCGACACCGGGTCCGCCTCGAGCGCCGATCGCCACGCCGCGAGCGCCGTCGCGCCCGTCGCGATCCCGCACGGATTCACGTGCTTGACCACGACCGCCACCGGCGCCTCGAACTCGCGCGCGATCGAGATCGCCGCATCCGCATCCGCGATGTTGTTGTACGACAGCTCCTTGCCCTGGTGCTGCACCGCATCCACGAGCGACCCGCGCGCTCCGCCCGCCCGCGCGTAGAACGCCGCCGGCTGGTGTGGGTTCTCGCCGTAGCGAAGGTCCTGCACCTTGTCGAGCGTGATGGTCAGCTGCTCCGGAAACTCCTCGCCCGCGAGCCCGGTCAGGTGCTCGGCGATCACCGCGTCGTACGCCGCCACGTGCCGGAACGCCTTCGCCGCCAGCGCCGTGCGCTCGCGATCGGAGAACGGCTCCTCGCCCGACGCCGCCCGCACGAGCCGCGGGTAGTCGGCCGGCTCCACCGCCACCGCGACATGCGCGTGGTTCTTCGCCGCCGCACGGATCATCGCCGGACCGCCGATGTCGATCTGCTCGATCGCCTCCGCATCCGTCGCGCCAGGCCGCGCGATCGTCTCGCGGAAGGGATACAGGTTGACGACGACCCAGTCGATCGGCGCCCCGCCCAGCTCCGCGAGTGCGGCCATGTCGTCGGCGACGTCGCGCCGCGCGAGCAGCCCGCCGTGCACGCGCGGGTGGATGGTCTTGACGCGCCCGCCCATCACCTCGGGCTGCCCCGTCACCTCGGCGACGTCCAGGCATTCGAGCCCCGCATCGCGCAGCAGCGCTGCGGTGCCGCCGGTCGACACCAGCTCGATGCCGGCGTCGGCCAGCCCGCGAGCGAGGTCGACGATGCTGGTCTTGTCAGACACGCTCAGCAGCGCGCGGGACGTCGTCTTCGTCATGTGAGTTGTGCCTCCAGGCGGTGGTGGGTGTGGGATGCGAGCTCGCCGCGCACGAGTGCGGCAAGCGCCGGTGGAAAGATGCGGTGTTCGACGGCGTGGATGCGCATCGCGAGCGCGTCGCGGTGCTCGCCGGGCGCGATGGCGACGGCCTCCTGTGCGACGACCGGGCCGGTATCGACGCCCGCGTCCACCAGGTGCACGGTCACGCCGGTGCGCGTCACCCCGGCAGCGAGCGCGTCGCCGATCGCGTCGCGCCCGGGAAACTTCGGCAGCAGCGACGGGTGGATGTTGAGCGTGCGACCTTCGTATGCCGCAAGGAACACCGGGCCGCAGATGCGCATGTAGCCGGCGAGCGCGACGTGATCGACCTTCCGTTGCCGGAGGGCGTCGACGATCGCGCGCTCGTGCGCATCCCGATCCTGATAGTCCTCGCGCGCGAGCACGAGCACCTCGAGACCGGCTGCACGGCCGCGCTCGACGATCGGGGCGCGGGGGCGGTCGCACACGATGCATGCCAAACGCGCGGGAATCTCGCCGCGTGCGGCGGCGGCGGCAAGTGCGAGCGCGTTCGATCCGGTTCCCGATGCCAGGACCGCGAACGCGGGCGGGGCGAACGCAGTCGGATCCGGCGCATCACGCGTCACGTGCCGGCACCTGCCAGGTCGATGCCTGCCGCGTCGGGCGTGACGCGACCGATCCGCCAGGCGTGCTCGCCGGCGGCGGTCAGTGCATCGATCGTTGCTTCGACGGCGTCTGCGGCAATGACGAGCACCATGCCGATGCCCATGTTGAACGTGCGATGCGCGGCATGCACGTCCAGCTCTCCTGCGGCGACGAGCGCATCGAACACCGGTGGGCGCTCCCACGTCGTGGTGTCGATCGTCGCGCCCCAGCCGTCGGGCAGCACGCGCGGGACGTTCTCCACGAGCCCACCGCCCGTGATGTGGGCTGCAGCACGCACCGGCAGGCCGGCCTCGGCGAGCGCGCGCAGCGAACGCACGTAGATGCGGGTCGGCTCGAGCAGGACGTCGTGATGCTCGGCGCCCGGCAGGAGCTGTCGCGCGAGCGAGTAACCGTTGGAGTGCAGGCCGCTCGAGGCGATGCCCACAAGCACGTCGGTCGCCTCGACGTTGTGCGGTCCGAGGCGCTCGTCGCGCTCCACGACCCCGACCGTGAAGCCCGCCAGGTCGAACGATCCCGGCGCGTACATGCCCGGAAGCTCCGCCGTTTCGCCGCCCACCAGCGCGCAGCCCGCGTGGACGCAGCCGTCGGCGATGCCCGACACGAGCTGTTCGACCTCGCTCGGATCGAGCGTGCCCGTGGCGATGTAGTCGAGGAAGAAGAGCGGTTCGGCGCCGCTGCAGGCGATGTCGTTGACGCACATCGCGACCAGGTCGATGCCGACCGTGTCCAGCCGCCCCGCAGCCTGCGCCACGAGCAGCTTCGTGCCGACGCCGTCGGTCGCGCTCACGAGCAGCGGTGCACGCCACTTCGTCGGATCGAGCGCGAATGCCGCGCCGAATCCACCGAGCCCGCCGACGACCTCCGGTCGCGTGGTGCGCGCAGCGTGCGGGGCGATCCGGCGCACGGCCTCGTCGCCCGCGGCGATGTCCACGCCGGCTGCGGCGTAGGGATCGATGAGCGTCGACGTGGATTCAGCTGACACCGACGAGACCTCGTTCCAGTCCGAGCTTGGCAGCTGTGCGGTCGACCTCGACCGGATAGCGCCCCGTGAAGCAGGCATTGCAGTGGCCACTCGCCGGTCGGTCCCCGACCTCGTCGAACGCGCGCATCATCACGGGCTCGTCGAGGAACGCCAGCGAATCGGCGCCGATCTGCTCGCGCAGCTGCTCGACGGTCGAGGTGGCGGCGGCAAGCTCGTCGTACGTGCTCATGTCGATGCCGAAGAAGCACGGGTGCTTGACCGGCGGGCACGCGATCCGCACGTGCACCTCGGCGGCGCCGGCCTCGCGCAGCATCCGCACGATCCGACTGGCCGTGGTGCCGCGCACGAGCGAATCGTCGATGAGCACCACGCGCTGGCCCCCGACCACGCCACGAACCGCGTTGAGCTTCATGCGCACGCCGTTGGTGCGCAGCTCGGGGCTCGGCTCCAGGAACGTGCGCCCGATGTAGCGGTTCTTGACGAGGCCCATCTCGTTCGGGATGCCCGACGCCTCGGAATACCCGGTCGCGGCCGACACCGAGGAGTCCGGGACGCCGACGACGACGTCGGCCTCGACGGGCGCGATCTCCGCGAGCAGGCGCCCGAAGCGCTTGCGGACCGTGTGGACGTTGTGACCGTCCACGTCCGAGTCGGGTCGCGCGAAGTAGATGTGCTCGAACGTGCACAGCGCCCGCTGCTGGGCCGGCTCCGCGAATCGAGACAGCACGAGCGATCCGTCGGGCTCGAGCACGAGCAGCTCGCCCGGTTCCACGTCGCGTTCGAACGTCGCGCCGATCACGTCGAGCGCCGCGCTCTCGCTCGCGACGCACCACGCGCCATCGGGCATGCGTCCGAGCACGAGCGGTCGCAGTCCGTGTCGGTCGCGGCACGCGATGAGCCGGTCGTCGGCGAGCAGCACCAGTGCGAATCCACCCTCGATCGCGGTGACGGCCTCGCGGATCGCGTCGGTCATGTCCGGTTCCGGCGAGCGGGCGACCAGGTGCGCGACGACCTCCGTGTCGGACGTCGTCTGGAAGATCGCGCCTGTCGCCTCGAGCCCCGCGCGGATCGTCGCGGCGTTCGTGAGGTTGCCGTTGTGGGCGAGCGCGAGGTTGCCGCGCACGAACGAGAACACGAGCGGCTGGGCGTTGGCGAGGCTGCTGGCACCGGTGGTGGAGTAGCGCACGTGCCCGACGGCGTTGTTGCCGTCGCGCAGCGGCACGAGGTGCTGCGGCTTCACGGCCTTCTCCACGAGCCCCATCCCGCGATGGTGATACATGCCGCCGACGCCGTCGGTGGTGACGATCCCCGCGCTCTCGGGGCCGCGGTGCTGCATCGTCACGAGCGCCAGGCGCGTGACGTCGGCAGCCATCTGGTGACCGGCGATGCCGAACACGCCGCACTCTTCATGCAGGCGCCGCTCGGGCAGCACGATGCACGGGTCGGGACTGGTGTCCGCGCCCGTGTCGGAGATCGTCGCGAAGGTTCGCATCAGGCGTGGGGCTCCGAGTTCATGAGCATGGGCAGTGCATCGCGCCAGGCGCTGGCGAGGTCGGTCACCGGCACGCGAAGGAGCGAGGAGTCCTCGCGCGCGAGCACCAGGTCGTCGCCACCGGTTCGGCCGAGCTGCGTGAGCGGTGCGGCGTGTCGAGCGGCGATGGAGGCGAGTTCCGCGATGTGGTCGGCGTCGATCTCGAGCACGATCCGCGATGCCCCTTCGCCGAACAGCAGCTCGTCGGTGCGCAGATCGCTGCTCGCGACGGCGCCCAGGTCGAGCGTCGCGCCGATCGATCCGGCGATCGCGGACTCGGCGAGCGTGACCGCGAGGCCGCCGTCGCTGCAGTCGTGCGCCGACCGCACGAGCCCGGCAGCGATCGCCTCGAGCACGCAGGCCTGCACGCGCGATTCGAGCGCCAGGTCGATCGGTGGTGCACCCCCGGCGACCAGGTCGTGCGCGGTCGCGAGGTACTCCGAGCCGTCGAGCGCGACGGCCTCGGAGCCGAGCAGCAGCACGAGCGACCCTGCCGTCGTCCACGCGGCACGCGTGACGTGTGCGAGGTCGTCGATCACGCCGACCGCACCGACGACCGGCGTCGGGAGCACGTCGATGTCGCCGCTGCGGTTGTACATCGACACGTTGCCGCTCACCACCGGCGTGCCGAGCGCGCGGCACGCATCCCCGAGGCCGGCGACGGCCTGCTCGAGCTGCCATGCCACGTGGGGCACCTCGGGCGAGGAGAAGTTGAGGCAGTCGGTCACCGCCAGCGGTCGCCCGCCGGAGCATGCGACGTTGCGCGTCGCCTCGGCGACGGCGTGCGCCGCGCCTGCACGCGGGTCGAGCGAGCACCAGCGGCCGTTGCAGTCGATGCTCGCCGCGATCGCCCGATCGGTGTCGTGCAGCTTCACGACGGCGGCGTCGCTGCCCGGACGCACCATCGTTGCCGCCCCGACCATCGAGTCGAACTGGTCGTGGATCCACTGCTTGGATGCGATCGTCGGCTGCCCGAGCAGCCGCAGCAGCGCCGCGCCGGCCGCCCCGTCGGCCACGTCCGGCACGACACCCAGGTCGAGCGACGGCAATCGGCTGTCGTCGCGCTCGACCGGCCAGCGTCGCTCGGGCAGGTCGTCCACGAGCATCGCCAGCGGCAGTCGGCACACGAGCTCACCCGATGCGCGCAGCACGAGCTCGCCGGAGCCAGTGACTCGGCCGACCTCGGCGCAGTCGAGCTCCCAGCGCTCGAAGATCTCGCGCGCGACGTGCTCGGTGCCGGCCTTGACCACCACGAGCATGCGTTCCTGCGACTCGCTCAGCATGAGCTCGAACGGCGCCATGCCCGGCTCGCGCACGGGAACGAGGTCGAGATCCATCTCGATGCCGCTGCCTGCTCGCGCGGCCATCTCGACCGAGCTCGACGTCAGGCCGGCGGCGCCCATGTCCTGCACGCCGACGACCGTGTCGGTCGCGAACAGCTCCAGGCAGGCCTCGATGAGCAGCTTCTCGCGGAACGGGTCGCCTACCTGCACGGCGCTGCGCTCGCGCCCGTGTGGATCTTCGATGCTCGCGAACGTCGCGCCGTGGATGCCGTCGCGCCCGGTGCGTGCTCCCACGTACAGCACGGGGTTGCCGGTGCCGGTCGCGGCGCCGAGCTGCAGCTCCTCATGGCGCAGCACGCCGATGCACATCGCGTTGACGAGCGGATTGCGCGCGTAGGCCGCGTCGAAGGCGACTTCGCCGCCGACCGTCGGCACGCCGACGCAATTGCCGTAGCCGGCGATGCCTTCGACCACACCGGCGAGCAGGCGTCGGGTCGCGTGCACTTCAGCGCCGACGTCGCCCTCGCCGGCCTCGTCGATCGGACCGAAACGCAGCGAGTCGAGGATCGCCACCGGCCGCGCGCCCATCGTGAACACGTCGCGCAGGATCCCGCCGACGCCCGTGGCTGCGCCATGGTAAGGCTCGACGGCCGACGGATGGTTGTGGCTCTCCACCTTGAATGCGGCGGCCCAGCCGTCGCCCAGGTCGACCACGCCCGCGTTCTCGCCCGGTCCCTGCAGCACGTGCGGCGCCTCGGTCGGCAGCGTGCGCAGCAGGTGCTTCGAGCTCTTGTACGAGCAGTGCTCGCTCCACATCACGCCGACGATGCTCGCCTCGGTCCATGTCGGTCGACGACCGAGCAGCTCGCATGCGCGCACGTACTCGTCGTCGCGCAGCGCCGCATCGCGCCAGAGCGAGCGCTCGGCGATCTCGTCGGCGGTCGGCTCGCCCACGGGGACGACGGGCAGTTCGCTGAGCGTGTCAGTCGGCGAGGGCACCGGCGAGCTCCGTTCGGTTGGGGTCGGTCGCGCCGTCGCCCAGGTGCAGGCGCAGCGATTCGAAGAGCAGGGCGCCGTCGTCGGAGCCCATCCACGCATGCACCGCGCGCTCGGGGTGCGGCATCATGCCGACCACGTTGCGCTCGGCCGAGCACACGCCCGCGATCGCACGGGCGGACCCGTTCGGATTCGCGCCGGCGTATCGCACGACCACCCGGGAGTCGCGCTCCAGCTCGTCGAGCACGGCCGTGTCGGCGTGGTAGCGGCCCTCGCCGTGGGCGATCGGCAACTGCAGCGCACGGCCCGCGTCGATTGCTCGCGTCCACGGCGTGTCGCTCGATGCGACCTCCACCGGAACCTCGTCGCAGCGAAAGTGCAGGTGGTCGTTGCGCAGCAGCGCGCCCGGCAGCAGGCCCGCCTCGCACAGCACCTGGAAGCCGTTGCATATGCCGAGCACCGGCACGCCGCGCTCGGCCGCCTCGCGCACCGCACCCATCACCGGTGCAAATCGCGCAAGTGCACCCGTGCGCAGGTAGTCGCCCCACGAGAACCCGCCCGGCAACACGATCGCGTCGACCCCGTCGAGCGACGTCTCGGCGTGCCACGCGAGCGTCGCCGTGCCCGCACCGAGCACGTCGTCCACCGCGCGCGCCGCGTCCCGGTCGCAGTTCGACCCCGGGAACACGATGACGGCAACGGCCGTCACGCGCCCGCCCCCACCACGACGCTGCTCGCGTCGATCAGCTCGACCTCGCCATACTCGACCACGTCGTTGACGAGCAGCTCCGCACACATGCGATCGGCAGCCTCGCGTGCCGCTGCCTCGTCCTCGACGTCCAGGACCAGCTCCACCACCCGCCCGACCCGAGCGTCACGCACGACGTCGTGGCCGAGCGCGCGCAGCCCGCGCACGACGGCCTCGCCCTGCGGGTCGAGCACCGCGCGCTTGGGCATCGTTCGAATCCGTACGCCGATCATGCCGGCACCCCCGTCGCGCCGAGACGATCCAGCAGCAGCTGGTACGCCGGCGTGGCGTCGCCCAGGTCGTGTCGGAACAGGTCCTTGTCGAGCTTGTCGCCCGTCGCCGTGTCCCAGAACCGACACGTGTCGGGTGAGATCTCATCGGCGAGCACGAGTTCGCCGTCGCTCGTGTGCCCGAACTCGAGCTTGAAGTCCACGAGCGTCACCCCGCGCTCGGCCAGGTGTGCGCGCAGCACCTCGTTGATGCGCAGTGCTCGTGTCTCGAGCTCGTCGACGACGTCCCCCGCGGCCAGCTCGAGCACCTCGATGTGCGACCGGGTCAGCAGCGGATCGCCCAGGTCGTCGCGCTTGTAGCTGAACTCGACGATCGGGCGCGAGAGCGGAGTTCCCTCGTCGACGCCGAGCCGACGCGTGAAGCTGCCGGCGGCGATGTTGCGAACGACGACCTCGAGCGGGACGATCTCCACGTCTCGGGCGAGCAGTTCGGTCTCCGACAGCTGCCGGATTACGTGCGTGGTGATGCCGTGCCGTTCGAGCAACGCCATGAAGATCGACGTCGTGGCACAGTTGATGCGCCCCTTCTCGCTGATCTCGCCCTTGCGCTCGCCGTTGAAGGCAGTGGCTGCGTCGGTGAACTCGATCACGCACTCGCCCGGCGTGTCGGTGCGGTACACCCGCTTTGCCTTGCCTTCGTACCTGAGGGCTCGCTCGGCTCCATCGTGCATCGTTCGCGTTCCTTCCGTGGCAGGCGAGCGACGCGTCATGCGCTACCCGCCGGGTGTGGTCGTGGGGGTTGGTGAACCTGGTGGATCGGCCGCGAGCTGCTGCTGCACGCGCGCGTCGGCGGCCTCGACGCCCGCAGGAAGCGCCTCGACATAGGTCTCGAGCCGAGCGCGGATCTGCGCGTCGGCGACGGCGAAGATGCGGACCGCGAGCAGTGCGGCGTTTGCGGCGTTGTCGATGCCGACGGTTGCCACCGGGATCCCACGCGGCATCTGCACGATCGCGTGCAGCGCGTCGGTGCCACGCATCGGGCCCGCAGACAGCGGCACCCCGATCACGGGCAGGATGGTGACGCTGGCGACGACGCCCGGCAGGTGCGCCGCAAGTCCCGCGCCGGCGATGATCGCGCCGTATCCGCGATCAGCGGCAGTGCGTGCCAGCTCGATGGTGCGCTCCGGAGCGCGATGGGCGGAGGAGACGCGCAGCTCCCACTCGATGCCGAACTCCGCGAGCGTGCGGGCTGCGGCAGTCATCGTGGCGGCGTCACTGTCGCTGCCACAGAGGATGAGGACGGAGGGAGGAGCGGCTTTGGCCATCTACTTCGACAACCTACCGGCGCCACCGGCGTCACGTCCACCTCGAGGATGTCAGTGACAGGCATCCGGAAGAACGACGAAGGGCCCGGAATCCCTCCCCCAAGGGAAGTCCAGGCCCAGCGTCACCTTCTGAAGTTCTGTAATCCCGTTGATCGCACCCCACGCACGTCGTCGGCAAACTTCAGTCGACATTCACCTGTGCGTACACCGTCACCCCCATGAAGGTGCTGGCACGTATGGCGATGATCCATCCGTGGATCGAATGTCTATGTCAGCGGCGGGACCGCTTAGATTCGGTCTCCCGCGTTGCTGTAGAACCTTTGTACGACGGAGTTCCGGGTCTGTAAACCCCCAATTGGCGAAGTCCTTTCGCGTCGGTTTCCCGTCAGTTCCCGATACGATCCGTCGGTGGACGACGACGCACGCACCGATGCGGGATCCGAGCCCGGATCGGGGTCGCTGCTGCCCGTGCTCGCGGTCGTGGCCATGACCGCGATCTGGGGGTCCACGTTCGTCATCATCAAGGACGCCGTCGCCGACCTGGCAATCGGCAGCTTCCTCGCAGTGCGATTCGCGATCGCGGCCGGCGTGCTGCTCGCCCTTCGCCCGCGCATCATCGCCCGGCTCGGACGAGACGACCTGCGCGTCGGCATCGCGCTCGGCCTGCTCTACGGCGTCGGCCAGGTACTGCAGACGTGGGGGCTCGCGGCCACGTCGCCATCCGTGTCGGGCTTCGTCACCGCCATGTACGTCGTGTTCACGCCGCTCATCCTCGCCGTGCTGCTGCGCACGCGCGTCGGCGGCATCGCCTGGGTCGCCGTGGCGATCGCCACGATCGGCGTCGGGGTGCTGTCGCTCCAGGGCTTCTCGATCGGCCACGGCGAGCTGCTCACCCTCGCGGCGGCATTCGTCTACGCCGGCCACATCGTCGCGCTCGGTGCATGGTCACGCGGGCGCGATGCGCTCGGACTGTCGTTCGTGCAGCTCGTCGTGATCGCGCTCGTGGCGGTCGCGTCGATGCCGATCGACGGCGTCGTGGAGCTGCCCGACACGAGCAGTGAGTGGTTCGCGGTCCTCTACACGGCGGTGTTCGCCGGCACGCTCGTGCTCCTGCTGCAGACCTGGGCGCAGGCACGCATATCCCCGACCCGGGCGGCCGTGGCGATGATGCTCGAGCCGGTCTTCGCCGCAGGATTCGCCGTCGCGCTCGGCGTCGACGACGTCACCGTGCGCATGCTGGTCGGCGGCACGCTCGTGCTCGTCGCCATGTACGTCGTGGAACTCGGCCCCCGGCGCGGCGCAGATGCCGAGGTCGTGCACCCCGGTCCGGTATGACGCATCAGGCGCGTCTCGTCAGGTGCGTCGTCACGCTCGCTCGCCGGTCGAGCCGACCGAGACGGCGGCTCCGGCGCGAGCAGCGGCCGCAGGCAGCACGACCTCGAACGTCGTCGTGTCGTCGTGATGCGCGTAGTTGACGGTGCCCTGCATGAGCTCGACCAGTTCACGCACGATGCTCAACCCGAGCCCGGTGCCGGTCGCGTGCACGGTGTCGGGGCCCCGCGCGAATCGATCCCACATGCGAGGCTCGAACGCCGGTATCACCCCCGTGCCGTGGTCGACCACGCGCAGGCACACCGCGCCGTCGGCGTGGTTGCGTGACGCATCGAGGCGCCCACAGCTGAGCTCGATCGGCGGCGCGCCGTACTTCTGCGCGTTGGTGACGAGGTTGGTGATGATTCGGCTCAGGTGGTCCGGGTCTGCCGCCACGTTCACGTCGCAGGTGGAATCGACCTCGACCTGCTCGGCGTTCGGGATCGACTCGAGTGCCTGTTCGATCACGTCGGCGACGTTCACGCGCTCGATCGCCGCGTGCGCGGTGCGCTGGTCGAGGCGTGCGAGTTCGAGCGTGTCCTCGATGATGACGGCGAGCCGTCGCGACTGTTCCTCGATGTGGCGCAGGTAGCGGCGTCGGTCGTGGTCGGGGATGTCGTCCCAGGAGCGGCCGAGGATGGACACGAATCCGAGCACGCTCGTGAGTGGCGTTCGCAGTTCGTGCGACGCGGTCGCGATCAGCGAATCCTTGAGCAGTTCGATGTCGCGCTGGTCGGTGACGTCGAGCACCGATCCGATGATCCTGCCACCGTCCGGATCATCGCGGTCGACCACCGTTCCGACGTGGCGCACCACCCGCCGGGAGCCGTCGTGGGCACGACGAACGCCGTGCTCGAGGCTGTAGACGCCGCCGACCACGATGGCGTCACGCACGGCTCGGACCAGTCGAGCGCGGTCATCCGCTGCGACCAGATCGAGCATCGCGTGCAGGGATTTCGTGCTGGCCCGGCCGTTGTCTCCCAGTCCCAGGATGGTCGAGAGCTCCGAGCTGTACCAGACGTCGAGCCGCGCCTCGTCGGCATGCGCCGCACCGAGGGCGACCATGACCTCGTCCGCGCTCGCGCTCGGCAGGATGTCCGCGCCGGGTGCCTGTTCGGGTGCCCGTTCCTGCTGATCGCTTCGTGGTCGCAGGCGCAGCTGCCAGCTGCCCACGTGCGCCAGCTGCAGGGCGTGGCCGAACACCGACAGCAGCTCCTCGAGGCCGCCTCGCGCGCGATCGCGCTCCGCCAGCACGACCGCGAGCACGAGGTTGGCAAGCAGCACCACCGCGAGCATCAGCTGGAGCGTCTGCACGACCATCGCGTTGCTCATGCCGGTGATGTCCAACGTCTCTCGCGCGCTGCCCCACACGCCGAACATCGCGACCACGAGCACCGTCATCGTCGCCCCGTACTGGCCGAATCGAACGGTCGCCCAGGTAAACAGCGGGAAGAGCAGGAACAGGCCGAGCAGTTCCCACCTCGTGACAAGGAAGACCTGTGTGCCGACGTACACGAGCGTCGCAACGAGCAGCGCCGCCTCGACCGCGACGCGCGCCGGATGCGACTGTCGCAGGAACGCCCGCGCGACCTCGTCACGCCGTCGCCATGCGAGCACCACGGGTCCGACCAGCACCATCGCCGTCGCCGTGGAACTCCAGTACAGCAGCCACGAGCTCGTCCGCTCGCCGTCGAGCGAGCCATCGACGCTGAGGAGCAG
>JBBQUY010000018.1:0-49880 GCA_038212015.1 Gaiellales bacterium | reverse complement strand
GAAGGCGGCGCTCAGTTCCCTGATGGCGAACGTGTCGCTCCCGGAGGCATCGTCGATCGATCCGGACGACCTGACCGGCGTGGTGTCCGCACGCGGTGCGGGCGAGACGACCCTGAAGGTGTACGACGCCGATGACGCAGGTGGTCGCATCACCGTGGCGACCGCGGCCTCCGGCATGACGAGCGGGGAGCGCGTCGACCTGACCGTGCTCATTCCCGCCGAGGGAGCCGCGATCAACGCGAGCGCACTGCCCGAGACGCCCCGCACGTCCGAGGAGATCCTCGCGGGCGCGCGCGCCGAACTCGACGACAATCGCGACGCCGCCGCCAACCTCGAGCGCCTCACCACGCCCGGAGCGACCTGGTGGGTGTTCGGCGCGACGCTCGTCGGGCTGCTCGTGGGCGGCCTCAGCGCACTCATGGCGTGGCGACGAACGCTGCGCGAGGATCCGTGGCCGGCGGACGTGCCGGCACTGCTGTCGGACCCACCGGGAGCACTGGCACCCGCATTCGCGGCGAGCCTCGTGGAGCAACAGGATCACGTCACCGACAACGCCCTCGTGGCGACGGTCTTCGACCTGGTGCGACGCGACGTGTACCGCACGACGCCCGCGCAGGGCGACGAACGTGGTGCCCAGGTCGACATCGCGCTCAGCAAGGGCGACCGCGAGGGACTCGAGCTCCCGCAGCACGAACGTCATGCGCTCGACCTGGTGGACGCGATCATCGGCGACAAGAGCGTCGCGATGGGGTCGTTCAAGTCGAAGCTGAAGCAAAACCTGAAGCTCTCGCGCAAGGTCGGCAGGATCGAGGGGAAATTCGACGAGGCCGTGGCCGAGTTCGTCACCCGGAACGCATGGTTCGAGAAGCCCCGGAGCCCGTGGATCTTCTGGCCGAGCCTGGTCGGGTGGTTGTTGCTGGCGATCGCGATCGTGCTCGTGGCGTGGGAGGACCTGGCCTGGCGACTGAGCACCGATCCGCGGGTGACCGGCATCCTCGGTGCGGTGCTGCTCGCGTTCGCGATCGCGCTCATCGCGACGATGCTCGTGGTGGTCACGGCGCGTCAGGTGATGACGCGATTTTCCGCCGGCAGTCGAGCGGAGGCAGCGAAGTGGACGGCGTACCGCGACTTCCTCGACAGCTATGGCGACATGGCGGATGAACAGACCGCATCGATCGAGCTGTGGGAGCGCCACCTCGTGTACGCGATCGCGTTCGGCTGCGCCGACGACATCCTGCGTGCGGTACGCCCGCAGGGGGTCACGCAGACTGCTACCTCTGCCAGCGCACTCGGGGCGATGGACTCGAGCACGTTCCATGGCTTCTCGTCGGGCCTTGCTGCACGCGCCCCGGAGCCGTCGAGCTCATCCGGCGGTGGGTCGTCGAGCTTCGGTGGTGGCGGCGGGGGCGGCGGCGGAGGCGGCGGCGGAGGCGGCGGCGGCGGTGCCTGGTAGACGACGGCAGTACGTGGACCTGTGAATTCGGTTCAAGCGCCGGCGCGTGCGATCCGATTGGATGTGGACATGCGTGTTTCTCGTCGTGCCGCTTCGGCCCTCCTCCTCATCCTGTCCATGGTCGCGTTGCTGGCGCTACCGTCGAGTTCGGCCGCAGCGGGTCGCATCACGGGAGGCACCAAGGCGCCGGCGGCGCAGTACGAGTCGCACCTGAGGTCGCTCGTCGCGATCGTGAGCGTGTCCGCACGCAGCCAGTACGACGGGCAGTTCTGCGCCGGCACGCTCGTCGACGAGCTGCACGTGATCACGGCCGGTCACTGCCTGGTCGACGACGGCAACCTGCGAACACGCCTGGCACCGACGTCGTTCGCGGTGCTGGCCGGCACCCCGAACCTGAATCGCTCGTCGCTGCTGCGCAGCGAACTGGTTCCGGTCAAGGCGATGTTCATCAACCCGAACTTCAACGTGCGCACGTTGCGCTGGGACGTCGCGGTGCTGCGGCTGGCACGCCCGATCACGACCGTGCCGGTGACGCCGCTGCTGACGGGCGACGAGGCGGCTGCGCTCGGGATCGGATCGGCGACGGTGAACGGGATCGTCGCTGGATGGGGCGATCAGGACCCCGACTTCGACGACTGCTGCTTCCCATCGGCGCTGCAGTCGGTGACGGTCCCGCTGCATCTGGATGCGACGTGCCAGAACAACCTTTCGACGGCGTCGTACGTGTCGTTCTCCCCGGAGTTCCAGCTCTGTGCTGGTCGGCTCGGGCGCGGCACGTCGTTCGGCGCCGACGCGTGCCAAGGCGACAGTGGCGGGCCGCTGTTCGTGGATTCGGCCGCTGGGGTGCGCCTGGCGGGTGTGACGAGCTTCGGGCTCGGGTGCGGACAGCGCTACTTCGGCGTGTACGCGCGCGCGACGACGATCGCGCCGTGGGTGGCGTCGATTCCGGGGATCGTCGAGGGCGACACGCGCGATCCGGCGCATGGCCCGGGAGACCTGGCTGCACCGACGGTGACGAGTGCGCCATTCGACTACGACGAAGTGACGCTCGGCATTACCCCTGCAGCGGTCGGCGCGGTACCGGCGGGGTACACGATGTGGCTCCGAGTGGGCGCCGCGTCGGTCGCCGAGGACATCTTCCTCGGCAAGGTCACGACGACGACCCCGCGTGTCCGCATTCCGCCGACGAACGTCGCGCGCCCGTACCAGCTGCTCGTGCGACCGGTTGGCGACTCCGGTGAAGGCCCCACCACGCGCGTGGCGGCGCTGCCTCGGCTCGACACGATCCGCCCGACGGTGCCCCGTGGGCTGCGCGTCGTGCGCGATCGCGCGTCGTGGGGTGCGGCGATCGATCGCCAGAGCTTCATCCAGAAGTACCAGGTGCAGCTGCTGGTGCGCGGCACGTGGCGTTCACCCAGGACACTGCGTGGGCGCTCGATCGCCGTCGGCGCGGCCACGAAGGTACGCGTGCGCTCGTTCGACTGGGCCGGCAACGTGAGCGCCTGGAGCGCCGCCGTCAACGCCTGATCGGCTCCGCCGACTCCCGCATGCGATGAAAGCGGCCACACAAGGGCCGTCACATGCCGCTTCTCGAATGGCTCGACCCGTCGTACAACGGTTTCGTCGAGCCGTTTCGGGCTGCACCGCCGAACGCGCAGTCAGGGCTCGTCGCACCGCACGCACTCGCCCTGCGTGCCGGAGGGGGAGCCGAAGTATGTGCAACATCGCGCCTGCTGGCGTCGCGCCAGCTGCAACGACCACTGCCGGTGGTCCAGTCGGGACCGGGTCTGCGCCCGTGTCGACCGACGGCATCACACCTATTCCAGGGATCCCGCAGCCATCCACCGATGTCGGTGGCGTGAGCGGTGG
Organism: Gaiellales bacterium; assembly: GCA_038212015.1. Classification (GTDB taxonomy): domain Bacteria; phylum Actinomycetota; class Thermoleophilia; order Gaiellales; family SKUG01; genus JAGQUL01. Next base: position 46,558 of record JBBQUY010000018.1, on the reverse strand, counting down.
TGGCCCGACGGGAACGCCCGATCTGCAGGCCGCGCTGGAAGCGCTCCATGGCGCGATCGGATCGCTCAACGGCGCGCTGCAGGCCATGCAGGGCGCGAACGCAGCCGGTACGCCGCCCGTCACCGGTGGCGGCGCAGGTGGCTGCGGCTGCGGCCAGGTCACGCAGGGTCCCGCACAGCTCGGTGGCGCCGACGGCGGCATCGATGCCGAGAAGCCGTCGGAAGCCAAGCGCGACGAGGCGCATGCGCACGCGCACAAGCCCGCCCCCGACAACGTCCAGGGTGCGAGCGGCCCGGGCCTCGCACCGCCGGGCTTCAAGCTCAAGCACCCGCTGCCGGGTGGCAGGCTCACGTCGCACTTCGCCGAGGTCTCTTCGATCCGCAACAACCGGCCGCATTCGGGAGTCGACTACGCGAAGCCCTCGGGCACGCCGATCCTGTCGGCCGCGCCGGGCAAGATCCTCGACGTCGGATTCCAGAGCGGCGGGCTCGGCAACTACGTGTACGTCGACCACGGCAACGGCTGGGTGACGCGCTACGGCCACATGGTCGAGAAGTCGCCGCTCAAGAAGGGCGACGTGGTCGATGCCGGCATGCAGATCGGCAAGGTCGGCTCGACCGGCAACTCCACCGGCCCGCACCTGCATTTCATGGTCGTCAAGAATGGCACCGTCGTGAATCCCGAGCCGTTCGTGAACGGCGAGAAGTCGTTCTGATCACGCCTCGGAATCGCGAGTCGACTCGAGCCGTCGCTCGGCTGCGTGCCTGACCGAGCGTTCGACGTCCTCGACGGCGTGATCGATTGCCTCGTGGCGTTCGCGTTCGCGCGGCGGCACCGGCTCGCCGGGGGAATCCTCGCCCTGCTGCTGCAGCTTTCGATGCAGGCGCTCTTCCGCGCGGGCCCGTTCGATCTGCGCGGCCTTCGTCGTGGGGGTCGTGTCCTCGTCAGTGGCCATGAGGGTGCGATGCCCGGTCCACCGACGGTTAGTCGTGGATCCGCTCACGTGGCAACGGCTGACGTTCCGAAGCGCGGGATCGGCAGCAGCTGCACGCGACCTGGTTCGATCGCCTGTTCGGCGATCGCGGCGAGGTGCGCGTGGTGCGTGAGGAACACCACCTGGAAGTACTGTGAGACCTCCGCGAGCAGCTGGAACGTGGCGGTTGCGCGTTCGTCGTCGAAGCTCGGGAGCACGTCGTCGAGGATGAGCGGCATCGATTCACCCCGTCCCGCGCTTTCCACGAGCGTCGCCAGTCGCAGGGCGAGATAGAGCTGGTCGACCGTACCTTCGCTCAGCCCGTCGAGCGTCACGAGCTCACCCTCGTCGCCGGACGACGCCGACCGCTGCAGCTGCACCTGGGGCCGGTCGTCATCGCCGATGCCGATCACCATGCGCGTCCACGCCCCACACGTGAGCTGCTCGAGGTAGCGGCTCGTACGTGCCACGACGGGACCCATGTCGCGGCGGGCGTGCTCGTCGAGCATCGTCTGCAGCATGCGTTCCTGCAACGCAAGCTGGCGGTATTCCGGCACGAGCTGGTCGAGTCGTGCGCGCGCGTCACGAATTCGTGCGACGGCATCCGCCTTGGTGTCGCCTTCCTCCAGGGCCCCGACCTGCTTCTGCGTCGCATCGCGCGCGTCCTTGGCCTGCGCGTGTTCCAGGGCGAGCCGGTCGACGGTCTCGCGGGCGGTGTCGAGCAGTGCCCGCAGCTCTGCCTCACTGCGTTCGCCGAGCAGCTCGACGAGGTCTTCCACCGCCAGACGCGTGTCGCGGACGAGGTCGTGGTCGAGCTGCTGGAGCTGCTGGAGCAGCTGCGCTCGGCGGGTCCAGGCCGCGTCGAGCGAATCCAGTGCTGCACGGTCAGGGGCACCGGCGCGTTCGAGTAGCGCCTCGAGCGTTGCGCGCGAGCCGGCGTGCGATGCGAGCGCCGCTTCGACGGCGGCGTCGAGCTCGCGAAGCTGCTCGGTGGCGGCGCCGTGCAGTTTCTTGTCGGCGATTGCATCGGCCACCCGAACGCGCAGCTGTTCGACTGCGACGGTCGGGGTGGCCTCGCGGGCGTCGCCGGCCTGGTCGCCCAGCGTGTCGACGAGCGCGCGCACGTCGCTCGCGAAGCCGTCGATGAGTTCCGTCGCGTCGGCTTCGAGGCGGGCGGCCTCGGTGGCGTCGGTGACCGCGGCCTGCAGGGCGTCAAGTGCCTCCAGCTGCGCGCGCGCTGCGGCGGGGGTGGTCGTGGAATCGAGGCCCACGGCGCTGAGCGCTGCAACCCACACGACGTCGTGTGCAGTGCGAGCCGCCTCGGCTGCTTCGACGCGGCGCTGCTGCGCCTCGACCACGCGGTCGGCGGCTTCGAGCTCGCCCTGCGCCTTTGCGGCGCCCTGCTGGTCCTGCTGGAGCTGGCGGCGACGCGTCAGGGCGCGCTGCAGCAGCGTGTCGAGCGTCTCGCTCGGCGCGTCGTCGCCGCCGACCAGTGCGCCGAGCGCGATGCGCAGGTCGCGGCAGGCACCGTCCATGCCGCGTCGCCGTGCGGCAATCGCTGCGCTTGTCGCACGCAGCGTGTCGGCTGCGGCGCGAATCGCGGCGATCTCATCGAGCACCGTCCGCATCGTCTCCACAGAGGCAACCGTGATGCCGGTCGGCGCCCACAACGCCTGCCACCGCTCGTCGAGCACGGCATGTTCGGCTGCGAGCTGCTCGAGCGTGGCGCCGTAGGTGGCGGCGCGTGCAACGTCGGCGTCGATGCGGCCCTGCAGTTCGCGGGCGCGGCCGGCTCGCTCGCCGTCCTGCACGAGCTGGTCCGCGTACGTGTCGGTCGCCCGCACGCTCGCCTCGTACGAGCTGACATCGGCTGCCGAGCGTGCGCCGAGTTCTGATTCGCCGAGCAATGCCGTACGAAGCGGTGTGAACGCTGCTTCGCGTTCCCCACGCAGCTGCTCGAGCTGGGTGAACGTCGCGACGTCTTCGCTGGCAGTGAGCTCCACGAGCTGCTCGCGGAACTCCGCAGCGTGGCGCTCGGCCGACGCGAGTTCCTTGCCGGCCTCCGCCACTCGCGGCTCGAGTGCGGCGAACGCCGCCTCCAGCTCCACGCGCTCCCGGTCACCGGGCAGGGCCAGCGAGCACACCGCCTCGACGGACAGGTTCGCACCGATGCGCCGCGCGCGCTGTTCCAGCGCGTCGCGGTCGCCGAGCAGTCGTGCCTGGTCGGCTTCCAGCAGCGCGCAGTCGATCCTCGATGCGATCTCGATCGCGGCATCGAGTGCTTCGGCATCGACGTCGCCGCCGCCGGCCATCACCGCCGCTCCCTTCGCCGCGTCTCGCGCGACGCGAGCTGCCTCGAGCGCAGTGCGGGCATGTTCGACGTCGGTTGCCAGCTCATCGAGCGTGGACAGTGCCTCGGCGAGCTGCATTCTCGTTGCGATGCCCACCACCGCACGCGCCGGTTCCATCGTCTCGTCACAGCCGGGCTGCACGGCTTCGAGCGCGGCACGGGCCGTCTCTCGCGCACGACGCGCGTCGACCCTGAGCTCCGGCAGCCGCTCGCTCGACTGCGTCACCGCCGCCAGTCGCTGATAGAGCTGGTCGAGCACACCCGCGGCGGCGATGAGCGTGTCCTCGACTGCGAGCTGGTCGAGCCTCGACTTGAGCTGATCGCGTTGCGTGGTGATCGTCGCGAGCTGCGCGTCGAGCTCACCGAGTGAGCGCACGGTCGCCGTCAACTGTTCATGTTCGATCGCACCCCACGCTGCGGGCACGTCGGCTTCGGTGGCGAGCTGCTGCGCGAGCGCAGCTCGCTGTGCCAGCTGCGGCGCGGCGGCGAGTGCGCGTTCGAGCTGGTCGCGCTCCTGCTCGGCTCGATGACGAGCAGCGTTGAGTTCCTCTACGTTCGCGTCGAGGGTTCGATGTTCCGCGACGAGGTCGTCGTATCCCGCCGCGGCTCGTTTCGCCTTGCCGAGTTCGGCAGTTGCGTCCTTGAGCTCCTTGACCGCCTGATGCAGCGCGCCCGCATTTCCGGCGTCTGACAGCAGCGCACGCCGCGCGGTGCGCAGCTCCTCGAGAACGCGGTGCACGCTTGCGGTGCCGGTGGCCGCCGCGAACAGGCTCTCGTCGGTCGCCGCATGCTCGAGCAGCGCCTTCGCGCCTCGGCGCATCGATTCCTGGTCGAGCCCGTGCTTGGCATCCCACACCGCGCGCGGTACCCCGGCGAGCGTGCGCGCCAGACGCGCGTCGAGCTGCTCGTCGGCTGTGTCGGTCGTGAAGTCGTGGACGCTCGCCTTGGTCGAGCGCGAGCGTGCGAACGCGAGCTGCTCGCCGTTGTCGAGCACGAGTTCCATCGCCGTGCGTATCTGGCCGGTCTTGAACCGGAAGTCGTACTTGGGTTCGGCCGAGCGGCCCTGTGGCATGCCGTGCAGCGTGTAGCGAATCGCGTCGAGCGTGGTCGTCTTGCCGGCCTCGTTCGGACCGAACACCACGTGCACGCCTGGGCCCGAACCCGTGCCGCCGGGATCGCCGAAGGCGAGCTGGGTGTCCTCGAAGTGGCCGAAGCGGCGCAGCTCCAGATTGGCGATCCTCATCGGACCACCTCCGCGTCCGTCGCATGCGCAACGAGCAGGCGACCCACCAGGGACTCACGCGCCTGCGCGAGTTCCTCGGCCGACAGCGCCGGCATCAGGTCCGCGCCACCAGCGGCCGCCTGCAGCTGCCCGAGTTTCTTGTCCAGCGCGGCGAAGGCGTCGGCGTCGAGCGGCGTCGGCTCCGGATCCGCGTCGAGCAGCTCTCGGGCGGCGGCACCGACGAAGTCGTCACGCGCGAGCAGCTCCGCACGATCGGGCAGCCCCGGGCTCGTTCGGAGCTTGATGCGCTCCAGATAGAGCCCTTCGGGGGAGATCTCGAGCGCGATCGAATTGAGCGCGTCACGCCACCTGGCCGGGTCGGCATCGAGTGCGTCGTGTGCGACGCCACGGCCGGTGACCTCCACCCGCACCAGGTGCACGAGGTTCGCGGCGCGCCCGACGATCGTCGTCAGCTGCTCGCCGACCCGTTCGATGAGCTCCTCGACCGGCTCGTCGACGTCCAGCTCGATGCGCAGCCGACTCCAGCGTACCTCGTCGAGGTCGACGTGTTCGGGCGTGCCGAGCACCTGACCGTCGGCGTACTCGACCACAGTCACGCCGCGCGCGCCGGTCTCGCCCACGTCGCGACCCTGCGTGTTGCCGGGGTGGATGATCCACGGCTGCTCGGCGTGCACCTGGCGCTTGTGCACGTGGCCGAGCGCCCAGTACTGGTACCCGCGCCCGACGAGATCATCCAGCGTGCACGGTGCGTACGGGTCGTGTCCGGGTGCACCTGCGAGCGACGTGTGCAGCAGGCCCACGTTGAGCAGTCCTTCCACCGCGGGCGGATACTCGAGCACGATGTTGTCGAGCACGCGGGGGGTGTCGAAGCCACGGCCATGGACGACGACGCCGAGCTCGTCGAGGCGGACGCTGCCGGCGCGATCAGTGGGGAGCTGCTCCAGCCCGTCGATGGCGGGCAGGCGACGAAGCATCCGAGAATCCGCGTCGTGGTTACCGCGGATGGTGACGACCTTCGTCCCCTGACTGCAGATGCGTGCGAGCACCTGCGCGGCCTCGCGCATCGTTGCCAGGTCGGCGTCCCCGTCGAACAGGTCGCCCGCGATCACGAGCACGTCAGCGGAGCGCGTGGCGCACAGCTCGGCAAGGCGCTCGAACGCGCGCATCGGTGCCTGGCGGATGCGCCGAGCCGGAAGCTGGTCGTCGTGGTCGAGCCCGCCGAGCGGGCTGCCGAGGTGAAGGTCTGCTGCGTGGATGAGGATCATGTCTGGGACATCCGCCCCCGCGCGCGAAAGCGTTCGGGATTCGTGATCAAGTAGCGGATCACAACTCAGGGTGCCCGGGCGACCGGACGCAGCCGACGTTGGCCGTAGAGTCCCGAGGATGGACGCACCTTCTGGCCGCACCCGCTCGTCGCTCGCCCTGTGGATCGCGATCGTCCTCGTGGCGGTGGGCGCGGTGGTGATCGTGATCTCGCTCGCTCCCGGACAGCCGAGGCTGGAGATGTTCATCGCTGCCGGGATCCTCATCGCGGTCGGGATGGTCCTGCTCGCGCGCATCGCACGAGCCAGGGCGAGTCGGGACGGGGAGCCGACGTCGTTCTGGCGCGCCCTGCGCCGGTGGATCTGGACCACGGTTGTCGGCGTCGCGTGCTTCGCAGTCGGTGTCGTTGTGCTCGAGACGTTCGTGCTGCCTGCACTCGTCGGGCTCGCGCTCGTGCTGCTCGGAGCGCTCGGCGCGATCATCACGGCGGTGCGCCACCGCTCCTGACGGCGCGGATCAGTTGAACAGGCGAATGATGACGTTCAGCAGGATCGTTCCGACGATCGACAGCACGATCGACAGCACCAGGCATCCCGGCATGAACCGGACGTCGATCTTGCCGCCTTCGTCGTGGCGGCTCGGCGTGGCATCAGCGTCTCGCGGGATCGTCATGCGACACGGTCTGCCCCGGGGTCGACACGTGCAACGTCGATCGCATCGAGCAGTTCGGGCGCCAGCAGCGGACGAGTGCGTGCCTCGCTCGGGTCGAGCTCGGGGATGCATGTGTTGGCGCCGGCGGCGTCGAGGCGCTCGAAGCGACGCGCGGTCGGCAGAACGCGGCGCTCGAGCGTGCCGATCGTGCGGTTGTACGCGTCGACGGCAGCGTCCAGGCGCGAGCCGACCCCCGCGAAGTGCGACGCCATCGTCGCGATCCGTTCATGCAGCTCGCGGCCCAGGCGCGCGATCTCGTCGGCGCCTTCGGCGAGGCGCTGCTCGCGCCAGCCCTGACCGACGGCGTGCAGCAGCGTCAGCAGCGTGGTCGGCGACGCAATCATCACGCCGCGCCGGAACGCGTCTTCGACCAGATCGGCGCGCTGCTGCAGCGCGGCGGCAAACAGGTGCTCGGCCGGCAGGAACAGCACGACCAGATCCGGGAGCGCGCCGTCGACATGGCGCGCGTACTGCTTCGATGCGAGCAGTCGCACATGCGTGCGTACCTGTTCGGCGTGGCGGGCGAGGTGTGGCGCCGCGAGCTCGTCGTCTTCGGTGGCGGTGGCGTCGAGGTAGGCATCGAGCGGCGTCTTGGCGTCGATCACGACGCGGCGCCCGTTGGGCAGGTTGACGACCATGTCCGGGCGCAGGCGACGATCGTCGTCGCCGAGCGTCGCGAGCTGTGTGGTGAAGTCGCGGCAGTGCTCGGCGAGGCCTGCGAGTTCCACGACGCGGCGCAGCTGCAGCTCGCCCCATTGGCCACGTCCGTTGGGCTGGCGCAGTGCGCGCGTGAGGTTGCCGGTTTCGGCGCGCAGCTGCTCGCTCCCCTGGTGCAGCGCGCGCAGCTGTCCGACGAGCTCACCGTTGGAGCGTGCACGCTCGGTCTCGAGCGATGCGATGCGTCGTTCGACCTGACGCAGCAGCCCTGCGATCGATGCGCGTTCGGTGGCGGTCGTTGCGGCGTGTGTCGGATCGGCGTCGAGTGCGCGCGAGGGCCGGTGGTCCGTGCGTCGCCGGGTGGCGAGCCACGTGGCGAGCACGAAGCTGACGACGGCGAGCACGATCGCTGCGGTGACGGACATGGGGACCTCCAGATGGGCGGCGGGCGGGGTCCCGCCTCAGCGTGCCGCGCCACCCGGACGCAGCCGTTGTCGCGCGTCAGCCGTGGTCAGCGGTCCGTGCGCTCGACGTGCCAGGACTCGCCGCCGACCGGGAAGTGCAGTCCGTGGCGTGCAGCGATGTCGCGTGCACCCTTCACGTCCGCGAGAGCAACGCCGTTCACGTACACGTCAGCGGCGCCACCATGTTCGTGATTGGAGGTGCCGGGCTTGGCAGCCAGGTTGCCGGTGCCGGCCTGGTAGGCGGCGTAGAGCCTGGCCTGTTCGTCGTAGGAGCGGTGTCCGGAGATGACGTCGATCTTCGCACCGAGCTCGCGACCGACGGCGTCGAGGCGCCGCAGCAATTCGGGATCGAGGCCACTCGTCTTGCCGGTGACGTTCGTGGCCGCACTCGCTGGTGCGGCCCCGGCGACGCCACCGACGCCGGGCATGCCGGGCAGCGCACCCGGTGCGAGTCCGAGCTGGCTCAGCATCTGCGCCTGCGCCGACAGCCCGCCACCGTTGAGCGATGCGTACGGATCGCCACCGGCGAGGGCCGCCATGTCGGGCGTCATGCCGGTGGCTGCAGCGGACGGATCGGACGTGCCCGCCATCGCCAGCTGCTGCTGGAATGCTGCGGCGCTCGCGGCTGATGCGGTCGCGGGCTGGGCAGGGGCGATCTCGCCGCGCGTCAGAGAGCGCAGCTCGCTCACACGCGCGAGTGCCTGGTCGTATCCCACCGCAGTCGGGATCGGCGGCTGCGTCGGCGACCTGAGTCGAGGCGAGCGTCGTGGACGAGATGCAGCGAATTGCCGCATCGTGTCGTACCCACCGGGCATGTCAGGTGTTGGGTGCGATCACCTCGAACGCGATCGGCGCGGCGTAGGTACCGGGCGGATGTGTGCTCGAAACTCGCATGCCGAATCGCAGACGGGCGCTGGCCGTGGTCGTGGTGGCTGTTGTCGATCGCGCCGCGAGCGACCCGGCGGCCGCCGTCGTGACGTCGACTTTCCGCCATCGCGCAGCATCCACCGCAGTGCACGGTCCCAACGACCATGCCGCAACCGCCCCCACGCCCGCGACGGACTCGAGGCATGTCGCGAACATGCTTCCGGTGGCGAAGTCGGCGGTGCTGGTCGAGTAATCGGGGAAGGCGCCGACGGCATAGCTTCGGATCGCGGCGGCTGGGACGGCGATCGACTGGATGCGCACCTCGTCGATGTCGCCGACGAACCGATTCATGTTCCCATAGTCGTCGCCGATCCGGATGTCGGGGTTGAGACCACCCTGGGTGTCGATCGTCCCGGCATACGGCACCTGTGCGGCGAGGGCCCCGTCGACGTAGAGCGTCGAGTTCGCGCCGTCCGCTACCAGAGCCACGTGTCGCCATGCCCCGGTGCAAATCGTGGCCTCGGGCACGGACTGTCGAACCCAGGTGCCACCGTTGACACTGAAACTTCCGCGCAGCGTGCCCGACGAGAATCCCAGTTCGTAGTTGTCCTGCCCGCCACCATTGGTTCCCTTGACGACGATTACGGCGTTGACGGCCTGCGCGACCGAGCAGCGGATGCGTGCGTCGAGCGAAAAGCTGGAAGCGAGGTCATACGCGGCGCGGTAGGGCGCGCGCAGACCCGAGGAACCGTCGAACGCGCCAGCAGTCCCGTAAGCTGGCGTGCCCGCGATGTCCGTGACCGCGCCGGTGGTCGGCAACAGCGTGTTTGCGGCGACGGTCGAATCCAGTCGGTTTCCGTTGAGCGACCACTGTCCGATGGTTGTCGCCGCTGCGGTGGCGGGCACCATCGCCCACCCGCCTCGGTCACCCTGTGCCACACGGAGGTTCGCCGTGTCATTGGATGACCCGAAGCTGACGACGCAGTCCGCGCTCGAGACGACTGCGGACCCCGGGAGCACCGCACCCAGGTCGGTGACTCCAACGGTGTTCGGAGCGCATCCGGTGCTGGTGATGTTCGTGGCGCTCGGGACCGTGGCGCCCACGACGGTGGAACTGGTCGCGGCATCGGCGCCAGGTCCGCTCCAGCCTGCAGCTGCAACCGTGATCAGGCCGAGCCACATGACGATGCAGATGCGGGGGACCATCGCAGTTACTGTCGGCAATCGTCGCCCGTCGCTTGACCGTTTCCCCACGCCTGCTCGCGGATGGCGAAGCACCACGATCTCACGCGAAGCTCATTCCACCCGCCAGGCAGGCAGCTCCACCACTGCTCGCAGGCCGTTGAAGCCGGCGGCACGCGGCTCGAGGCTGATGCGCCCGTCCATGGCGTGGACGAGCCGGCGCGCGACGTACAGGCCAAGGCCGGTGCCCCCGATGCCGTCGCGGTTGAGCGGGTCGGCGCGGAAGAACTGTTCGAAGGCGCGGTCGCGATCGCGGTCGGTCATGCCGGGACCTTCGTCGACCACATCCAGTCGCACGCGGCCCGGATCGGTACACGCTGCGCCGACCGTGACGGTGCCGGCGGAGCCGCCGTACTTGCAGGCGTTGTCGACGAGGTTGACGAGCACCTGCTGCAGCCGGCGCGGATCTGCGGCGACGGGCGGCACGTCGGGCGCGACCTTCACGCGGATCGTCGGCGCGGTCGCGGGACGGCGCTGCCAGTAATCGATGGCGTCGAGCAGTGCGCGTTCGACCTGCACCGGCTGCGTGTCGAGCAGCAGCGGGGCGTCTGATTCCAGGTCGCTCGTGACGCGCAGGTCGTCGATCACGGTCTGCATGCGCTCGGCTTCGACGACGATCAGGCGCGTCAGCTCGCGGCGCGCGTCATCGGTGAGCTCGAATGCGCCGCTCATCGTGACGGCCGCGCCGTAGATCGAGGCAAGCGGCGTTCGCAGCTCGTGGCTGGCAGTGACGATGAAGTCGTGGCGCAGTCGCTGCAGGTCGGCGCTCAGCTGTGCGCGGCGCAGCGCCTGGGCGCAGAGACCGGCGAGTGCGCGCAACGCGGCCTGCTGGTCGGCATCGAAGGTCTGCGGCGCAGCGTAGGTCAGGTTGATCGCGCCGAGGCGCTGGCCGTCGACCTCCAGCGGCAGTGCGGCGAGCGCTTCTCGGGCGGGGCGGTCGCGATCGAGCGTGGGATAGCGCGAATACAGCTCGATCGAGTTCGGCACGAGCACGGGCAGCCCGAAGCGCCATGCTTCGATGACGGGCAGCTCGGCATCGCCGTCGAGGCTGCACAGCGGCGGAGGTTCCTCCAGGTCGAGCCGCACGTGCGAGTGCATGTCGAGCGCGGTCTCATCGTCGCTGGCGACGGCCACGAATCCGGCGCTCGCGCCCAGCGCATCCACCCCTGTCGTGGCGACGACATGTGCGATCTGGTGCAGGTCGCGCGCACTCGACAGCTGCTCGGCGAGGGCGAGCAGGGCACGCAGGGGCGCGGCATCGATGTTCGACGCCACGGGTGCGTCGAAGTCGGGCGCGTCCGGCATAGTTCGAATTCTATCGGTCGCGCATCACGTCGCGCGTGAGCTTGGCGCCGGCAGAATCCGCTGCAATCGCATGTATTCCGGTAATGGAAAAGTTGCGACGTCAACGGTCAGGTCGCGACTGCTCCCGATTCGACGCTACATGCCGGCCAGCGGAGTCACGACCACGGTCCGCCCCTTCCGCGGGCCGTCGAACTCGCAGAAGAAGATCCGTTGCCACTTGCCGAGCTGCAGGCGACCGTTCGTGACGGGTACCAGCTGGCTCGCGCCCAGCAGTGCGACCTTCAGGTGCGAGTCGCTGTTGCCTTCGTCGTGCTCGTAGTCATCGCGGTCGGCAAGCGGCGCGAGCGCGCGCAGCAGATCGGCGCACACGTCCGGGTCGTAGCCCTCGTTTACCGAGATCGCTGCGGTCGTGTGCAGGCTCGTCACGAGCACGGCACCTGCCTTCGGCATGTCCGACACGATGGATGCGACACCATCGGTGATGTCGATCATCTCGTCGCGTTCGCTGGTGTCGATGTTGAAGGTCAGTGACGGCATGGACCGTTCCTACCCGATCACGCTTCGTTCGCGCGCGTCTTGCATCGCACCGGCCGGATCGGACAGGCTGCGCGGGATCAAGCTGGTCTGTCCACCGCTCGCTGCGAGCGTTCGTGGCAGCATGCGGGCATGTCTGCTCGCATCGCCGTCACGCTCTTCAACGACCCTGCCTGCCCGTGGGGCTATTCTGCGATCCCGGCGCTGCGCACGCTCGAGTGGCGCTACGGAGACCAGCTCGACTGGCGGCTCGTGCTCATCGGACTGACCGAGACCGCACAGCAGTACTACGACCGCGGCTACACGACGCGCTCCAACGCGGAAGGGATGCTCGGGTTCCGTCGGTTCGGGATGCCGCTCAATGCGGAGCCGCGGGAGCGACTGTCGGCGACGGCCCCTGCGTGTCGCGCGATCGTCGCGGCGCGCATCCAGTCGCCTGGCAGCGAGTGGCGCGTCATGCGGGCCATCCAGCTCGCGTACTTCACCACGTCGATGGTGCTCGAGGACACCGATGCCCTTCGCGATGCGATGTCGCGCATGGACGGCGTCGATGCCGGTGCGATCATCGCGAACCTGGAATCCGCCGAGGTCACCGCCGCGTATGCGTCCGACCGCGTCGAGAGCCGCACCGCCGCCGGCACCCCCGGCGCGATGCAGGGCAAGACCGCCAATACCGATGGCGCCGAACGGTTCACTGCACCCAGCATCATCTTCACGCGCGACGATGCGGCGGGTACCCGGCGCCTCGATGCCACTGGATTCCAGCCGGTCGACGTCTACGACACGCTCGTCGCGAACCTCGACCCCACGCTCACCCGCCGCGCACCAGCCGAATCAGCGACCGAGGTGCTCGACGCGTTCGCCGACAGCATGCATGGTCCGTGGATCTCGACTGCCGAGGTCGCCGCCGTGATGCGCGTCGGCAACGACGGGCTCGACCTCGACGCTGCCGAACGCGAGCTCATCGCCCTCGCCGATGCGGGCCGCGCACGTCGAGTGCGCATGGGTGACGGAGCGGTGTGGGCAACGTCAGCCGACTAACGCATCCGCTCGCGGGCACCCTTTCGGCATCAATCGCAAGGAGTGCACCGAATGTCACTGCTCTGGATCCTGCTCATCATCGTGATCGTCCTCGCCCTGTTCGGCGGCATGCGCTTTCGCGGACGCTGACTGCGGCTAACGCCTGTTTCGACGGGAACACGCACCCCATCATCACGACCAAGGAGTTCTTCCAATGTCACTGATCTGGATTCTGCTCATCGTCGTCATTGCCCTGGCACTGTTCGGCGGACTGGGCTTTGCCGGACGGCGCGGTGATGGAGTCGCTGACGGCACCGGCACACGCGGCGGCTTCGGCCTGCCCGGAGGCGTGCTCGGCCTCGTCGCGGTCGTCATCCTCGTGATCCTGCTCGTCAGCCTGCTGACCTGATCACGCGCGCGAATTGATCTGCATGGCGCCAGGCGCCTCGCTAGGACGCTGCCTCGGTTCGCCGGGGCAGCTTCCAATTGGGGCGCGCGAAGTGACACGTGTAGCCGCCCGGGTTGCGCTCCAGGTAGTCCTGGTGCTCGGGTTCGGCCTCCCAGAACTCGCCCGCCGGCTCCAGCTCGGTGACGACCGTGCCCGGCCAGATCCCGGACGCATCCACGTCCGCGATCGTGTCCTCGGCGACGCGCTTCTGCGCATCGTCGACGAAGTAGATCGCCGAGCGATACGACATGCCGATGTCGTTGCCCTGACGGTTCTTCGTCGTCGGGTCGTGGATCTGGAAGAAGAACTCGAGCACGTCGCGATACGTCGTGCGGCGCGGGTCGAAGACGATCTCGATGCCCTCGGCGTGGGTGCCGTGGTTGCGGTACGTGGCGTGCTTCACGTCGCCGCCGGTGTAGCCCACCCGCGTGCTCAGCACGCCGGGCTGCCTGCGGATCAGGTCCTGCATGCCCCAGAAGCAGCCGCCGGCCAGGATCGCGGTCTCGGTGTTGTCGGACATCGTCGTCTCCCTCGTCGTCTGCGTCCTCGTACCCATACCGTACGCGCGACGCACCCGACGGGTTGTCGCCGGGCCTGCTTTTCGCTGGAGCAGCCCGAGCCGCGTCCACGCCCGCGATAGTCTCGCGCCATGCCTCGATCCTCCACGAGCACCACCACGGCCGGCATCGGCAGCGACACTGCTCCGCGTCGCACGCGCACCGCCGCTCCCGCGCCGACCGGCAAGAACGTGCCGACCGACCCGCCCAAGCGGGTCGATCCGGTCGTGCAGGACGCAATGCACCAGGTGCGCCCCGCACCCGGCTATGCGCTCGCGACGCTCATGCTCGCGCCGGAGCGTGCCGAGCTGCTCGGCCTGCCGGCCGACACCACCGCGATGCTCGAAGCGGCCTTCGTGCGGATCGTGGCGCTGCATCCGTCCGACGACGACTTCGCCCGAGAGTACCCGCCCGGCAGCGTCGTGATCGCCTCGCTGGAAGGGATCGCCCCGCTGCTCGTGACGCACGCGTTCCTGCTCCCGAACGAGCGGATCATGGGATCGGTGCCCGTCGACGGCGTTGCGCCCGGCGCCGCGTTCGGTTTCGACGACTGACACGTCGGTCAGACGACGAGCACGTCGAGATCCGGGTACCAATCGAATCCGCGATCGTGCGTGACAAGTGTCATGCCACAGGTCGCGGCAGTCGCAGCGATGAGCGCATCCTCGGTCGTGATCGTCCGACGCTCTCCCGTCGCGATGGCGCGGTACTCGCCCCACGTGTTCCCCACCGGATCATCAACGTCGACCACCTCGAACAGGTCCCGTGCCTCGATCCACGTATCGAGGCGTTGCGCGCGCGACGCCGGATCGCCCCCGGTCAAGGCGCCGTGCTTGAGTTCGCCAACCGTGATCGCGGAGATGAACCACACACCGTCGGTCGGGATCTCACCCAGCGGTCGCCCTTGTTCCATGGCGATGATGACCGACGTATCGATCAGGTATTGCGCTTCACGGCTCGTTCCCACGGATCCTCCGGTATCGATGCCTGCCGGCCACCAATGTCATCCCAGAACGTCGTATCGTTGGCATGGCGTTCCCGCGCGCGCTTGATGAATGCATGCGCCGTCTGCCAGTCCGTCCCGCGCGGCTGCGTCCGTGGCGGCCCCAGCTCCGCCACCACGCGTCCGTTCACGGTGATCTCGAAGCGCTCCCCTTCCTCCGCCTCGCGCAGCACGCGCGAGATCTCGTTCCGCAGCGTGCGCTGCGGCAGTCGAGTGGCGGGGCGGCGGAGTTCTCGTCGAGCGACCATGTCCTCACCGTAGCACATCTGCTACACGCGCGGATTTCCGCCGATATGTGCTGCGTGATCCCGCACCCGCATAGGATCGAGCCATGTCCAACAAGCGCCAGCAACGTCGTGCCAAGCAGGTCCGCCGAACCAACGTCCGCGCGTCCCAGCGCGCCAAGCGTCCGCCAACCCCGGGCGACATCGCGCTGCGCCTGGTCCGCGACTTCGCGGTGCCGCTCGCCAGCCGCGATCCGCTCGACGCCGAACTCGTCGCCTCCGCACTCATGGGCACCGGCTGGAAGCAGGTGATGGGATCCCCCGCCGAGGACGCGAACGACCTTCCCCACCCGGCACTCGCCGTGATCAGCCTCATGCGCAACCTGCGCGTCGACGCGGGCGACCTCGCCGACTGTGCACTCGCCCTCGCGCACGCGCTGTGCGTGGCCGACCGCGAGGACCCGCAGGTCGCAGCCGCGGGCGGCGTGCTCGTCGAGCAGCTGCGTGCCGCCGGCGCCCAGGATCCGATCTGGGCCGGCGAGACCGGTCGCTACGAGCTCGTCGACGCCCACGACGTGCGCGACGTGTGGATGGACGAGCACCAGCTCGTGCTCGGCTTCCGCGACGAGCACGGTCGCGAGCACGGCCTGCTCATGACGATCGATCGCACCGAGGGCATGCAGCTCGCGGAGATCCAGGTGATCGACCAGCGCGAGAAGATGCTCGCCGATATCCGAACGGCGATCACCGACAGTGACGAGCCGGAGACCGCGCTCGTCGAGGAGCTCTCCCCCGCGCGCGCAGGCGGCTTGCTGCAGGCCGCGATCGAAGGCACGTTCGACGAGGGCGCCGACCTGCTCCTGGAGACCGACGAGCACGAGCTCGACGTGCTGCAGGTGCTGCTCGCCCGCTTCGAACTGCTCGAGCCCACCGTCAGGGCGTCGCACGAGGAAGCGATGAACACCCCCTTCGATTCCGAGCTCGACGAGGAGTCCTTCGACAAGCTCGTCGAGCGCTTCTCCACGAGCGACGAACTCGCCGCCGAGCCGGACGCGACGCCGCGCTCCACCGAGCTGCTGCTGCGCTGGGTGCACGATCTCGCCTACCCGCGCGCGCTGTTCGGCCCGGTGCAGGTGCACGAACTGCTGCTCGATTACGTCCCGCGCGAGGTGCTCGACACCGAAGAACGCGCGACGATCGCCGGCCCGATGCTCGCCACGTCCCGCGCATGGGCGCGCTTCTGCGTGCGCGTGGTCGGGCTCAGCGAGGCCGTCGCCGCCGACGTGCTCAAGGCCATCGAGCACTACGCACCCCAGCACGAGCAGGTCATGGCCGCCGACCCTGGCTCGCTCCTGGGCAGTGGCCACATCGGCGAGGACCTCAACACGTTCGTCGCGCAGATGACCGAGCAGATGCGGGTCGCGGGCGTCGACCTGGGCGACCCCGCCGCCGTCCGCGAGTGGATGACGGCCAACGCACCGGGCTGACGGGCGACCGCGCCGCGGTGACGGCGCCACGGTGACGGCACTTGGCGACGTTCCCGGGCGGCTTCGCACGAGACCGTCGCTATACGGGGGTGGTGTACGAAGCCGGACGGCGCTTGGCGACGTTCCCGGGCGGCTTCGTACGTAACCGTCGCTATACGGGGGTGGTGTACGAAGCCGGACGGCGCACGGCTCGCATTGCGCGACGGGGGCCACGGTGGCCACCCGCGTGCCCTGATGTGCCCGAACCACCGCGATCCGGTGCCCACCGACCCCGTCTTCGGGGGAAGGTCAGGCATGCTCTCGGATGTTCGGATCAGCAGCGCGACGGCCGGCCACGCGCCTGCCCCTGCCCCGAAGCCGGTTCGCACCGTCGCGCCGAGCCGTCCCGTCTCCGCACCCAACGCGCCCGCCTCCGCGACCGAGGCCGGCAACCTCAAATCCCCGGACTGGGTCAAGGACTCGATCTTCTACCAGGTGTTCCCGGAGCGCTTCAGGAACGGCGACACCTCCAATGATCCGGCCGGCACGGAGCCGTGGGGCGCCCCACCGAAGAACGAGACGTTCTTCCAGGGCGGCGACCTCGACGGCGTGACCGAGAAGCTCGGCCATCTCACGAAGCTGGGCGTCAACGCGCTGTACCTGAACCCGATCTTCACGGCGCCGTCGAACCACAAGTACGACACGACCGACTACGCGAACGTCGATCCCGCGTTCGGCGGCAATGCCGCCTTCTCGAAGATGATCGACAAGGCGCACGCCTCGGGCGTGAAGATCATGCTGGACGGCTCGTTCAACCACACCTCGCACGAGCACGTGTGGTTCAAGGACGTCAAGGAAAAGGGTCGCGAGAGCAAGTACTGGGACTACTACAACGTCCACCGCCACCCGATCACCACGTGGCGCGACGACAAGGGCGTGCTGCGCACCAACGATTACGAGGGCTGGGGCAAGCCCGAGTGGGGCGGCCCCTACGCGACGCTGCCGGTGCTCAAGAACACGCATCCGGACGTGATGGACGCGATGGTCACCGGCGACAGGAGCGTCATCCGCTCGTGGCTGCGCGACGGCAGGATCGACGGGTGGCGCATGGACGTCGCCGACGAGGTCGAGCCCGAGGTCTGGCGCGAGGCGCGCAAGGTCATCAAGGGCGAGAACCCGGACGCGTACCTGCTCGGCGAGAACTGGCAGGACGCGAGCGAGATGGTGCACGGCGACCAGTTCGACGGCGTCATGAACTACAAGTACTTCCAGCAGCCCGCGCTCGAGTTCTTCGGCCAGAAGAAGATCAACGCCGACGAGTTCGCCAATCGCCTCAAGAACCCGTACTCGCGCGAGGCGAGGCTCGCGATGCTCAACATCCTCGAGACACACGACACGCCGCGCTTCATCACGCAGGCGGGCGGCGACTGGTACCGCGCACGACCGGCAGCGATCTTCCAGATGACGTACCAGGGTGCGCCGAGCATCTACTACGGCGCGGAGATCGGCATGGAAGGCGGAGCGGATCCCGATTCGCGGCGCGCCTATGACTGGAAGCTCGCCGACGGGGTTCGCCCGGCGCGAAAGCTCGACGGCGCACAGCCCGGCAAGGTCTCCGAGCAGCGGAAGGCCAACGAGATGTTCGGCCTCTACCAGAAGCTCATCGAGACGCGGAAGGGCTCCGAGGCGCTGCGACGCGGCGAGTTCGAGGTCATCAAGACGCACAACGACAACCAGACGATCGCGTATCGACGATGGGTGCCCGGCTCCGACGCGCAGGACGCCGTGGTGGCGCTCAACAACAACGTGGTCGGGCGCGACGTGGTCGTGCCGGTCGGGAAGTTCGCGACCGACGGCACGGCGTTCACCGACGCGCTCTCGGGCACCAGGCACGTCGTCACGGACGGCAAGCTCGCGCTCGGCGAGCTCGACGGCAACTGGGGCGCCGTGCTGCTGCGCGAAGGCTGATCGCGCGGGGCGACCGTTCAGGTCGTCGCATCACTCGCCGATACAGGGGCGATGCCCGTCGACTCCGCAGCCATCGACATGATCCGCCCTGCCATCGTGGAAACGCTCGCCGGCACGTGGGTGTGCGACCCGCGGCGCCTTCCGATGCTCGGTGGCGAGGACCTCGCGGGGGCGTACGTGAGGATCGTCGACCACCTCGCAACCGCCGGCCATGGCTCCTACCCGGATCCGGCCGCCGGCGACGGCGTGCCGAACGGACGCGAGCCGATGGTCGTCTACGACGCATACGGTCAGCGGATCTGGCGCGAGACGCACGAGTACCACGAGCTGTACCTCCACCTGCTGTGCGCCATGGCGCAGGCCGACGGCGACGTGTCGAGCTCGGAGTTCTCGCTCGCGATGACGACTGCCACGCGCCTGGCAGACCGTGATCCGATGCGCGAGGCGCGCTTCCACGCACTCGTGGCATGGCGCCTGCGCCTGCAGGACCAGACCGACCCCTACGTCACGTTGCTGCGCCGTCACGACCGGGCCGACGCGGTGCACGTGTGGCGCACGCTGTCAGACCTTGCGTGGGTGGATGGCTACTGCCATCCGGGCGAGGCGCGCATGCTCGCGCAGGTCGAGGCCGTGCTCCAGATCAGCGACGCGGACTGAACCCGCACGGTCCTCGTGCGCGCGCTATTCGAGCTCGAGCTCGTCGAGGCTCTCCATGATCTCGTCGAGGCCGGGGATGCCGGCGCTCGCGTCATCGAGCGCGGTCTCACCGGTGAGCAGCTGGTCGAGCGTCTCGAGGCGCGTCGTCATCGTCACGACTTCCTCGTCCTCGACGTCATCTTCGATGAGCGCCTCGAGCTCCTCCGCGATCGCGCGAAGGTGCGCGGCCCGCGAGCGGATGGCGTCACTGGCTTCCTCGAGCTGCGCAACCTGCGCTGGCGTGGCATGTGGCGTCACGTCGGAACCTCCTGACGCTCCGGTTACCCGGGGCGCTCCGACAGCAACCCGTCGGTTCCCGTATCACCACGCTTTCGGTCAGAACAGCGCGGTCGACAGCGCCTTGCGGTAGCGGACGACGACGGGCGTGTCGGCACCCAGGTGGTTGAACGCCGCCACCATGTACTCGCGAGCGCGGAGCTTGTCGTGGCCGGTGAGCTGCTGCACATCGCGCAGCAGGTGGTCGAAGGCCTGCTCGTTGTAGCCGAGCTCGAATGCGCTGACCGCATCGGTGAAATCACCGGATTCGCGGTACTGCTCCGTGAGGCGCTCGAATTCACTCGGACCGACATGACCCGCCAGGAACGTCTCGATCTGCGCGGCCGGGCGGACGCCGACGAAGTGGTCGACCTCGCGCCCGTCCTTGAAGAGCTTCACGTGCGGGATGCCGGAGATCTGGAACTGCTGCGCGAGCTGCTGCTCGGCATCGACGTTCACCTTGGCGAGCGCGACGGCCCCGTCGGCACCGTTGACGACCTGTTCGATCTGCGGGGTGAGCGCGCGGCACGGACCGCACCATGCGGCCCAGAAGTCCACGAGCACGGGGACCGTCCTGGATCGCTCGATGACGTCGGCCTGAAAGGTCGCGGCGGCGGTATCGGTGATCATCGGCATGGCGGTTGACTGGGTGTCGGACATGGGTCGTACCTCCTGACGTGCAGTGTGGCACGTTTATACAACTGCACGGTTGTACAGAAGTATATCGCAGGTAGCGCATCGATACCGTCCGACGCCCTCGCTACCGTTCCAGACGCACCACATGCTCCGGGTCCCACACGGGGGCCCCCGACGGGAAGTAGTAGACGAAGATGACGACGATGACTGATCTGGACCAGGCCTTCGCGGCGGCAACGCCCTCCTCCGAAGTGCCGGCTGCCGAGACCGAGGCGCCCAAGGGGCTGCTGCCGGCCGGCAATTACGAGGGCGTCGTCACCAGCGCCGAGGTCCGCACGGGCTTTCGCCCGTGGGTGGACCAGGAGCTCTCGCTTCGCCTGACCGTCGCCGGCGGCGAGCATGACGGCCGCACGACGTTCGCCGACATCGAGATCGCGCCGCTCAAGGGTCGCGACGGAGGCATCAGCGAAGGCAAGCTGCGCTACGTGAAGTGGCAGATCACCGACGTGCTCGGCTACGACGGCACGCTCAGCGAACTCGAGAAGCAGACGGACTCGTTCATCGGCCTCAAGGTGAGCTTCGAGCAGAAGGTGACGCCGTCGGCGAAGATGAATCCGAACACGGGCAAGCCGTACGAGAACCGTGAAGTCACGCTCAAGCAGAGCCTCGGCCGCGTGGACGTCGCCGCGGCTGCGGTTGCCGCCGACTTCTACCCGGTCAACACGCCGACCGCCGAGGACGACGACATTCCGTTCTAGGACGTCAGCGCACTGCAAGGTCCCAGCGAAGCCCGCACCTCGGTGCGGGCTTCGTGTCTTCTTCGTGACGAAGGCGTGGCGAAGTCGGCACGATGCGCGCGCATCTCGTGACACGTGATTCGCGACGCTGCTTGTGGCATTCATCCCGAACCAGGAGCAGACCATGCAGACCGCCGACGTCATCGAGTTTCCGACCCCCGACACCGTCGACCTCGAGGAGGTGCACGTTCGGGCAGCGACGATGGACTTCCTCGCCGAGCTGGTCGAGGCCGTCGCCGCCGATGGTTTCATCGTGGTCGACGGCGACCTCGCCGAGCAGCTGCGCACGACCGCCGACGTGCTGCTGGAACTGACCGACGCGGTCGAGCTCGACACGATGTCGATCCGATCACACCTTGCTCGATCAGCCGATCTGATCCGTCGCGCGACCGTGCCGATCAGCCACTCGAGCGCGCGCCGCATGTTCGGCGGCGCACTCTATGAGCGCGTGCAGCCCGTGGTGATGATCCTGGGTGAGCTGAGCACGCTCGCGTATGAGCGCAGCCTCGATGCGAACCCGGACGCGCTCGTCGAGCAGTTGCCGATCCGCCGCTTCGGGCGCGTCGCCGCGCATGCATACGACTGGGCCCAGTGGAACGCCGACGCACCACCGCACCTGCGCGCGACCCTCATCGACGCGCTCGGTGACGCGGCGGCGCGTGCCACGGTCGCGACGGTCGACGGAGACGAACTCGCGCCGATCGATGCTGCCCCGCTCATGGATGCGCTCGAGACGCTGCTCGACACCTGGCTCGCGACGGTGCCGGCCGACGTGCTTGCCGACTATGCCGCGGAGCGGGATCCGAACCCGATGTTCGGTGACTGCTTCGACGTGGGCGTCGCCTGTTCGATCGCCCGTCGCCTGCTGGTGACGACCGGCGTGGCCCTGCCGGATACGGCGGACATCCAGGTGTGGCTCGAAGCCGCCCGCACCCACCCGTGAGATGCGACGGAACGCCTCAAGCACGAGGGCGGATCGGCCGATCTTTGAAGCATGTGCCCACCGCCTGAATTCCGGTTCGATCCACACGTCGACGCGATCCTTCCGGTCGATGAGGCCTGGCTCGTGGATCCGCGGGTGCTGGTCAAGCGCATCGACCCCTCCGGCGCACTCCCGTTCGTCAACGCGTTCGCCGTGGCAATCGATGAACTCGCCGACCGCGGGTACGGCTGCGCGCCGGATCCGCGCGCCGGCGACGGCGCGCCGCGCAGTCTCGTGGCGACCTGCATCGTGTACCGCGCCGCGACGCCCGCGGGCCCGCTGCGTGTTGCCGACGAGTGGCGTGAACTACACCTGCGGCTCGTCTGCACGATGGCGCGCACGGACGGCGCGTTCGTCGGCTCGGAGCTGGCGGTCGCGCTCGACGTGGCGGACCGTCTCGGTGGCGCGAACGATGACGTGCGGCTTCGTTTTCGTGCGCTCGTTCGCGAGCTGTTCATGAATCCGACCGAGGGGCGCGACCCGCTCGCGCAGCTCGCCGAGATGCCTCGCCCCCAGGCGCTGCACATCCTCGAGACGCTCACGGCCGTCGCACGCGCCGACGGCTACATGCGCCTGGCCGAGCAGCGCATGCTCGAACGCGTGCACGAGGTGCTGGAATTGCCTGCACCCGATTCGGTCGAGGCCCGCTCGAGCGTCGTCCAGCACGTATGGCCCGACGCCGCGTGACGCAGCGCGTCCACTACGTCGCCGGTGCCTCCGGAACCGGCACGAGCACCCGAGCTCGCGAACTGCAGCAGGCATGGTTGAACGCACCCGAGGCGCGAACCGTGTGCGTGATCGCCACCGACGTCGTCCGCGCGCAGCTGCGAGCCGTGGTCGAACGCGATGCGCACCCGGACCTGTGGGGCGAGAGCTTCAACCTGCCCGCACACGAGGGCGACGCGATTCGTGGCGACGTGTCGATCGATGCATTCCTGAGGCAGTGCGCGCCGATCCTGCGCGCGATCGAGGCAGGCGTCGACTACGCGCTCACCGAGGGCTGGGACGTGATCGTCGAGGGCGTACACGTGGTTCCGGGCGCATACGCACAGGCGTCGGGCGACGGCGTGCACGTCACGTCGGAGCTGCTGGTCATCGAGGACGCCGACGAGCACGTCACGCGCTTCAGGGCGCGCGACGCGGCGACCCGTGGTCGGCGCCCGGCCGCACACTATGAGGCGAACCTGGAGCGGGTACGTGCCGTCCAGGCCGAGCTGGCCGAACGCTGGGATGCGCATGGTGCCGGCCCGAAGCTCGACCACTGATCGAGGTTCGGGGCAGGAGGCGGCCACGAAAGTTCGCTCGCAGCGAACGTATGCGGCCAAGCAGGCCGCGCCCCCTTGCACGC
The DNA here is from genome assembly GCA_038212015.1 of Gaiellales bacterium. Classification (GTDB taxonomy): domain Bacteria; phylum Actinomycetota; class Thermoleophilia; order Gaiellales; family SKUG01; genus JAGQUL01. Next base: position 23,528 of record JBBQUY010000018.1, on the reverse strand, counting down.
CGAGGGAGCGATCGACTACTGTCCCTCCTGCAGCAAGTACGGAGCGCGACTAGGTCGAAGCTTCTCCGGACGGCGAGTACCAGCGATGGGAACGTCAGTCGGGGATGTGGACGAAAGCGCAACCGGCTTGCTGAATCTTCTTCTAGGCCGCGCGGTCGCCCCAGAAGAAGTCGTCCCAGTCATCGTCGTCCTCGCGTACGTCACGCTTCTTGCCGCGCCAGAATCGCTTCACCTTCGCGCGTACCTTGCGCTTGAACAGGTGCCGTACCTGGGTCATGCCGGGCGGATGACCCGGCAGGCCACCGCCACCGGACATGAGCGCCTTCCCGGCCAGTGCGAGTGGCTTCGCGCCCCACAGTGCCGCGGTACCGGCAGCACTTGCCGCAACCGACGCCTTGCCCTTGTTCTCCGACGCCCAGTTCTTGAGCCGCTTCGCGGGGTTCTTCGTCTTCGTCGCAGCGCGCGAACCGCGCGTCTCGTCATCGTCGTTCGTGTTCGTCGCCGGGCCGCTGTCTTCGGCAACGCTGCCGTCGTCGGCGACGGTGCTGCCGGGCGGGTCGTCGCCGTTGCTGCCGGGGCCGTCGCCGGTCGGCTGCGGCGGCGTGGACGTGTCGTCGTGGTTGCCGCCGTCGTTCACGGTCGTGGGACCTGGATCGGGCGTGGGAGTGGGCGTCGGTGTGGGCGTCGGCGTGGGGTCCGGGGTGACCTCACGCGTGGTGGTCGAATCGCCGTCCTTGATGCGCACGACCGTGACGGGAATCGCTGCCCCGCCGTACATGGCATCGCTCGTCGTCACCCTCCACGTCACCTTGGCCGGATGCGGATCGAGCTCCGGTTCGCGGTCGTTGACCGCGCGGACGCTGAAACTGACCACCTGTTCGTGCGATCCTGCGGGAATCGTCTGGCTGGCCGGGGAGATCACGAGCTGCCCGGCTGGCAGCGCCACCGGCGTGATCGTGACGTCACTCGTCGGATCGCCCATTGCGCGGATGCGCAGCACCGATCCTGATGTCGCGCGCTCGTCGAGCAGCAGCTGACCGTCGTCGTTGGTGCTCCAGCCGGTCCCGGGCGACGTCAGGAATGCTGCGGGATCGTCGTCGCGGATCGTGACCGGACCGGTCAGTGGAGCAACGGCCGCGAAGTTCGGATCCGCCGAGGTCAGCGCACCGCCACCGACCACCGTATGCAGCGGCGGCTCTGCAACCGTGTCGTTGGCTGCGCGAATCGTGCCGACCTGCCAGTCGCTCCAGTTCGCGGGCGTGAACGTGAGCGGACCGGAGGCGACGAGCTGCCCACCACCCGTGATCCAGTTGAGCGTGACGTCGCTCGTCGGGCGCGCGCGCAGTCGAACCCGGACGTTGGCGACGACGTTGGGGTCTGCCTCGTTCAGCTCGGGATTGACCGGGCCGTCCATGTCGAAGCCGGCGACGTCGTCGTCGGTGATCGTGACCGGTGCGGTCGAGACCGGCAGCGCGGCATACGGAGCGTCGCCTGCGTGCGTCGACAAGGCGGTATTGGTGATGCTGGTTGCGTGCGGACCTTCGATGTCCGGGTCGTCGACCGCCTGCACGGTCACCGTCCGTGCGTCGTTCCAGGTCGCCGCGTCGAAGGTCATGGTGGCGGGGGTTGCCTTTGCCTGAGTCCCATGTCCGGTTGTCACGGTGACGGTTCCGTACGGCTGCGACGTGAGCTTCACGGCGTAGGTGGAGGTCGTCGCGGGCTCGGCGACGCTCACTCCCCCGTTCGGCGAGAGCGTGGTGACGCTGAGACCGGCGACGTCGTTGTCGACGACCGCCACCGCAACGGTGGTGTCGGGAACCGCGTCGTAGTCGCTGTCACCGGGTGCGGGCGACGAGGTGTCGAAGATCACGAAGCCGCCGACGCCGTCGTCGTCGAGCGCATCGTCGATGGCTGGGACCGTCGCCGTCTTCGGCAGGTTCCAGTCGGCAAGCGTGAAGGTCATCGAGGCGGCGGAACTTGGTCCGACCTGCGTGTCTCCGCGGTACGACACGGTCACGGGCGCGGTCGGTGCGGTTCGCAGGCGCACGCTGAACGTCGTCGGAGCGCCGCCCTCGGTCGCGCCGGCGGCCACGGTCGACGGGCCGATGATGAGGCCCGCGGGTGCCGTGGTCAGGATCGCGGTCGACGTGTAGGTGGTCGGATTGCCGACGTTGTCGCTGACCCGCAGCGCGTACTGGTAGCAGCGGTTGCTGACGATCGTCGTGTCGGTGAATTCGTTGCCCGGCGCCGTGTCCGGAATCGACGCGTACGTCGGCATGCCGGCCGACGTCCAGGGCTCCGCTCCGAGCGCCGCGGTCGGGCAGGTGCCGGCGACGAGCGCCAGGCTGCGGCGCAGCACCTGCGACGATGCGATGCCCGACCCGCCCGCGACATCGACGCCATCCTGCAGGGTCAGCACCGCGTTCGCCGAGAGCCCGTCCGGATACGCGATTGAGCCGCCGGTGGGAGCGTCGGCGTCCGCGGTCACCGTGAAGCCTTCGCTCGCCGAATTTCCGATCGTGTCCACCGCCGTGACTGTCCCGGTTCCGGAGCCTGCTCCCACGAACCAGGTGAGCGGATACGAGTATTCGTCATTGGCACCGAACGGCGTGACGTCGGTGCCCGCGGCCGACCAGAGACCACCTGGGGTCGTGAAGTTGACCTGGCTCACACCCGCGGGCGAATCGATCGCATCGACCGCCACGCTGATCGAGCCCGACTGGGCGGGATTGAAGAAGGCGACGGGCGACGCGCCACTCACGTCGATGTGTTGGAAGGCGGCCCCTGAGCCTTCGGTGATGCGCACGCCCGACATCACCGGCGGGGCGTTGTCGACGAGCACCGTCATGGGGGTCGGCGGCGTGAAGATGTTGCCGGCGTCGTCGGTGGCGGTCACGTTGACCATGTACGAACCGGGCGGAAGCGCCAGCGCCATGGTATCCCAGTTGCAGCTCGAAGTCCCGGGCCCGACCAAGGTGCAGATCGTCCCGTCGTTTGCGCTCGGCCCGTCGTACGTCACGTATGCACTTGCCAGGCCCGAGTTGACGTCGTCTGCAGTGGCGCTGACCGCGACGGGGCCGGAGAAGACGGGCCCGCCGGCGATCGAAACGCTCGCCGACGGCGGCGTTCGATCGGTCTTGATGACCTGGCCGAGCGCCGACCACGTCGTCGCGCCTCCGGCGCCGTTGCGCACCTGCACGCCGAACTGCACGCACTGGCCATCGACCAGCGACACGGTGCTCGTCGGTGCGGGATTGCTCGCGCCGAACGGCTCGTTGGCGCTCGGGTTCACGCACGTACCGTTCTCGTAGGTGGCGGTGCGCCTGGTCAGGTACGTGAATGCCGGATCGATCCCGGATTCGGGGTCCGTCGCGGTCCACGACACGTCGACCGTCCCCGCGACCTGGTTCGGAACGGTATAGGACACGGCGACGTCCGCGGGAGGGCTCAGGTCGACGCGGTGCCAGTTGGTGAAGTTCGCCTGGCCGGGGGGCTCGGCGATCGCCTTGTTGCCGACGTTGTCGGTGACGACGAAGCGGTACTGGTAACACGCGCTCGTCAGTCCGGACTCGGTGAGCGTGCCGCCACCGGCTCCCCACGGGCCGAGCGAGGTCCAGAGGTCGGCGTCGGGTGCTGGCGTGGCGGCGCATCCGCCGCCGGTCAGGAGCGCGGTCGAGCGACGCTCGAGCTTTCGCGTCAGCACCTCGGAGCCACCCGCGTCCGACGACGAGGGCATCGACAGCGTCAGCGTCGGCGTCGTGGACCAGCCGAACAGGGGGCTCATCGTCATCGCACCCCCGAAGGTGGGCAGCGCGTTGTCCACGAAGACCCGGAACGGTGCGTCCGCGGTCAGGCCGACGCGATCGTGCGCGGTCACGGGGAGCATGCCCGAGTCGCCGACCCCGCCGGGGGCCTTCATCGTATACGTGCGGGCGTAGTCGACCTTCGTGACGAAGGCGGCTTCGGTGATCGGCCGATTGGTCCAGTCCGGACCATCCCACTTGAGCTGCATGCTGGCTTCGGCAGCGTTGTCCATCCACTCGACGGTGATGGGTCGCGCCTCGCCGTGGACGAAGGACATCGGAGTCGAGACGTACGGGGCCACCGTCCACGCGTCGATCGTCGGCCACGTGCCGTCGAGTCCACCGACGTTCACGCGCACTTTGTCATCGGCGAGCGCACTGAAGCTGTAGTCCCCTCCCGTTCCCGTACTGGGCGCGACCAGGTAACCCTTCCATCGGCAGGCGAACAGCCCGAAGCTCGAGTCCGTCGCGTCGTCGTAGGCACCCTTGATCGACCACATCAGCGCGGCCGGCAGGCTTGGCAGCTGGTCGGGCCGCTTTCCGATCGCTCCGTCGTAGTCGATGGACCTGTCGATCCCCGATGCCGTGCCGCTGCCCGGGCCGGTCGTCGCGAAGCTTGAATCGTCGAAGCACGTCAGATTGAGGCCGCGCGAGGCGCCTGGCACCTGCCCCGCACCGCTCCAGGAGCCGAGCGTGCTCGGGATGGGCGGCCACGTGATCTTCTCGAGGCCGGAGATGTCGGCGTAGCCGTCGGCGACGCTCGCGTAGGAATCATGCGCACGGGTGCGAACGGTAAAGCTCGGATTCGCCACCGGCCCGTTGGTGCGCACGTACACCGTGTCCGTCGCGTCCATGAAGTAGGTCGCGTCCGCATGGTTCACGCCAGGCAAGGCCTCATCGACGCCCATGAGCGCGTTGACGGGTGCTCGCCCGTCCGCGAGCGACTCGTAGATGCCGATGCCGTTCTCGCCACCCACGAATACGTGACCGTTCGACCGCTCGATGTCCCTGGCCTGGCTCCAGATGCCAGAGCCCGGCGCGCTCGGCGCCCACGGATGCGGCATAGTCGCTCCGGCGTCAGAGTTGAGCGCCCCGAACTTCGGTCGCCAGCTCGTTGCGATCTGGCTGAACGTACCTGCGAGGAATACGCCGTCGGCAGCCGCGTCGATCGCCGCGACCGGACCGTTCGGCATCACCGTGCGGACGAGCACTGCACCGCTCGCGCTCGTGTGGACGAACCCGGCCGTTGGGGCGGTGAACGCGCCGCTCACGTAGACATTCGTACCTTCGACCGACACAGCGTACGCCGGCGCGTTGACGTTCGGATTCCATCCGCTGAGCACAGCGGCACCCGTGCCGTTCGAGACGGACGCCGCGTAGGCACGCGCCGGCACGGTGCTGGCAATGTTCGTGAAGTCACCGGCGAGGTAGACGTTGTTCGCGTCGAAGTCGATCGCGCGCACTGGACCGTTGACTGCGGGATTCCAGCCGTCGGTCGAGCCCGTGCCCGGTGTGAAGCGCATCACGTTCGCCGACGAGCTCGTGAACTCGCCCGCGACGTAGACGAACCCGCCATCCAGCTCGATGTCATGCACGACGCGGTTCGCACCGCTCATCATGGGCACCGTCGACGCGAGCGGTGCGCCGGAGACGGGGTGGATGGCGACGAGCGGCGACGAGGTCGAGAAGCTCGGCAGGAAGTCGCGACCACCGACGTAGATCGCATCCGTCGTCGCCGCGATCGCGTTGATCGCCTCGGCCGATCCGTTGCCGTCAAGCACGAGCGGATCCCAGGTCGTGGGGCGTCCGGTCGCGAGGTCGATCTTGGCGATCGAATCGCGCATCACGCCCCCTGCTGACATGTAGGAGCCGCCCGTCAGCAGCGTCGCACCGTCCTGGGCAAACGTGTAGACGGCACCACCGAACCGTGTCTTCCAGGCCGTGACAGCGCCGGTCGTGGTCGTGAACTCGAATGCGCCTCGTGACCTGACGGTGCCGACCTTGTCGAAGCTGCCGCCGACTCGAACGCTCGCGCCTCCCGACACGATGTCGACGCCCACGGCAAGATTCGCTGCCATCCCCGACCAGTCGATGCTGGCGCCGGGGTTCGCTGCCGTCGGCGTGGAGCTGCCGCGCGAGAAGACCGCTACATGTTCTCGGTCGTTGTTGGTGCCGCCCAACGTCGTGAACTGACCCACGATCACGATATGTGCCGCATCCACGTCGATCGCGTGGATCTGCGCATTGGCATCCGGATTCCAGCTGGTTGCGACCGGTGTCGCCGGGTCGGACAGGTCAAAGCTCATGCCACGGGTCTTCGGACTCGTGAAGTCGCCGACGACGTAGAGCTCATTGCCCTCGAGCGCCATGTCGCGCACCGAACCATCTGGCTGCGCGCCTGAGAGCCATGTATCCGCGGAGCCGTCGGAAGCCAGGCGCAGCAGTCCCGACCGTGACGCGCCGCGATAGGTCGTAAACTCGCCGCCGACGTAGAGGTAGCCCCCGTGCTCCACGATCGAATGGACCGCGGCATCGGTGCCAGTGCCGCTGAATGAGCGAACGATCATCCCTGTGCCCGCATCGAACTTCGCGAGGTTCGCTGCGCCGCTGGTGTCGTAGTCGACGTCCCCGAAGGAACCGGCGACGTACAGCGAATTCCCGTCGTCGGACAGCTCCAGGTCAAGCACGCTGGCGCCGGCGGGGAAGACGCCGGGGTTCCAGCTCAGGTCGAGCGCCCCCCACGGAAGCACATGGACGACGTTGCGCGCCGACTGTCCGTCGACCGTGGTGAATGCGCCGCCGACGAACCAGCCGCCCGCGCCGTCGGAGATGATGTCGCGAACCGCTCCACCCTTGAACACCGGCCAGTCGACCGTCGACATGTTGCCGTCACCGTCGAGGCGAACGGACTGGCCGGTCACCGGGCCGACATAGTCGAACTGGCCGCCGACATACAGGTACTTGCCGTCGGGGCTCGGCTCCACGACGTTGACGGGGCCGCTCGGCTGCCACGCCCAGTTCGGCTTGGAAGGAATGGCCGCACCTGCCGGACCGGCGAGCGACAGCACGGCAACAAGGAACACGACCAGCAGTGTAGCCAGCTCCGTAGCGCGTGCACGCACGCGAGCACGCGTGAGGCGGGTATCGCTTCCATGCGGGTCGTCGTGATGCAGCGCGCGTCCTTGGCCAAGGCTCGACCCGCTCTGCATCGTCCGAATTGTGGCCGAACTTGAACGGATCGGGCCCAGTCGCCCCGTTCGGCCCCTCCTTACCTGCAGTGAGGCGCAGAGCGACGGGATTCCGACGTACAGGCGAATGATGCGACGACCGACTCAAGCGCCCGCGCCCGACACCGATGCGTGGAGCATGATGCTCCGTGCAATCCGGTCGATGTCGCTCGCCCTCGTGCTGCTGGCAGCGCTCGTGCCTGCGGCCGCGCAGGCAGCGTCACGGCCGTCGATGCCGTATGCCTGGCTCGAGGTCGCATCCGACAACGCCGCGACCGTGCGCTGGCTCCCCGTCAACGGTGCGACCTCCTACGACGTGCGGCTCAACGGCGTCACCGTCACGTCCGTCACGGGGACGGGCGTGGTCGTTTCCGACCTGACCCCGGCCTCGTACCAGCAGCTGCAGGTCGTGGCGACGAACGCGAGCGGGAAATCGTCGCCAAGCGATCCGGTACCGATCGTCACCCGTGCGAGCGCCGCGTGCACGCATTTCGTCTCCACGTCAGGGTCGGACCAGGGCGCCGGAACGCCGACCTCCCCCTGGCGGACGATCTCGCGACTGGTGCAGGCCTGGCAGCCGGGAACGGTCGGCTGCCTCGACGGCGCGTTCGTGGAAGACGTGAGCATCATGCGCGGCGGCAGCGCGGCGGCGAAAGTCACGCTGCGTTCGCGACCGGGCGCGACGGCGAGCATCCGCGGGCGACTGTGGGTGGCGCGCGGCGCAGACCATGTGGTCGTCGCCCACCTGCGCCTGGATGGTCGAGCCATCAAGGATACGGCGCGAAACTCGCTTCCCAGTCCGACGGTGAATGCCGCTCACGCGATGCTGCTCGACAACGACATCACCAACGTGCGCACGCGAGTGTGCGTGGTGCTCGGTTCGATCCGTGGCTACGGCTCGGCGATCGCTCCGGTGCTGGCGTACAACCGCATCCATGACTGTGGACGCCGCGGCGCGAACACGCACCACGGCATCTACGTGGAGAGCGCGCGGCGTGCGCGGATCGTCCACAACGTGATCTTCGACAACGCCGACCGAGGCATCCAGCTGTATCCGGACGCCCAGGGATCGCTCATCGCCAACAACCTCATCGACGGCAACGGCACCGGCATCATCTTCAGCGGCGCGGAAGGGTACGCGTCGAGCCGCAACGTGGTCCTGCGCAACGTCATCAACGGCAGCCAGGTGCGCTCCAACCTCGAGCACTACTGGGAGCAGGCGCCGCGCCGCGTGGGCGTCGGCAACGTGGCGGCGCGCAACTGTCTGGGCGGCGCACGCCAGGGCAACTTCGCGACGCCGCTCGTGGGATATCGCGCGGCGGGCAACTCGAGCGGCGTGCTGCGCTACGTGAATCGCCGGGCGGACAACCTGCGCGTGACGAAGGCGTCGGGCTGTCGCAACCTGCTGCTGTCGCGGATGCTGCCGCTCGCGCGCATCGCATAGACGGTCCACCTAGGATCCCAGCATGGACCTGACCCTCGTCACCTGCCGCGACATGCCCCAGCCCGACGTGGACGAGCAGCCGCTGCTCGATGCGCTCGACGAGGCGGGGATCGAGGCGCGCATGGCGGCGTGGGACGACCCGAACGTCGACTGGAACGCAACCAAGCTCACCGTGATCCGTTCGACGTGGAATTACACGGCCGACCGCGACGCGTTCCTTGCGTGGGCGCGCCGCGCGTCGTCGGCGAAGACGACGCTGCGCAACTCGCTCTCGGCGATCGTGCCCAACACGCACAAGTCATACCTCGCGACGCTCGAGCGCAACGAGGTGCCGGTCGTGCCGACGCGCTGGTTCATGCGCGGCGGGCGCGCGGGAGACGCCGACGCGATGCGGTCGCTGCCGTGGGAGCGCATCGTCGCCAAGCCCGCGGTCGGCGCGGGCTCAGGCGGCGTGCGCGCGTTCGACCTCACGCGCGACGACCAGGTCGAGGCCGCGGCCGCACACGTGATGGTGCTGCAGGCGACGAGCGATGTGCTCGTGCAGCCGCAGTTCGCCTCCATCGCCGAGGACGGCGAGCGCAACGTGGTGTGGATCGGCGGGGAGTTCACGCACACGGTTCGCAAGGGCCCGCGCTTCGATGGTGACGATCCGGCCGTGCTTGGAACGCATCCCGTCAGCGAGGACGAGCAGCGCCTGGCGCGACGCGCACTGCGTACGCTGCCCGCGTTCGCGAACTTCGAGGTGCTCTACGCCCGCGTCGACATGGCGGCCGACGAGCTCGGCGACCTGCGCGTCGTGGAACTCGAGCTGGTGGAGCCGTCGCTGTTCCTGAGCGAGCACGAGCCGGCGATGGCGGCATTCGTGGCAGCGCTCAAGAAGGACTGCGGGCGCTGAATCGGCCCAGAATTCGAAATGCCGCCAGTAGCGGGTGCGGCCCCAAGTGGGTCGCGCCTGCTGCCGGCGGCAACAGAGATCACTGTAGCGTGCCCCCAGCGCCGCACAATGGGTAGGCCACCGGTTGGCCGCTTTCCACGCGGACGCCGGCGCCAGGGGCACGCTCTGATGCGGTTGTTCACGCCCGGAAGCCGAGCGGGGCCTGATCGGTCGCATCGTCGATCGGATCGCCGCGCTCGATCGCGAACAGCTCCGCCAGCGATCTCGAGCCCGCGACCGCGCCGTGCTCGAGCCCTCGTCCGTCGAGCCAGTCACGCGCCTCGGGCCCGGAGAAGCGCCCGAAGCGCACCTGCGCCCAGCAGCGACCGGGGCGACGGATCGCCGGGTGCACGCTGCCGAGCTCCTCGTTGGTCGTGATGAGGATGCTCGTGCCGAGCCCGCGCCCGACGAGCCCGTCGGTGACGTTGAGGATCCGCGAGAGCCCCTGCCCCGTTCGCGCCCGTGCGTCCGCCGACAGCAGTTCACCGGCATCTTCCAGCACGACGAGCCGCGAGCGGCGCTCCGCCGATACCGCGCCCGCGGGAAGGTCGTCCTCGAACGATCGCTCCGTGACGACCTTCATGAGGTAGCCGGGATCGGCGAGCAGCGACTCCGGATCGACGACGACGTGCACGTCGCACCACGTGCGCCACGCACGCGCGAGCGCGCGCACCGCCGTGGTCTTGCCGGTGCCGGGCGGCCCGTACCAGAGCGCCAGGCCGCCGACCTTGTTCTGGTCGATGCCGCACATGCGCTCGAGCTCGCCGCGCACCGCGCGCGGGTAGTTCGTGGCAGCGTCGATGATCGACGGCGCATCGAGCACGCGCCGCGTGAACGTGGGCGATCCCGCACCCTTGGTCCACAGCCGCATCGCGACTCGCTCGTCGTCGGTGTCGTCACGGCGCAGTGCAGCGACGATCCTGTCGAGCGTCACGCCCGCAAAGCCGCGCGTGGATGCGGCCACCGACAGGTAGCCGTTGCCGCCGTGCGCGTCCGTGTTGAGGTACGCGATCGTGCCGCCTCCGGGCTCGCATATCAGGTCGACCTCGCCGTCGTAGTCGCGTTCGGAGTGCGTGACGTTGGCGCCGAGCAGCTCCTCGAGCACGACCACGGCGTCCTCCCGGATTGGGAAGCGCTCGGTACGCAGATGGGTGAGGCGCCGGCGAATGCGCAGCGCGTTGAACAACGGCTTGACGGGATCGTACGCCACGCCGGCGCCGAGCCCGACCCGCTCGTCGGGTCGCTTGGGTGTGTTCATGATGGTGTCCGTGAGAAGGCGCGAAGACAGATGCGTCGTCGCGAGGTTGCGTCAGGTGGGTGTTCGGTCTTCGTGCGGCGAACGTGCCGCGCGAACCGGGTTACCTGGAGCGCTGGACACGCGCGCCGCTGGTCATCGGGAACCCATGCATGGGGTCTCCTCCAGCGGTTGCTACGTGCAGGTCACTGTAGCGGGCTCACGGCGTCGCGCAAGGGGTGGATCTCGAACGCTTCGCGACGCTCATGTGGATGTCGGGTGTGACCGACGCCTGCGTTATCACGTGAGGAACCCCCAACCGCGATGCGATACGACCCCGACACCCGACGCCATTCCGGCTCCGCCACGGATCTCGCCAACCACGCACGGTGCGAGCACCTGACCGATCGCGCGCGCGAGCTGGCCGTGGCGATCGCCGAGGGGCGTACCGAGCGTGAGGTGAAGGCGTCGCTCGTGATCGAGAAGGGCCGCGAGTTCGAGGCCTCGTACGTCGCGGCTCGCCGGACCGAGGTCGAAGCAGCCGGCGGCAGGTTCGTCGACATCGGCGAGGCGGGCGACGATGCACGCGCGGGGCGGGTCGCGCTCGAGGCGGCGATGCGCGACGGCATCGAACTCATCGCCCAGGCCCCGATGCGATCGGCATCGCTGTTCGGGTACGCCGACCTGCTCGAGCGCGTCGATGACGTGGAGGCCGCAGCCGGTACGCTCCGGACGCGAAACCGATACGAGCCCGTCGAGATCAAGTACGCACGCAGCGTCAGGCCGGAGCACCTGCTGCAGGCAAGCGCATATGCGGACGCACTCGAACTGCTGCAGGGGGCGACTCCGCGCGAGATCCATGTCGTCACGGGTGACGGTCAGCGACACGACTTCCTGACGTCGGAGTACGTCGAGTACTTTCGTGCGGCGCGCGAGCGATTCGTCGCGGCGCTGGAGGCGGATCTGCCGACGGCGCTCGAGCGCATGCCGGAGCCGGTCGCGCACTGCGCCGGGTGCGACTTCGCGTTGATCTGCCAGGCACGCTGGCGCGAGACGGATCACCTGTCGCTCGTCGCCGGCATTCGCACCGACCAGCGTGGCAAGCTCGCGACGGTCGGCATCGAGACGCTCGCGCAGCTCGCCGATGCACAGCTCGAGCACGTGCCCGGCATCGGACGAGCCACGCTGCCGCGTCTGGTGACGCAGGCGCGGCTGCAGCGCGAGTCGCGCGACGGCGAACCGGCCGACACAGCGATCGCGTACCGCCGACCGGCGCCGGACGAGGCGGGTGGGCGTGGTTTCGCGTTGCTGCCAGAGCCCCACGTCGACGACATGTTCTTCGACTTCGAGGGCTATCCGTACCACGAGCGCGGCGCTCTGGAGTACCTGTGGGGATGGACCACGCGCGGCGCTGACGGGACGCTCGCGTTCGATCACATCTGGGCCGACGATCCTGCCGCGGAGGCTCGGGCATTCACCGCGTTCCTGGACGAGGTGCACGCGCGTCGCGAGCGTTCGGGCGGTCGCATGCACGTGTTCCACTACGCGCCGTATGAGATCACCGCCCTGCGGCGGCTTGCAAAGGAGCATCCGCACGAGATGTGGCGGCTCGATTCGCTGCTGCGCGAGGGGGTCTTCGTCGACCTGTACGCCGTCGTGCGCCAAGCGATGCAGGTCGGGCGCCCGAGCTACTCGATCAAGCAGCTCGAACCGCTGTACGGGGTCAGCCGCGTCGGCGACGAACTCGCCGACGGCGGTGCGTCGATCGAGGTCTACGAACACTGGCTCAACGAGCGCGACGAGCAGGTGCGCGACACGATCATCGACTACAACCGAGTCGACTGCGACAGCACGCTCGCACTGCGCGACTGGCTGCTCACGCACCGGGAGTTCGCGCGCACGCGGGAAGGGATCGACTGGCCCGCAGCGCCGTCGCCCGAGGAGGATCCCGAGGCCGACGAGCCGAGCGACGAGCCGTCGACCGAGCCGAGCGAGACCAGGCTGCTCGTCGAGCGCCTCGACGCGATCGCCGACGACGACGCGCGGAGCGATGACGTGCGGCTCGCTGCACGCCTGCTGAGCGCAATGCCGGGCTGGCAACGCCGCATCAGCCGCGAGTTCTTCGGTGACCTGCACGGGCGCAAGCACGACCGGCATCCCGAAGATGACGTGACCGATCCCAACGTGCTGTCGGACCTGCAGCTCGTCGACGTCGACGAGTCACCGAAAGGGGCGCGCGAGGGAACGATCGATCGCACGTACCGGTTCCCCGACCAGGTGCACATGGTCGAGGTCGGACACGACGCGATCGATCCGTCCGTGGTCGAGACGATCGGCACGGTACGTGCGCTCGACGTGGACGAGTGCACGGTCACCATCCGCACGAGCAAGGGCCAGGCCGACAAGCTGCGCGCCGTGCCGCGCGACTGGCGTCCGCGTTCGATCATCGGCTGGACCGAGATCAAGATGCGTCCGCTCGAGCAGACCGCGCAGCACGTCGGTCGACAGCTCGTCGCCTGCCTCGACGCTGGCCTCGACCCATTTGCACCCGAAGAGCCGTGCGCCGCGGCCCTGTCGATCCTTGCGCGCCACCACACGCGGACGACCAGCGGCGGCGGACCCGAGTGCGTGGGCGATCCACCGGACATCGGTCGCGTCGCCGACCTGGTGCGGCGCATCGACGGATCCCACCTGATCATCCAGGGCCCACCCGGGACCGGCAAGACGTATACGAGCGCGCACCTCATCGCCGAGCTGGTGGACTCCGGGCTTCGCGTGGGCATCTCCTCCAATTCCCATGACGCCGTGATCAACGTGCTGCAGGGCATCGAGCGACTGCGCCTGGAACGCGAACGGGAGGGTCGGCCGCTGCAGCTGCGAGCGGCCTATGCACTGCGTCATCGCGAGAAGTCGCCCGGCACATTCGGGTTCGGCGAGACCTGGATCGAGCGGCCCCGCTCGACGAGCGACGCGGCGCAGATGGCTGCTGATGGCGACGTGCATGTGATTGCCGGCACGGCGTGGGCGCTCGCCAAGTGCGATGCGCTCGACGTGCTGCTGGTCGACGAGGCCGGTCAGGTGTCGCTGCTGCACCTGACGGCGATGGCTGCCTGCGCGCGCCGCGTGGTGCTCGTCGGCGATCCGCAGCAGCTGCCCCAGCCTGCGGAGGTGCAGCATCCGCATGGGTGCGGCGCGTCGGCTCTGGAGCACCTGTTCGGTGACGAACCGGTGTTGCCGCACGATCGCGCCGTCCTGCTGCCCGAATCGCGACGCATGCATCCCAACGTGTGCGACTTCGTGTCGACAACGTATTACCGAAGCGAACTGCGTGCGCACCCGTCGACGTCGATTCAGCGCGTCGATGCGCCCGACGCGAGGCTTCCCGCGAGCGGTACGCACCTGCTGCGCATCGAGCACGTCGGCAACCGTGCAAGCTCGCCCGAGGAGGTCGAGGCGATCCGCGTTCTCGTCGGGCAGCTGCTCGAGCGTGGGCGCGTGGTGCCGCATCCCGACAAGGCCGAGCGTGCGATCGTGCCGAAGGACATCATCGTGGTCGCGCCCTACAACGCGCAGCGCCGGGCCTTGCGACGCGTGCTCGGCGACGACATCGCCGTCGGCACCGTCGACAAATTTCAGGGGCAGGAAGCTCCGATCGCGATCGTGTCGATGACCGCCTCCAGCCGTGACGAGCTGCCACGCGGCCTGGAGTTCCTGCTCGATCCGCACCGCCTCAACGTCGCGATCAGTCGCGCACGTGCGCTGTCGATCGTCGTCGCCAGTCCGACGCTCCTGGCGACGAGCGCCACGTCGCTGCGCGAGATGCGCCTGCTCAACGACCTCGTGCGCTTTGCGCGCACGTCCACCGATCGGTCGAGCTGACGCACCCCGCGCGGCTGCAACGTGTCAGTCGGGCGCGGGTCAGGCGCGGGCGAGCTCGCGCTCGAGAATCTCCTCGAGACGGTCGTACGTCTCGCTCGCGCCCTGCTCCATGCCGCTCGACACGACGGCCCGTGCAGCTTCAGCCGAGCCGTAGTCGGACACGACGCGCAGCAGCGTACCGCCGTGCTGCTCGGCGAGCGTCAGCCGCTCGGTCGAGATCGCGCCGGGCATGCCCATGAACTCGAACGTCTGCGTGATCGCGCGCGGCGGATCGAGTTCGAGGTACTCGCCACGGAATTCGTAGACCGTTCCATCGTCGTCGATGTTGTTGAAGGCCCACTTCCCGCCGACGCGGACGTCCATCTCGACGACATCCGTCTTCAGGCGTCGCGGACCCCACCATTCGGGGACGAGCTCGGGCGTTGTCAGGATGCGAAAGACGAGGTCGCGCGGCGCGTCGAAGAAGCGCTCCAGCGTGGCGGTTCCGTCGCCATCTTCGCTGATGGTCATGGCGTGCTTGCCGCCGGTGTTCACCTCGCGGGCCTTGTTGGTGGAGGTCATGCTTCCATTCCCTTGTGTCTCTGGATCACGTCCGCGAGTCGGTCAAGGCGTTCAGTCCACGTCTCGATCCAGCTTGCCGCATCATCCAGTCGTCGCGGGCCGAGCGCGCACACCCGAGCGCGACCCACCTTCGTCGTGGTCACCAGTTCTGCTTCCTCGAGCACGTGCACGTGCTTTTTCATCCCCGTCAGGCTGATCCCGTAGGGCTGCGCAAGCTCGCTGATCGTGGCGTTGCCTGCCGAGAGCCGCTCAAGAATTCCTCGGCGGGTCGGGTCGGCGAGCGCCGCGAACGTGCGATCAAGGTGTTGATACTGAACCACATGGTTCAGTATAGCGCGGATGCATGGAGTTCAGGCGGCTTCGAGCTCACGACGCAGGCCGTCGGTGTCGTTGGCGATGAAGCGCTCGATCGTCAGCCCGTCCTCGTCGTAGCGACGGATCGCGATGCCGCTCCAGGCGACGGTCCTGCCGGTCGCCTCGATCCCGCGAAAATCCTGGACGTGCGCGCCTCGATACGTCAACCGCGCGACGACGCAGGGTCCTTCCGCGATGAGCTCGTCGACCTCGACCTGGAGCCCCGGAAACGCCGTCAGCACGGCACGCAGATAGAACGCATGCTCGCGCTTGGTCTCGCCGTATTCCGGCGGCAGGCCGTGGATCACCGCATCATCGCGATACGTCGCGAGGTAGTCCGCGAGCTCACCGCGATTGAACGTGGCGATCGCATCGAGCATGAGCTGCTTGTTGCGTGCGACGTGGTTCGACATGCGCACGAACTACCCCGAGGCGAGTGAATGCTCACCACGCCCGGGGCTGGCGCGTGCTGCGGATCTCGTCCGGATCGGGAATTGTTGCTCAGTCGGCGGCTTCGACCTGCCGATACCTATCCTCCATGCCCCGCGCTTTCTCCTCACGCGCGCGCCTAGTTGCTGTCCTGTTCACGGTCGCGACGACGTCGTGCGCATTCTTTGCCACCATCGCCGCGTCCGTGGCACTCGGGCATGCAGGACACCCACACGTGTCGTACGGGCCCCCAGCCCCTGACTGGGTCTGGCCCGGCGCTCCGGCTGCACGCGATGCACACGCCCAGGCCAGCTTCCAGCAGGAGCTCGCGGCGGCGCCGGCCGAGGTCGACGGTGCGTGCGTGGAGACGGTCGGGTTCGAGGGGATCGGCGATGCCTGCCGGACCGAGGACGGTCTGCTGCGGGTCGAGCTGGAAGGTGGCGGCGACATGCTGACCCACGGCCCCGATTTCGTGGACGCGGCATCCGATCTCACGCCATCGACCACGACACCGTCCGTCGTCGCCGCGGTCCAGAACGCGACGAAGGCAGACGTCTCGTGTGTTCCGGCTGCCGAACCCCACACGCAGCTCATCTATGCGATCCCGGCCGACGGCGCCGACAGGGCAACGAGCAAGGTCGATGCGTTTCGCCAGAGCACGTATGAGGCGTCCGCCGTGATGGACAACACCTCGCGCATGCTGAGCACGACGGCCGGCCGGCGACTGCGCGTCGCGTGTGACGGATCCGGAGATGCCTCGGTCCTGACGATGCGCCTGCCGCGCCGCGCCTCCGCTTACAGCTTCAGCACCGTCCGCAGTGACGTCGAGGCGGAATACGCAACGACGTCGAACGTCGGTAATGCCACCAAGGTTCGCTACCTCGTGTACTACGACGCCCATCTGGATGGGTTCTCCGGCGTCGGCAGCATGTTCAACGACGTCGACCCGAGCGCATCCAACGACAACAATCGATCCGAGGCATTTGCGCTGCAGGACAACTCGTCCGGAACCGGGCCAAGCTGGTACGTGCTGCTCCACGAGATCTCGCACAACATGGGAGCCGTCCAGGACGGCGCACCCGATTCCAACGAGGTCAGCCACTGCAACGACGGCCGCGACGTCATGTGCTACGCCGAACCGGGAACAACCGGCGTCTCGGGCACCTACAGCTCGACGACGTGCATCGAACTGCAGTTCGACTGTGACCACGATTCGTATTTCCACCCCGCCCCGAACGGCGGCTGGCTCGCAGCGAACTGGAACGTAGCCGCGACCGCAAACCGCTACCTTGACTCGTACGCCGCACCAGCGGACTCGACCGCTCCGGCAACGCCGACCGGCCTCGCAGGCATCGGCCATGGCGACTTCATCCGACTGACATGGAACGCGGTCGCGGATGCCGACCTGCACACGTACCGCATCGAGCGCGACATCGGCGCAGGCGTGTGGCGCACCGTCGGCGACGCGTGGCCCGGCGAGACGACGTTCGATGCGACGTGGACCGGCATCACCCTGAACACGACGTATGCGCTGCGCGTGCGAGCCTACGACCGGCGCGGCAACCTGAGTGCGGAATCGACATCGATCACGGTCGACACGGGCGTCACGGACGCCGAGGTCGTCACCCCGGGCGGTCCTGCGCTTCCGGAACCGATCAACGCGGCCGTCGTGTCGAGCACGGCGAGCTCGATCACCTTCCGCTGGGACGCCCCACAGGCCGGCGGCGCAGCCGGCTGGGAGGTCGACAAGGAGCACCTCGGCGGCTGGCGGCAGGCCCAGTGGAGTTCGGGATCGGCATCCGGAACCGTGACGTTCAGCACGGACGTGTACGGCGATCCGCTCGATCCGGGGACGCGATACCAGTACCGCATTCGCCTCACCGACGGCTGGGGCCGCCAGTCTCCTTCGGTGACGATCGCGGGCTGGACGAGAACCGCACCCGACGTCACCGCGCCGACTGCACCGAGCGGCCTGCAGGTCGCGTCGAGCAGCGGCACTTCGCCATCGCTCACCTGGTCCCCGGTCGGTGACGCTGAGGACTACGTGGTTGCCGTGGAGACGTCGCCCGGCTCGGGATCGTGGACGCAGCAGGCGATCGTGACATCACCTGCCCACACCCTCTCGGGTCTGGCCAATGCGACGACGCACTCGATCGGCGTCGTGGCTCGCGACGAGGCCGGCAACGAGTCGCCGCGGTCGACCGTGAGCTTTGCCGCGCCGGCAGCACGGTCGATCCAGGCGCCGACGGCGCCGAGCATCGACAACCAGACGTTCTCCATGACGTATACGACGATCGGATACAGCTGGGCGGCGTCGACCGACGACGGCGCGGTCTCATATCGCATGCTCTACACACCCGACGCGAATCCCGTCGACTGGTTTGCGGGGCCCACCACCACCGCCCTGTCCGGCACGATCACGGGGCTCTCGCCCGGGACGACATATCGCGTGACCGTCGAGGCATTCGACGCGGACGGGCACGCCTCGATGCACGGCGGTGGCTCGTACTTCCTCCCGACCACGACTGCCGACGGCACCGCGCCGACGCAGCCTCCGTCGCTGACGGCCTCCCAGCAGACGACGACGTCCATGCAGCTCGACTGGGGCATCTCCACCGATGGCCAGAGCGGCGTCGCCGGCTACCGCGTCTACCGCACCAATCCCGGCGGCGAGCAGCTGCTCACGACGACTGCGCCCGGCGTTCGCACGTTCACGCCGACGGGCCTCTCACAGAACACCTCCTACACGTTCGCGGTCGAGGCCTTCGATGTCGCGAACAACTCGTCGACACGCCAGACCGTGACTTCGAGCACGACGGCTCCGCCCGACGTGACGCCGCCGACGAGTCCGACGACGTTCGTCCACGGCAC
Organism: Gaiellales bacterium; assembly: GCA_038212015.1. Lineage (GTDB taxonomy): Bacteria > Actinomycetota > Thermoleophilia > Gaiellales > SKUG01 > JAGQUL01. The sequence continues at coordinate 4,792 of JBBQUY010000018.1, read as the reverse complement.
GCTCACGGAAACGAGCGCGCCCGTCTCCTGGAGCGGCGCGACCGACAACGTCGCGGTAACGGGCTATCGCATCTACCGCATGGCGCCGAGTGCATCCGGCACGGCGATCGCGACGTTCGGAGCCGTCACGAACGCGACGCTCGCGTCACTGGCTCCGGCGACGACCTATACGTTCGAGATCGAGGCCGTCGATGGTGCGGGGCTCACATCGTCGCCGCGCACGAGCCTGTCGTTCACCACGCCCGACCTGACTCCGCCGTCGTGGTCGGGCGTGCTCTCTGCAAGCGACACCACGTCGAGCAGCACCCACCTCGCATGGGATGCCGCCACCGACAACGCCGGTGTCGTCAGCTACCGCGTCCGGCGCGTGTCACCAGACCCACTGGACCTCACCACGACGACCGGGCTTTCGTTCGACGCGGTGGGCCTGGGTGATGCCACCGAGTACCAGTTCGCGATCATCGCGGTGGACGGCGCCGGACTCGAGACAGCATCCAACACGGTGACCGTCACGTCGCTTGACGGAACCGCTCCCACCCAGCCGGGCGCAGTGACGGCAGGCGCGGCGACCAGCACGTCGGTCCAGCTGTCGTGGGGCTCCTCGACTGACAATGTGGACGTGACCGGATATCGCGTCCACTCGGGATCGGACACGACCGGAACGCTTCTCCACACGACGCCTTCGACGACACAGACGATTTCCAATCTCCAGCCGATGACGACGTATACGTTCGCGATCGTCGCACGCGATGCGATCGGCAACACGTCGTCCGCACGAACGATCACGACCTCGACCACGGACGACGTCGCGCCGAGCACACCCGCAAACCTGCGCACTACCGGGCGGACCGGATCGACGATCTCGCTCGCCTGGGACGCGTCCACCGACGACGTTCGCACCGCGGGGTATCGCCTGTATCAGGTCGTCGGCGGGGTCGACACGCTCGTGACCGGCGTCACCGGTACGACCCACTCCGTGACCGGGCTCAGCGATGCCACGGACTACTCGTACAAGGTCGAGTCGTTCGATGCGATGGCGAACACGTCGATGCGATCAGCCGCGCATGCGACGTTCACGAGTGACACGCAGTCACCCACCCAGCCCGGAGCGCTGCAGGTGGGGACCGTCACCGGCACGTCAATCGCGTTCACCTGGACCGCCTCGTCTGATGCACGAAACCCGATCACGTACGAACTGCGACGGGATTCGGCAGTCGGCACGCTCCTGAAGAGCACGACGGCGCTCGGCGCGACGGTTACTGGCCTCGACGATGGTGTGATGCATCACGTCTTCCTCGTCGCCCGGGATCCGTCCAACAACGTCTCTGCGCCACGAGACGTTCAGGTCGCCACCACCGATGCGACGGCGCCCACCGAGCCGGTGTTCCTGCTCCCGTCGAACGTCACGACCAGTGGCATGCGACTCGCATGGGACCCGTCGACGGACGCAGGCGGGATCGCCGGCTACGAACTCGAACGCCTGGTGGGCGCGGCGTGGACGCTCGTCGCTCCCCGCACTTCCCTGCTGCTGCTCGACCTCACCGGCCTCGCCGCGGGCACCAGTCACTCGTTCCGACTGCGCGCCGTGGACGCGACCGGAAACCGCTCGTCGTACGCGACAGTGACCGTTGCCACCAACTCCGAACCCGACGTCACCGCGCCGACCACCCCGGCGCAGCCAGTCGCGGCAGGCGCGACCACGGATGGAACCGTGACCGTTGCCTGGGGAGCGTCGACGGATGCGTCCGGCATCGCCGGCTACCACGTGTCCCGCCTGACGACGGGCGGCTACATCCTGCAGGGCACCACCGCCACGACGAGCATCTCACTGTCAGGCCAGCCGATCGGCACGTCCGCCACCTACGCGATCGCCGCCGTCGATACCGCGGGCAACATTTCCACGCCGCTCATCGTCGCGGTCGCGATTCCAGCGCCCGCACCGCCGCCACCACCGACCACGACGCCGCCACCCACGCCGCCACCGCCTGCAGCGATACCCGCATCGGGCCTGATCGCGACGATCACGTCGACCAGGATCACGCTCGCCTGGCAGCAGTCGGGCACGACGACGACCGGCTGGCGCATCGTGGAAATCCGCGGTGGACGGGTGGTCTCGACACGCGATGTCACGACACCGACCGCGACCTACGGTCGCTATGCGCCGAAGACGAGCGTCCGCTTCGCGCTGTACTCGCTCGCAGGCGTGGCGTCGAGCTCGGCCGTCACGCTCGACGCGACGACGGCCGCGGACCGGGTCCGCCCCACCAGGCCCGGACGATTCCGAGCCGTCTCCCCCGCGCGCGGGACGCTCGCACTGACCTGGTTCCGGTCACGCGATGACGTGCGCCTGCGCGGGTATGAGGTCAGGCTCTCCACCAGGCGCGTGAAAGCGCGCATCGTGCGCCTCCGTGCCACTGCGACGCGGACGAGGATCGCTCGGCTTCGAAGCCGTGCGCCGTACGTCGTGCAGATCCGAGCGGTCGACGTGGCAGGCAATGCCTCGGCCTGGATCACGCTCCGGACGCGGACACGCTGACGACGGAGCAGCCGGCACATCCGCCCGTGCAACCGTTGCCGCGGCGGGAATTACCTCCGTGGAGTGCTGCCCGGCACTCACCACGGGGAGGGACCATGCATACGCTACAGGTGACCGACGAGCAGCTCGAGCTGCTCCATCAGTCCATCAACAGCTGGATCAACTCGTTCAGCCACGACCAGCCCGACATGCTGCGAGCCGGCAAGGCGCTGCGCGCGAAGATCGACGACGAGCGCACACGTCCGTCGTTGCCGCCTGGCGTCCACATCGTCGACGGGGCAACATTCGCGCAATAGCGTCCCATCGGCCCTGCGACAGGCGCTGCCGCGGCATGTAACGCCCGGCGTCAGGACGCTCGGATAGACTATGGGGCATGACTACCGCACGATCCAGTCAGGTTCCGGCAGTCGACTCGGCCTTGGTCGCATGGGAGCGCCGCCGCAAGGCCGCGTGGATCGACTACCTCCGCGTCGTTCGCGAGAGCGCGCGCGGGGAGTACGAGTCCGCCGAAGGCAATGCCTGGGAGACGCTGCAGCGCCGGCTTCGTCGCAACGACGAGCTGCGTGACGAGCAGCTCGCCGCTCGCGCCTGAATGACGCCGCCACGACCGGGCCGCGAGCCCGTCGTTTCCCTGATCCGTGATGTCCGCATGAATCACGCGTAGATCCCACCTCGATACATCGGATGTGGGACAGCTGCGCCCACGCCTCGTGTTGGACGCACGCAGGCGCAATGTGGGACGCGGCGCTAGGAAGGGACACGACGCAGATGACGTCCGTGCTTGGAATTACCGTGCCGAAAACCGGCACGACACCTCCGCCTCATGAGCCGCATGCGGTCGCGAAGGACACCTCGAACAAGCTCACGTCGCCCAAGAACCTGGCGCTCGGCGGTCTCGCCGCGACGTTCCTGGTCGGTGGCGGCGTGCTTGGCGCGATGCGCGGCAACCCGCTCGCGGGTCTGGGCATCGGTGCGGGCCTCGCGGCTGCGACGGTCGGCGCGGCACTGCTGGGCAACGCGAGCTCCTCGCAGCGCGACGGCTACTGCGACTACTACGGCGACCCGGACTGCGACTACCCGGGCACGTACACGCCGCGCTACGACCCGCCCTATCGCGAGCCGTACTACCCGCCGAACTACGACTACCCGCGCAATGACTACCCGCGCAACGACTACCCGAGCAACGACTACCCCTACGGTGGTACGTCGCCGGGCGACGACTACTAGGTCGACGGAATGACGGGTGTCGGGCGGGCAGCGCTGATCACGGCCGGAGCGGCAGCGGCGACCTTCACGGTCGACCGTGCGTTCAAGGTCGCGGTCGAGCATGCTCTCGACGAGGGCGAGCAGGTGCGCGGCCCGCTCGGCATCCGGATCCGCCGCCAGCCCAACGAGCACGGCATCGCCGGCAGCGACCCGAACGGGACGACGCATGCGGGCCTGCTCGTGGCCGGCGGCGCGCTTGCGCTCGGAATCGCAGGCGCTGCAACGATGCTCCAGCGACCGACGATGCTGCAGGTAGGTGCCGGCATGGTTGCCGGTGCGATGGCGGCGAACCTCGTCGACCGGGCACTGACGGGATCCGTCACGGACTTCCTGCCCAGCCCGCTCGGCGTGCTCAACGCAGCCGACGTCGCACTCGGAGCCGGCATCGTGCTCGGGGGATTGGGGATGGCGCTGCGATGACCAGCTCGCTTGGGAACGTGTCGGCACTGCCCGCGCGAGTCGGCGCACCCGCGCCGCGCCCAGCCGTGGACGGCGATCGCCACGAGACGCTTGACGAGACCCTCTCCTCCACGACCCCGGACGTTCCGCGGAAGACGAAGACGCTCTCGCCGGTCGGATCGATCGGCTGGGGTCTGGGCATCGGCGCGGGAATCGGCGTGCTGCTGCTGCGTCCGTCGGGTGCCGGCTGGGCGCTGGGTGCGCTCGGCTCGGGCGCATGGAAGGGCGCACTCGTGGGAGCCGGCATGGGAGCTGCGCTGCTCGGACTCGACAGGCTCACGGACGGGCAGGTCAAGAAGCAGCTCGACTACGTGTCGCTGGATCGTCGAGCACAGATCATGTTCGTGCTCAGGAACCCGACGAATCCATGGATCGCAGGGACCGGGATCTGTGTCGCACGCGACGCACAGGCAATGCAGGATTCGCTGTACGGTCGATGGGATCCGCTCGACGGCCCACAGGATGCCTTCCGCCATGCGTTCGCCGCCGGACTGTTCAGCCTTCGTGCGATGCGCGACCACGGCGAGACGC